>NZ_JBJDRZ020000009.1:0-24182 GCF_044987585.2 Paenochrobactrum sp. BZR 201-1 | reverse complement strand
TTTTTATGCGTTTAAGAGATATTTTTTGTTATCAGTGCGTGCCAGCATAAATCATTGATTTTCCATAAAAGAAGTATGCAAGCGCAATAAAGTTGCAAAAAATGTTGCCGTCTCGATCATTTCGGTCTTGTGGAAGCGTAAAAAATCTGCAATAAAATAATAGGGCAGCACTACTGACCTATTGAGCTAGCTATAAATTGGCTTCAATGCAGTGTGTGATGTTTCAATTTAACCTGTGTTCTCAGTCGATAATGGAATGGCATATGCAAATGCTGTTGACTGTTCTGACGAGAACTATTCCGTAGATGGCTCGCATCTTATTGCGATACGAACTGATCTCATATCTGGATCATTTGAAAGAAAGAAGGAGGACATGATGATTGATCTGTTGCATGGCACTCTTTTTTTATTCTGCTTTCTTCTCGGAATAAGCAGTTTTTCCAACTTATTTATCAATTCTGCCGTCTCGGTGCCGTTTTTCATCCCGTCCGGAGGACGGGTTGCAGCCGCACGTCTGAACCGGCACATGATCCAAAACCGGATCTAAGGAGGTTTCGATGTTTATTAAGTCGCATTCTGTTGGGGCAATTCAAGCTCACACACATACAGAGAAAAGCGGCAAAACAATAACATCGATCAAAACCCCTAAAACCCAGCATATTACCGAAGATCCCGTCGTGGATCGAAGCGCATCTTTTAAAACAAATTTGCATCATGGCACCCTGCCGCAACAGCAAGGGCTTTATGACCCGCGCCATGAACATGACGCCTGCGGGGTTGGTTTTATCGCACATATGAAAAACAAGCCGTCGCATCAAATTGTGCGCGATGGCTTGTCAATGCTGGAAAATCTCACCCATCGTGGTGCCGTGGGTGCCGATCCGCTGATGGGTGACGGTGCAGGCATTTTGGTTCAGATCCCGCATCGTTTTTTTCGCGAAGAAATGGCTGAAAGCGGCATCCAGCTGCCTGAAGCCGGTCATTATGGTGTCGGTTATCTCTTCATGCCCCGCGATGAAGAATTGCGTCACCAGATTGAAAGCTTAATTCGTGAAGTTATAACAATGGAAGGCCAGCAATTTATCGCTTTCCGCGAGGTGCCGGTTGATAATTCGTCTCTTTCAAAAGAACCGGATATTATTGCGACTGAGCCTTATCATATGCAGGTCTTTATTGGCTGCAATCCGTCGATCACCTCTGAGGATGAATTTGAACGGCGTTTATTTGTGCTCCGCAAGGTGATCTCCAACCGGATTTATCAAGAAAATAATGGCGATGATAAAGGTTTTTATATCGTTTCGCTTTCCGCGCGCACTATTGTTTATAAGGGGATGTTTTTAAGTTTTCAGGTCAGTGCTTATTACCACGATCTGAATGATCCGCGTTTTGAAAGTGCGCTGGCATTGGTTCATCAGCGCTTTTCCACCAATACTTTTCCCTCTTGGCGCTTGGCGCATCCATACCGCATGGTTGCGCATAATGGTGAAATCAACACATTGCGCGGCAATGTCAATTGGATGGCAGCACGTCAGGCTTCAGTCGATAGCGAGTTGTTTGGAAATGATATTTCTAAATTATGGCCGATCTCTTATGAGGGGCAATCTGATACGGCATGCTTTGATAATGCGCTCGAATTTCTGGTGCAAGGTGGTTATTTTTTAAGCCATGCAATGATGATGCTGATCCCTGAAGCATGGGGCAACAACAAATTGATGGGTGATGAACGCAAGGCGTTCTATGAATATCATGCAGCCTTGATGGAACCCTGGGACGGTCCTGCCGCGGTTGCCTTTACCGATGGCCGCCAGATTGGCGCAACACTTGACCGGAATGGTTTGCGTCCTGCCCGTTATCTGGTTACGGATGATGATCGTATTATTTTGGCGTCCGAGGCAGGTGTTTTGCCGGTTGAGGAAAGCCGCATTGTCAAAAAATGGCGCTTACAGCCCGGCCGTATGCTGCTGATTGATTTGGAACAGGGGCGCATCATCGGTGATGATGAGTTGAAATCACAAATCGCCAATGCCCATCCATATCGCCAGTGGCTCAAAAATACCCAGTTGGTGCTGGAGGAGCTGCCACCAGTAGAGCCGCGCGCATTACGACGTGATGTCAGCCTGCTGGAGCGTCAGCGCAGTTTTGGTTACACGCAGGAAGACACCAAGCTCTTGATGGCACCCATGGCGACAACAGGGCAGGAAGCTGTCGGCTCGATGGGGACTGACACGCCGATCTCGGTGCTGTCGGATAAAGCCAAGCTGCTTTACACGTATTTCAAGCAGAATTTTGCGCAAGTCACCAATCCGCCGATTGATCCGATCCGTGAAGAACTGGTGATGAGCCTTGTATCTTTTATTGGTCCGCGACCGAATATTTTTGATCTTGTCGGCACCTCGCGGCGCAAACGTCTGGAAGTGCGCCAACCTATTTTGACCAATGCAGATTTGGAAAAAATTCGCTCGATCGGTCACTCCGAAGATCGGTTTGATACCAAAACGCTGGATATGACATATCCGGTCAATGAAGGTGCAGCTGGTATGGGCGGCACATTGGAGCGTCTTTGTGAACGGGCTGAAGCTGCTGTGCATGGCGGTTATAATATTATTATTTTGTCTGATCGTCAGGTCGGGCCCGATCGTATTGCAATCCCTGCATTGCTGGCAACGGCTGCCGTGCATCATCATCTGATACGCAAGGGATTGCGTACGTCTGTCGGCTTGGTGGTGGAAACGGGCGAGCCGCGCGAGGTGCATCACTTTTGCTGTCTGGCCGGATATGGCGCGGAGGCAATCAATCCTTATCTTGCCTTCGATACATTAATCGACATGCATCATCGTGGTGAATTTCCGGCGGAAGTCGATAGCCGTGAAGTGGTCAACCGTTATATAAAATCTCTTGGTAAGGGTATGCTCAAGGTGATGTCTAAAATGGGCATCTCGACCTATCAGTCTTATTGCGGGGCGCAGATTTTTGATGCAATCGGCCTGCAACAAGAATTTGTTGACCGTTATTTTTTCGGTACTGCATCAATGATCGAAGGTGTCGGCTTGGAGGAAGTGGCGCAGGAAACTGTGCTGCGCCATGACGCAGCTTTCATCAAAGAAATTGGTGGTACCAATGCGCTTCATGTCGGCGGCGAATATGCCTATCGTATCCGCGGCGAAGCCCATATGTGGTCACCGGATGCGGTGGCAAAATTGCAGCATGCCGTGCGCAATGAAAATCCGGCAAGTTTTGCCCAATATTCAAATATGCTGAATAGCCGCTCAGCTGCCGCCAAAACAATTCGCTCGTTATTTCATCTTAAAAGCGCTGTAGAACGCGCAGAACAACCTGTTGATCTGGCGGATGTTGAACCTGCCACAGAAATTGTGAAGCGTTTTTCCACCGGTGCAATGTCATTTGGTTCAATATCGCGCGAAGCACATACGACATTGGCTGCTGCCATGAACCGCATGGGTGCCAAATCCAATACGGGCGAAGGCGGCGAGGAACCCGACCGGCTTTATCCGCGACCTGACGGATCATCCAATCCGTATCGTTCCAGTATCAAGCAGGTTGCTTCGGGACGTTTTGGCGTTACAACAGAATATCTGGTTAATGCCGATATGATCCAGATTAAAGTGGCGCAAGGTGCAAAACCGGGAGAAGGCGGCCAGCTGCCGGGCCATAAAGTTGATGCAACCATCGCCAAGACACGCCATTCCACCCCGCGTGTTGGTTTGATTTCACCGCCGCCGCATCATGATATTTATTCGATTGAAGATCTGGCACAGCTGATTTTCGATCTTAAAAACGTCAATCCGCAAGCTGATATATCGGTTAAACTGGTGTCGGAAGTGGGGGTTGGTACTGTGGCTGCCGGTGTTGCCAAAGCGCGTGCCGATCACATCACCGTTTCCGGTTATGATGGCGGCACCGGTGCATCACCGCTGACATCGCTTAAACATGCCGGTTCACCTTGGGAAACAGGCTTGGCCGAAACGCATCAGACACTGGTCTTGAATGGCTTGCGCTCACGTATTGCCCTTCAGGTGGATGGTGGTTTGCGCACCGGACGCGATGTGATTATCGGCGCTTTGCTTGGTGCCGATGAGTTTGGTTTTTCAACCGCACCTTTGATTGCTGCCGGTTGTATCATGATGCGCAAATGCCACCTCAATACCTGTCCGGTTGGTGTTGCGACCCAAGATCCGGTGTTGCGCCGTCGCTTTAAAGGAACGCCGGAACATGTGATCAATTTCTTTTTCTATCTGGCTGAAGAAGTGCGCTTATTGCTGGCGGAACTGGGCTTTAAAAAACTCGATGACATTATCGGTCGCACGGATTTGCTTGAGCAACAAGCAGCGATTGATCACTGGAAAGCGCAAGGCTTGGATTTCAGCCGCATTTTCTACCGTCCATTGACGGCTAGTAATGATGCAGAAAAGCTGCGCTGCACACAACGTCAAGACCATCCGATTGATGATGTGCTGGATCGTCAATTGATTAAAGAAGCGGAACCGGCATTGGAGCGGCGCGAGAAGGTTGTTTTAACAAAAACAATCAAAAACACCGACCGTTCCGTGGGTGCGATGCTTTCAGGAGCTTTGGTGCGCAAATATCGCCATAAAGGTTTGCCCGAAGACACGATCCAAGTGCGTTTTAAAGGTACAGCCGGACAATCTTTTGCATCTTTTCTGGCGCATGGCATCAGTTTTGAACTTTTTGGCGAGGCCAATGATTATATTGGTAAAGGGCTCAGCGGCGGTCGCATTGTTATTCGTCCTGACGAGAGCAGCAAACTTGATGCAGCACAGGCAATCATTGCAGGCAATACTGTGCTTTACGGTGCCATTGAAGGCGAATGCTATGTATGCGGGCAAGCAGGTGAACGTTTCGCCGTTCGCAATTCCGGAGCTGTTGCGGTGGTTGAAGGTGTAGGCGATCACGGCTGCGAATATATGACCGGCGGCGTTGTGGTGGTCATCGGCGAAACGGGGCGCAATTTTGCAGCCGGTATGTCTGGTGGTGTGGCTTATGTGCTTGATGAGGCCGGTGATTTTGCACAACGCTGCAATATGGCCATGGTCGAGCTGGAGCCGGTTGCAGAGGAAGATGATATTCTGGAACGCCTGAGCCATCAAGGCGGAGACCTGATGTATAAAGGGCGGGTGGATGTGTCGGGCAATATGACCCGCCATGATGAGGAGCGATTGGTGCAGCTTTTGACCAATCATCATCATTATACCGGCTCCAAACAGGCACGAGCCCTCCTTGATCACTGGGAACAATATCGCCCGAAATTCGTCAAAGTCATGCCGGTCGAATATCGCCGTGCGCTGGAAGAAATGGAATTTCTGCGCAATCCGGTTGCAGCAGAGTAAATCACATTCCAGCTCAAGAACAGGTTATTGAAATGGGTAAAGTTACAGGTTTTATGGAGATTGATCGGCAGGTTGCGCCATATCAGCCAGCCTCGGATCGTATCAGGCATTTTCGTGAATTTACGCTGCCTTTAAGCACAACAGAAGTGCAAAGGCAGGCTGCGCGCTGTATGGATTGCGGCGTGCCTTTTTGCCATGGTGATAAAGGTGGTGACACTGGTTGTCCGGTCAATAATCAGATCCCCGATTGGAATGATTTGGTTTATTCCGGTCAATGGCAAGAAGCGATTGCCAATCTTCATTCGACAAATAATTTTCCGGAATTTACCGGTCGTGTTTGTCCGGCACCGTGTGAGGAATCTTGCACGCTTAATCTCGAAGATATGCCTGTGGCGATCAAAACGATCGAACAGGCTTTGGCAGATAAAGCTTTCGAATTGGGATTGATGCAGCCACAAATTGCTGCCATCAAAACCGGCAAACGCGTGGCAATTATTGGTTCAGGACCGGCAGGTTTGGCAGCAGCGCAACAGTTGGCACGGGCTGGACACGGGGTTGATGTTTATGAGCGTGAAAGCCGTGCCGGTGGCTTGCTGCGTTATGGTATTCCTGATTTTAAAATGCAAAAACATCTGATCGACCGTCGTCTAGCGCAAATGCAGGGTGAAGGGGTCAATTTTCATTGCGGCATTGAAATTGGCAAAGATATAGCAATTCAGCAATTATTGGATGATTACGATGCCGCGCTCTATTGCGGCGGTGCAGAGACACCACGCGATCCGGCCTTGCCGGGGCGTGAGCTGCATGGTGTCTATGATGCCATGCCTTATCTGGTTCAACAAAACCGTCGTGTCGGCAAAGAGGATGAGCAATCGCGGCATTGGCAGCTCAATGAAACAATCTCGGCTGATGGAAAACGTGTGGTGGTTGTGGGCGGTGGCGATACTGCATCTGACTGCGTCGGTACTGCATTTCGTCAAGGCGCGGTGCAGGTCACACAGCTTGATATCCGCCCTGAGCCTCCGTTGCGGGAAGACAAGCTTGGTGTCTGGCCATATTGGGCAACTAAACTTCGTATTTCCTCATCACAAGCTGAAGGAGCAATGCGCGAATTTCAGGTGGCGACACTCGGGTTTGGTGGTGAAAATGGTAAATTAACCCATATAACCTGTTGCAGTGTTGATGAAAGACGTAAGCCTATTGCCGGCACGGAATTTATCTTACAGGCTGATTTGGCATTTATTGCACTGGGTTTTAGCGGCCCTGACCAGCAGAGTGTGATTGAACAATTGGGTGAGCGGTTAAAACTGAAAACCGACACACGCGGCAATGTCAGTGTTTTAGCCAATACGACGGATTATCGCTCAACAGTCGCCAAACTTTTTGTCGCCGGTGATGTCAGGCGGGGGCAATCTTTGGTGGTGTGGGCTATACGTGAGGGGAGACAGGCAGCACGCGCTATTGATTTGCAACTGATGGGCGCAAGTTTGTTGCCTTCGTAAACAAACGCTAACAGTATCGCTTGTTTAGCCGGAGGCTTAATAATGATTTCTCCGATCATTTCAATCTATGACATGATCGGAGTTTGTTGCTGGATTTAAACTTATCTTACACTGGCGGAGAGGCCTGAAAGAACACCCATCCATCCGACCGCTTCAGCAATATTTTCACAGTCAAAGCTAATGGTTGTTGCGTCTGTTCGTTGGGCGCAAGGAATAATCGCCATCTGATCGGCAAGAAGTGGCGAATTCATCGTAAATTCAGCATGAATACGGCCAGTAAAAGGCTTCCAAGGCTTCAGCTCATTTTTGCGTTCAACCGCTTTTTTGGCAAGATCGCGGATCATCATGCGTGCATTATGAACAGACACCTGACGTGCTGCTCGGTTACCGAGAGCTGTTTTGACAGTTGCAAATACTGCTTCAGGGAAAAACGGGCGGTTTTCCTTCTCTGTTTGATCATCACCGGTGATCAAAGCGACGGGTACACCAAGTTCACCGGCATAAGCGCCGTAAAAACCGGGTTCGCCAACCTGTTGGCCATTAAGTTTTATGCCGCGAAAAGCAAATCCATTGGTCGTATGGGCAAGAACACCATATTGCGCTGCACTGGCATGATGACCGGTAAAGAAAAGCATGTCGAAGCTTTCATCCAGACCGGCCGCCATGTTGAATTTTTTTGGGCGTCCGAGAATAAGCTCTGCGGATGAATGCAATAATTCCGGAATAATATTGACCATAGGGCCATGAGAGTCATTAACCAGTATGTAATCGGCACCACCCGCCAAGGCACCTTCTATGGCTGCATTGACTTCTTCTGTCATTAAACGTCGTGCGCGCTCATATTCCGGATTGCCGGGCTGGCCTTGCTGGGACGTGACAACGCCTGCAACACCTTCAATATCCGCACATATATAAACCCGCATCTTTCCCTCCGGCCATTCCGATTAAGTTCGTTGTTTATTGTCAATCTTTTAAACGATGTTGCCGCTGTGTTGGTAAATTATTTCTCAAACTTTCATAAAAACGGCTTCAACTTTTTGAAATCAACGAAACCGCTTTATTTCTTTCTCACGCGCATTGTTCTATACAAAAAGTCCGGCATTTTTATCGGTGGCATTTATGCACCGGACATACCAATATCTGAGGAATATTATGTCTGAAATTACTCCTGTTATTGCACTCCACGGTGGTGCGGGCACGATCTTGAAAACCAATATGACACCGGAACGTGAAGCTGCATATCATGCAGGTCTCAAAGCCTGTCTGGAAGCAGGTTTGAATATTTTGAATGAAGGCGGAACCGCTCTTGATGCTGTAACTGCTGCCGTGATGGCACTGGAAGACAATCCTCTTTTTAACGCCGGACGAGGCGCTGTTTTTACGACTGATGCAACCCATGAAATGGATGCGGCCGTTATGGATGGTGCAACACGGGATTGCGGAGCGATTACCGGTATTTGTGGCCCGCGTCATCCGGTTTTGGCCGCCCGTGCAGTGATGGAAAAAACGGAGCATGTCTTTTTGGGGGGTGAGGGTGCCAAACGTTTTTGTGAAAAAGCAGAGTTGGAAATGATGGAACCGGAATGGTTTTCCACCCAGCAACGCCTTGATGCTTTGAATGCCGAAATGGAGCGCCGCCGTTTGGGTCTGGCCGATGATGGTGATCCGGCTCGTAAACATGGCACTGTGGGTGCTGTGGCGCTGGACAAACATGGCCATGTTGCGGCTGCAACGTCCACAGGCGGCATGACTGCGAAAACACCTGGTCGTGTAGGCGACAGCCCAGTTATCGGCGCAGGCACTTGGGCAGATGATAAAACCGCTGCTATTTCTGCCACCGGTCATGGTGAATATTTCATTCGTTGGGCAGTGGGGCACGAAATTGATGCACGTATGCGTTGGGCCAATCAAAGCCTTGCGCAAGCCGCAGGTGATGTGGTGCGTGAATTGGGTGAAATGGGTGGTTCAGGCGGATTGATTGCTATTGATGGCAAAGGCAATATTGAACTGCCATTTAATAGTCCGGGCATGTACCGTGCTTGGTGCGGTGCTGATGGTGTCATCCATACCGGTATTTACGGCAAAGATGATTAAGCGACTTTGATTATATTATAAAACAAAAGAGGCCGTTATCGGCCTCTTTTTTAAATCATATCTGCATCATGGGGCTTCTTTTATCTTATGACCAGGGTGCGACTTCGACAGGCTCGTCGAAAGTGCGGTAAACCTGCCCCCAGCCCGGATCTCGAAGATGCTCGCCAAGTCCGGCTCTGGTGACAAATTCACGGGCAACACGGTTGCCTTCGTGTAAAGCTTCCGCTTCATCGACGTTCAGTGCACGGCGGTCATCATAGATGGTTTTGCCATTGACCATCACGGTTTCAACATCACTGCCAATTGCTTGCGCAATCAAACGATGCACCGGCTGCCAATCAGGCGTCAGGTGAGGTGCTTGCATATCGATGACGATAATATCTGCCTTTTTGCCAATTTCCAGCGAGCCGATTTCATGATCCAGTCCCAAAGCACGCGCCGCGTCGATAGTGATCATTTCCAGTACTTTACCCGGCGGGAAATAATAGCGGTCATGATTACGCAAGACATGCTGGGTTGCTTGGAACAGCCGCGCCGTTTGCAAAATATCAAAAAAGCGGTTTGGTGCCGTTCCATCGGTGGTAATCGCCACATTGACACCGCGAGCCATCATTTCAATCACCGGCGTAGAACGGCCGGGAGGTGCATGGGTGACAGAGGTGCCGGTCTCGGCCAGAATATCAATTTCCTGATGCGAAATACCCCAGCAATGCTGTAGATGAATATCAGGGCCAAGCAGCGCATTTTCTTTGTCTTGCGCCGCAAGTCTGATTTGACCCGCAAAAGCATCTGAATGAAGCCTCACACCATATTTACGTGCAAGTTCTCTGACAGAGCGGGCATGATCACGATCAACCTGTTTGAGCTGTGCTGCTTGATCAGGCGAAGACATATTGGACGGGTCAACCGAAGGCACGATGGTAAAAGGGGTTAAATAAACACGAATGCGACCATCGCCGCTGCCATCAATGGATTGGATGGTTGCCTCTGCCCCTTCCATCATTTCATCAAAAGTCACGGCATGGCGTACAGGCTTGCCGCTGTCCCAGCGTGTTGCCTCTCGCGGCCACGGCAGGCCTGCGGGACCGGTACAAATAATCTCGCGCAGGCCTATTTGTTCATAAGCGCGGGCATGACCAATAGCAAATTCGGGATCATCGCTGCGTGGCATGGAACTGATGATGCTGACACCAGTTGTGACACCGGCGCGAAGACGCTCCAAGCCAGAAACCATGCCTTCGACAGCCCAGAATTCACGCGTGGTCGCATGCCAATAAGCAGGTGTCACAATACGCATCCATAACGGATTGGTATCAACACCAATGCCGCGGATCAAACAATGTCCGGCATGACCATGCGCGTCGATAAGGCCGGGCATAACCAGTTTGCCGTGGCAATCAATCACTTTGTCTTCTGGTTTAGGTGCAGCTTCATCCGATCGGCCAATCCCGATAATCCGGTCGCCTGCAACACGCACAAAACCATTTTCGATGATCCGGCGGTCGGCGTCCATCGTCAAAACAGTGGCATTTGTGAAAATGGTTTCAATCATAGCAACCTCGTCAATATTCAATAATGGGAAAAGCGGGGCGGAAAAGCTGGTTTACAGAAGGATGTTTCCAGCTCCGGTCGGGATATTTTTCGACCAAGCCTTCAAATTGTTTTTGCGCTTGCACGCGTGCGGCTTTGATATCGATATTGGCCACCTGACCACGGCGCATTGACAATCTGCCATCAACAAAAACCGCTTCGGTAACTTTGCCTGTCCCGCCCAGAACCAATGTTGTGATTGGATCAACGGTTGGGGTCATCGCCGGATCATCCAGCCGGAAGATGGCGATATCAGCAAGTGCGCCAGCTTCGAGTTTGCCAATGTCGGAACGTTTTAAAGCGCGTGCTCCACCAAGGGTGGCAGCATTAAAAAAATCCGCGCTGAAGGCGGCATCGGAACGCTTTTCCGCAATCCGGCAGGCCGTAAGACCTGTCAGCATATTCATCCACATATCCTGTGGTGCGGTATCGGTCGCCATACCGATATTGATGCCTTTTTGCCGTATCGACGCAAAGCTTTTCAAAATAGAACCCATACGTGCAGAGACAAGCGGGGAATGCGCAAGTGTCACGCCATGTTCGGCATAAAGATCAAGATCAGTTTCAGTTGCGTGGGTGCCGTGTGGTGCGATCACCCGATCATTGAAACAACCAAGTGAGGTGAGCCATTCAGCTGAAGTTGCGTCATGCAAACGGCGCATCATATCAACCTCGAATTGGCCTTGCGCCATGTGAATGCGAACAGGAACATCAAGCTCATCTGCTACTTTGAATGTCGCTTGCATTAATTTGGCCGTATTGGTTTCGACGCGGTCAGGTGCAAGCAAACCATTGATCAAGCCGGCACCATCGCCCGCGCGACGACGGATAAAATTACATGCCGTTTCAAGGCCTTTAAAGCCGCGTTCTTCATCAAAATAAAGATCAATCGTGCCGTGCTGATCAACGACTGCACCACCCGATCGATAAGCAGGACTTAAGAAAACCCTTAAGCCAATATCAATGGCTGCATCGGCAGCAGCATCAAATTCATGCGCCGTTTCCGCCCATTCACGATAATATAAGGATGCAATCGGCAGTGCGGTTGTCACACCGTTTAAAAGTGAGGTGGCGAATGAAAATTTCTTCTGGAAAGCAAGCTCTTCAGGGGAATACATTTCGTAAGCCCCTTTTGCCAGATAGGTATCAGGATGGATGCGCCCGCGCGACCAGCCCGGCTGGTTATCAAGAACGAGACTATAAGTATCAAGATCGGACAGAGCATCAAGGTCGATCAAACCCGGAGATATCAGTGCGGCACCAAAATCAAGACGGCGCGCAACGTCACCTTCAAAGCGTGAGCCGACATAGATTATGCAATTGCCTTCAATCACCAATTCGCCATTGCGGTGAAAAACATGGCTGCCGTCGCGATAACCCAAAAGCCAATCTGCGGTCAGCAGAGTTCGGCCTTGGGGACGCTGCCCCAAGTGTAATTTATCAAGCTCGTTCGGCATGAAGCCCCCTCATAAAATGCCGCTCCGTCAAAACGGAGCGGCATGATAGTTTTATTATTTGGCCTGACCTACAACGGTGAACCAATGGCGTGCTTTATTGTCGGCCCGTAAATCCATTGACTCAATTTTCTTGTTTGTTGCCCATGCAATCGGCTGTTGATGCAGCGGAATGGCCATCACTTCATCTTTGGCGATCTTCAAAGCTTCGCCCTCCAGTTTGATACGCTCATCCGGATCAACCATATTTGCAGCCTCGCGCACTTTTTCATCGAGAGTCGGAACCGACCATCCGCCATAGTTTGAAACGCCAAATGTGCCGTCTTTAGTTGCGAGCACTTGCGAAAGCAGTGAAAAGGCATCCAGTGTCGGTTCATTGGCCCAGCTTAAGTTGAAAACTTCAGTTTCACCTTTTGAACGCTTAGGAGATTGAATAGCGCGCGGCCCCATGTCGATTGTCGGTTTGAAACCTGCACGGGTCAGTAAGTTTGAAATGGCCTGACACCAATCTTCTTCATTGATGCTTTCATCGTTCATGCAGGTATAATTGAAAGCGAGACCTTCTTTGCCCGCTTCTGCCAAGAGCGCCCGCGCTTTTTCCGCATTGGCTGGCTCATAGGTATCAATTTCAGCTGAATAACCTGCAATATCAGGTGCAATCAGTGAACCGGAAGGGCGCGCCAGCCCACGCATGACACGTTTATTGATCAGATCACGATCAATCGCCAATTCAAACGCCTGACGCACACGAATGTCGTTAAACGGATTTTCCGCACCATTTGGTAACTTGTCACGGCGGTTAAAGCCGACGAAAACCGTACGCAACTCGGTCAGGCTTTTAACATTTACGTTCGGATCGGCATTCAAGCGATCGAGATCCTGAATAGGTGCACTGTCAATAATATCGATCTCGCCGGAAAGGAGAGCGGCAACACGCGTGGCCGCAGAGGTAATTGGAATATATTCAAGACGATCAACATTATGTTGGCGCTCGTCCCACCAATTTTCATAGGCTGTCAGAACCGTCATGGCATCAGGCTTGCGGCTTTCCAATTGGAAAGGGCCGGTGCCGTTGGTGTGCGTTGTGGCGTAGCCTTCTTTACCCTCATCATAGCGTGTTGGTTCTTCAGTATTGTTGGCTTTGAGCCAGCCTTCATCGAAGATAAAAATATTGGTGATGTCATTGAGGAAAAGCGATGATGGTGAAGTCACATCGATTTCAACTGTGTGATCATCAATTTTTCGAACGTCTTTATAAAGCGGCATATTACCTTTGAGCGGTGAATTTGGATCACCCGCGCGCTTGAAGGAAGCAACAACATCATCTGCGGTAAATTCTGCTCCGTCGTGGAATTTTACGTCTTCACGCAGTTTGAAGCGCCAGCTTTTATTGTCGACCAATTCCCACTCTGTGGCGAGCGCCGGTTCAAGCTTGAAGGTCTTGTCATAGCGGATTAGGCCTTCATAAATATGATTGAGGAAGGCAAGGTTCGAGGTGGATGGAATGGAATTTGGATCGAGCGAGTAAATATCCGCCCGCGAACCCCATTTAACTGTTTCGGCTTGCGCAGAAAATGCGCTGACTGAAAGCGCCAAAGCGGCGGCGGCAAGTTTAATGATAGTAGACATAGTTCCTCTCCTAAGGTCTGTTGTTCTTATTGTTGGTATTGAATGGGTTATGGTTGGTTTTGCTGCAAAGTCCTCTTTTTCAGGCAAGGTGACAGGCAACGCGTGCTCCATCGGTTTTTTGCATCAATTCTGGTCGTTCAACTTTGCATTTTGCTTCTGCAATCGGGCAGCGTGTATGAAACGGGCAGCCGGGCGGTGGTGCCAGCGGACTTGGAACTTCTCCGGCAACAATCTCGCGATCACGATGCGGCTCGTTTACGTTCGGAATAGTGTGTAACAACAAGCGCGTATAGGGATGTTTGGGATCGGCAAACAGCGTTTCCGTATCGGCTTCTTCGACAATACGCCCAAGATACATAACAGCGATTTTATCCGACATGTGGCGGACAACAGACAAATCATGGCTGATGAAGAGATAGGTCAGCCCCAATTCATCCTGCAATTTGCGCATCAGATTGAGAATTTGTGCCTGCACCGAAACGTCCAGTGCTGATGTCGGTTCGTCGCAAATCAGAAAGTCGGGTTCGGATGCCAATGCACGGGCAATAGAAATTCGCTGGCGTTGTCCGCCGGAAAATTCATGCGGAAACTTGTCGCCATCCGTTGCAGCCAACCCTACGATACCGAGCAATTCTGCCACACGGGCATCAATTTCGGCTGCGCTATTGCGCAGTTTCAATTCGCGTAAAGGTTCTGCAATGATATTCTTTACCCGCCAGCGCGGATTGAGCGACGCATAGGGATCTTGAAAGATCATCTGGGCAGAAAGCGGCACACCATTTTTGCCAGCCAGAAAGCGGATTTCGCCCGATGTTGGTGCATAAATGCCGGTTACAAGCCTTGCAACCGTTGATTTTCCGCAGCCGGATTCTCCTACAAGGCTATAGCAGCCACCGTGGGGAACCGAAAAACTGACATCACTGACCGCATGCAAAAATTTGCGCGGCTGCCGGTAAATCAAACGATTAAGAAAGGACGGCGAGGCATCAAAGATGCGATCAAGATGGCTGACCTTTAATGCTGTGCTCTCGGCAGTTGCCATATTTTGTTGTCTTGTCATTGCACACCTCCGTTTTGCAACCAGCATGCCGCAGCACCAGTTGATGTTGGTATGAGCTCCGGTAGTTCACGGCTGCAACGCGGCCCTGCTGAAATACAGCGCGGATTAAAAGCGCAACCTGGCGGGATTGCATTGAGACGCGGCATTGCACCGTCGATTTGATGAAGATGGGCAACACGTGCGCCGAGCGCTGGAATAGAAGCCATCAGCCCTTTGGTATAAGGATGGGAGGGGCTTTTCAGCACTGTTTCAACTGAACCGACCTCGATCAGACGACCGGCATACATAACGGCAATGCGGTCAGCCGTTTCGGCAATGACCCCCATATCATGCGTGACAAGCAGCACGGCTGTTCCATGTTCTTTGCAAAGCTTGCGCAAGAGTCCGGTGATCTGCGCTTGAATCGATACGTCCAGCGCGGTGGTTGGTTCATCGGCGATAATAAGCTTTGGTTTGGCCGCCAGCGCCAGTGCTATAACAACCCGTTGACGCATCCCGCCGGAAAATTGATGAGGATAATGATCAACACGCTCATTGGGTGCGGGAATGCCGACTTCAATCAGAAGCTCGATTGCACGTTTGCGGGCATCTGCTTTGCTCATTGATTTTTGGTGTTGACGGATGGTCTCCACAAGCTGTGCGCCGACTGTAAAAAGCGGGTTCAACGAGGTTAAAGGATCTTGAAAAATCGCACCGATTTCCCGACCGCGGATCGTTTCCATATCCCGATCATTAAGCCCGTCAATACGACGGCCATTGAGCCAGATTTCACCGGACGCAATATGGCCCGGACGCTCAAGCAGCCCTTGAATGGCGAGGCCGGTCATGGATTTGCCGGCACCCGATTCACCCACCATGCCTAAAATTTCGCCAGGCTTGATTGTCAGCGAAACCTTGTTGAGTGCTGTCACCGTGCCATGACGGTTTGGAAATTCTACCACAAGGTCTTTGACTTCAAGACAATTTTGTACTGATTCAGCCATCAACATTCTCCCGCATGACATAGCTTGGAGGAAAAATTTCGCTGACAGGCGGATGGCCCCATGTGCGTGCAGGATATTGCGCGACCAGACGATCAAATTGCGCCTGTGCCTCATCACGTGCGGCTTGCATGTCAATGCCTGCAACTTCGCCAAAGCGCATCGAGAGACGGCCATCGACAAAAACTGCGCGTGTCACCTTGCCTGATCCGCCGGTGACCAATGTAGTGATCGGATCAATTGACGGCGCCATCATCACATCATCAAGCCCGAAAACCGCAATATCTGCACGTGCACCTTTCATAAGCCGACCCAAATCTGGGCGGTTGAGTGCCTTTGCGCCACCAAGAGTTGCCGCATCGAAAAGATCGCGTGTCATGATGCGCTCAGGCCCGCCATCATTCATCCGGCATGTGATGAGACCTACTAAAAGGTTCATCAACATATCAGGCGGCGTTGTATCCGTGCCCATCGCAATATTGATGCCAAGATCGCGTAGCTTGGAAAAACTGTTGAGGCTGCCGCCGCCACGTCCGGAAACCAACGGACAATGGATGACCGAAACACCATGCTCGGCGTAAAGTGCAAGATCTTCTTCTGTCGCTTCGGTGGCATGAGGTGCCATCAAACGTGATGAAAGCAGCCCTTCTTTGGCAAGCCAGACAGGTGCAGTCGAGCCGTAAAGCGCGCGGACAGTTTCAACTTCCATCACACCTTGCGCCATATGCAGGCGCACCTGTACATCAAGCTCTTCTGCCCGTTTCATCGTTTCACGGATTAAGCCCGCCGTTGCGGTTTCCACGCGGTCCGGCGCAAACAGCCCCTGTATCAAACCGTCATAACGGCCCGCTTGGCGTGCGATATAATCACTGGCAGCATCAAGACCTGCAAACCCACGCGGCTCGTCAAAATGTGCCCGCATGTCACCCGGTTGATGCAAAACCATGCCGCCGGAGCGATAGGCGGGCGATAAGAAAACACGTAAGCCCAATTCACCGGCAGCATCGGCCGCCGCATCAAATTCGGCTACTGTTTCGCCCCATTCCCGATAAAAAAGCGAGGCGATGGGGGCTGCTGTCGTAATACCATTTAAAAGCAGTTGTCCGAAAGCAAAGCGCTTTTGAAACGCCAGTTCCTCAGCGGAATACATCTCATATGGCCCGTTTTCGACGTAAGAAAGCGGCCACACGCGCCCTTTTTTCCAAGACGGAAAATGGTCGATCCCAAGAATGGTGGTGTCGAGATCGGACAAAGCATCAAGGTCAATGAGGCCGGGTGAAATCAGTGATGCGCCGAAGTCAATACGGCGCGCAACATCACCGCCAAAACCATGACCGGTAAAAATAACCAACCCGTTTTCGATGACCACTTCACCGTTTTTAAGAAGGATGTGCTGGTCGTTTTCATGGGCAAGAACCCATTGAGCGGTCAGCAAGGTGCGGCCATCAGGGCGAGCACCCAGTGTCAGATCCGCCAATGCGGCTTGTGCAGGATTATGTTTTATCATGGCATGCTCACAATGCAGATTCCGTTGCGGGCAACAACTTGGCCGTTTTTCACAACTAGTGGTGGTGTTGCGGGCTGCACAACGGCATGGCCGATTGTTTGTCCCTGCAAAAGCGTGAAATCAGCTTTACAGCCAGTTTTAACGCCATAACCCTCAAGGCGCATGAGATCAGCGCCGCCCTGACTGACAAGTTCAAGCATGTGGCGCAGATCAATATCGGAGCGCACACCATTTTTCATGCCAATAATCCTTGCACGATCCATCATATCCGGCAGGCCCCAAGGCCCCCATGTATCGCGGATGCCGTCACAGCCGGCACCCACACGGATCCCCGCTTCACGCAACCGTTTGAGTGATGGCACCGTTGCCGAAGGCGCACCTGTGGTGGCAATGCCGATATCGAGTTCAGCGATTTGTTCGATCAATTGCTCGACACGCAGGTAATCATTCATGCCCAGCGCAAAAGCGTGACTGATATCCACCTTGCCTTGCATGCCATTTGCACGCACGCGGGCAAATATCTGCTCCATGGTAAAGGCACCCAGTTCGCCTGCTTCATGAAGATGGATGTCAATCGGCTTGCCATGTTTTACAGCCAGCGCAAAAATGGCATCCAGCTGCCCCTTCGGATCATGGTCAATGCCGCATGGGTCGATGCCGCCCAAAACCTCGCAACCATTGGCCAATGCCTCGTCAAGGAGATCAATGACACCGGGCATGACCATCACGCCGGACTGTGGGAAGGCGACAATTTGAATGTCGATAATGCCTTGCAATTTCTCGCGGGTTTTTTGCACACCCTCAACCAAACGCAAACCATGTGCCAGATCAATATCGACATGGCTGCGGATATGTGAAGCCCCATGTGCTGCAAGGCCGATGGCATGGCGCATGGACTGGACATGCGGATCAAGCCCTAATTCGAGCCGGGTTTCCCGTTCGAAATCAATCCGTCCGCGCAAATTGGCAGGACGGTTATTGACATGCCAATCCATGTTCCATGTCGTTTTGTCGAGATGGGTATGTGCATCGATGAGCCCCGGCCAAAGAATGGCATTATTACCGTCCTCGGTTGGAAAGTCAGGCAAATCAGCAATTTTGCCATATTCAACAATAATACCATCACGGATCAAGACATCTGTCGTTTCTTCACCCAAAGGGCGGATGTTGCGGATAATGAGATCAGACATGATTTACCTCAGCTTTGGATTAAGGGCATCGCGCAACCAGTCACCAAGAAGGTTGACCGAGACGACCAGCAAGGAAAGTTGAACAACCGGAAAGATCACCATCCACCAAAGACCGGAGAACAGATATTGGTTGCCGATACGGATCAATGTGCCAAGCGAAGGCTGGCCCGGAGGCATGCCAATGCCTAAGAAGGAGAGGGTGGCTTCTGTTAAAATCGCCATGCCGAAGCTCAAAGTGGCTGCGACCAAAACAGGCGTCAGCGTATTGGGCAGGATGTGATTGAACATGATGCGGCGGTTGGGAACATTTAAAAGTTTTGCCGCCATGACATATTCTTTGCCACGCTCGACAATAGCCTGTGCCCGCACAGTTCGTGCATATTGCACCCATGCCGACAAGGTGATGGCGAGAACCAGCACACCGGCAGCTCCGATTTCACGTAAATCGGGCGGTAAAATTTGACGCACGACAGTCGAGACTAGGATCGCGATCAAAATTGTCGGAATAGACAAGACAATATCGCCGATCCGCATCAAAAGATCATCAAGAAGACCGCCGAAATAACCCGCAAACAGGCCGAAGCTCAAACCGATAATCAATGAGAAAAACACAGAAGCAAAACCGATCATAACGGAAATGCGGGTGCCGTATAGCAAGACCGACAACATATCGCGGCCTTGTGTGTCGGTGCCAAGGATAAACGGCATTTGGCCGCCTTCCTGCCAGATCGGCGGAAGCTCCGATAACCACATATCCAGTGATGCTGTGTCATAAGGATTTTGCGGGGCGATATAGGGAGCCAGCAGTGCAGAGCCGAGCAAAACGATGAGCAGGAAGGCACCAATACGTGCCGACCATGAGTTTTTAAACGACCACCAGAGATCACTGTTGCGGATACGCTGGATACGTGAAGGTGTCGTGCTTGTTGTCGCCATATCCGCCCCCTATTTCGAGTTGCGCAATCGAGGGTCGATCACAGCATAGGTGATATCAACCATCGTATTGAGGAAAACAAAGATAAAAGAGACAAGGCAAAGATAGGCCGCCATGACCGGTATATCGATGAATGTCACGGCCTGAATGAATAGCATGCCCATCCCCGGCCATTGAAAAACTGTCTCTGTAATCAGAGCAAAAGCAATCAGTGTGCCGATATTCATGGCGGTCAGGGTTACAACCGGCATCAGACAATTACGAAGTGCATGACGGAAGTAAATTTTGTGACGGTTGATGCCGCGGGCACGGGCAAATTTCACATAATCCGAGCGCATAACCTCAAGCATTTCTGCTCTGACAAGACGCATGATGAGTGTAATTTGATAAAGTGCCAGCGAGACTGAAGGCAAAACCAGTGCCAATAGTCCTGTTTTGGTCAAGAAGCCTGTTGTCCACCAACCAAAATCAACCACTTGTCCGCGCCCGAAAGCCGGTAGAATGCCAAGGTTTACGGAAAAAACTAGGATCAACAAAATACCGACGACAAAACTTGGCAGGGAAACACCAACAATCGAGCCGAATTGCAAAAACTCCGAATACCATTTCCCGCGTTTGATTGCGGTCAGAACCCCAAGCGGCAAGCCAATCACAAGCGACAAAATAGTTGCAACAATGACCAATTCCATGGTTGCCGGAAAACGTTCGGCAATCAGGCCGAGCACGTCTTGTCCGTTTCGGTAAGAAATTCCAAATTCGCCATGTGCGGCATTGCGGACAAAACGCATATATTGAACAAGAAAACTGTCATTGAGTCCCAGTTTTTCACGCAACAACTCACGATCAGCTTCAGTAGTTTGCTCGGATGACATCATGTCGACCGGATCGCCCGCAAGGCGGAAAATCAAGAAGGCGAGAAATGCTACAGAGAGCATCACAACAATCGCATTGGCGAGTTTTTTAATGATAAAAACAATCATGGCTTACATCCGTAGCCAGCCAATAATCCGAGATTAACCAGACAGGGAAAGCAATCTTTCCGCCGCTGCGGCGACGGGTATCCGTCACGACCGTCCAGTAACGCAATAAGCGTTCTCAGTCTCATCAAATTCTCTCCTCCCAGTGCCGTGTTCAGAAACACGTCGATATCGAAAAAGTTAGCTACATCAAAAATTCTGTCAACTGTTTTGTAGACAATCTTGCAGAAGATCCTCCAAATCTTTCTGCTAACAGACCAAATTTTGATGCGACATATTGCTCGCTACTCTTTGGATGTACTCATCCTTTAACCCGTGGAAAGGCATAGGCATTGGATTTTGAAGTCCGCAAACCGGCACCAATAAGGGCTTCGGCAAGTTTAATGGCAACCACAACGCCATCGATGACAACAACACCAGTGGCATTTGTAAGTTTGGCAGCCATTTCCGACATGCCTGCACAACCAAGGACGACTGCTTCAGCTCCATCTTCATCGCGAGCACGCGAGATCTCATCAATCAGAAGCCTAAAAGCCTGATTGGCTTCTGCTTCGATAGATAAAACCGGCAGGTTAATGGCACGCACTTTGCGGCAATGACCTGAAGCACCATAAAGCTTCACCAGATCTTCAATCACAGGCACTGAACGCGGCAGTGTCGTAATGATAGAAAAGCGTTTTGCCAGTATCATTGCCGCCTGTATGCCTGCCTGACAAATACCAATGACCGGCCCCGCGGCCACTTCTCGGGCTGCATCAAGACCGGGATCATCAAAACAGGCAATAACTGTAGCCTCAGCACCATTTATTTCTGCACGACGGATTTGGTTCAGCATAGAGGGAACAGACATGGCCTCATCGGCAAAACCTTCAATACTGCGCGGTGCACCAATGCCTGTGCCGGTCTCAATGATTGTAATTGCAGAAGCCACACTTTGCGCGCTTTTCAGCGCGACTTTTGTCATGTTTTCTGTCGAATTAGGATTAATCAGGAAGATTTTCATCTTTTTTCTTTTTCTTCTATATGCTTGTGCAACTCGTCTAATTTAGGCGCTTTCAGCACAAATTGCCGATCCGAAACAATGTAGTTGTCACTGTGAAGGCGGGCTATCGGATGGTAAATTTCAGGGTTCACATAACGTCCTTGTTCATCCAGACAATCGCGGCGAACATGCATATGAACGACCTCGCCGATCACTAAAACACGACGCGGATATTCGATCAGACGTTCAACCTTGCACTCCATTGCGCAAGGGCTGGCGGGTATCCACGAGCAATCAATTTGCTTACCGGCTTTGACCGTTTCACCGGCCAGTTTTAATTCATCAACGCCTGTCTCGACCCCCAAACCACAAACAAGCATGGTTTGGGAAAGAGCCATATCAACCATGTTGACGGTGAATTCTGACGTGCGGCGGATATTGGCTACAGTGTCTTTTTCACGGCCGTCCAGCTTTGGTTGAATGCCTAAAACCACCAAAGGAGGCTCGTGTGAAAAGACATTGAAAAAGCTCATCGGAGCGCCATTATCTTGGCCATCGATACAACGTGTCGTTACAAGTGCAATAGGGCGGGGGCCAATAAAATTAGTCAGCAACCGATAACGGTCAGCCGCATCGATTGCTGTGAAATCAAAATCCATCGGAACCCCCACTCGACTCATTTTTAGACTAATTGTCTACTAGATTGTCGACAATATTGACATCATTTCTTCTGGATTAAAAGAAAAAAATAAGTTAGCTTCAAATCAAACAATTTCAGGATGACCATGGAAGCGCTAACCACAGAACAGATCGCGGAACGAATCTGGCTTTCGATTGCAGAACGTCGGTTACGTCCGGGGACGCGGCTGAAAGAAACGGAACTCGCAGAAATTTTTGGTATCAGCCGGGCACGTGTGCGCCAGGTCTTAACCATACTTGCGCATGAAGGTTTGATTGAAACTGAGACAAATAAAGGTGCTTTTGTTGCCGAGCCGAGCGTCGAGGATGCGAAGGATATTTTTTACATCCGCCGTGCCGTCGAGCAACGTGTGCTTGAACGTTTAGTCGATCGTCTGGACGGTGCTAAAGTTGATGCAATGCTGCAACACGTCGAACTTGAACGCATTGCAAATGACAAAAATGACAAACGTGAGATTATTAAATTGTCTGGCGGGTTTCATTTAATGTTGGCTGAAATGTCAGGAGCCTCATTTCTGACCGGATTGATGCGTGATCTTATCAGTCGCAGTTCCTTGATCACGGCAGCATTTCGCAATTCTGATAAACATAATTGCGGCCCTGATGAGCATGCAGAAATTATCGAGTTCTTACGTAAGGGTGATCTGAAAGCGGCGAAGAAAGCCATGGCGCATCACCTTGATCATGTCGAAAGGGAGTTGAGGCTTTCCGGCGACAAAGAGAGCGTGAAAAGTTTGCGGGATGCTTTACAACACAGCGAATAAAAGGCTTAAGATTTAAGCGCTTATTCAAAAATTAATTTTTATAATATGAAATCTGTTGTTCTAAAAAAATATTTATCATTTACTCGCTCTCTCGGTTGGGAGTGAAATGATAGTTTGAATATTTTGCCCTGTTGCCCAACGAGTATCATTGGTTAACAAAATCTCTGCCCGGTCTCAATGGGCAGACTAGAGGGACTTTTCGCAAAGTTTTTGAATTAGCGATTGCTTAATCATAATATTGAATGTTGGTCTATCGTCATAGGAGATTGCCCGTCGCCTGTTTCCGAACGACCCTCGTGAGGCTTGGTTTTGGCTGGTGATCTCGTATAGGAGTTTGGCTTGGCCATTCACATCCCTTTACGGGATTCCGCCTCACGCCAATCATGGGAGTATAGCAAATGGCATATATCGGTGTCGATCTTCATACCAACAGTTTTACTGCCTGCCATCTGGATCAGGACGGCGGTGAAGCGCTCGCCACGTATCAGCTGGCCCAGGCCGATCTTGACCAGTTTTGCGCAACCCTGTCAGTTGATGACGAAATCGCGGTAGAGGCGACGGGCAACAGTTCATGGTTCTGTGATCAGGTGATCGGCATTGTCAAACGTGTTGTTTTGGTCAATGCCAAACAATTTCAGGTGATCCGCAAATCGGTGAAAAAGACCGACAAGAACGATGCGCGGGCTTTGGCGTTCTTTCTGTCGAAGGACATGTTACCGGAAACCCAGGTGACATCCACGCGCGACAGTGAATTGGCTTCGCTGACCCATACCCGCGACCTGCAGGTCAAACAGCGCACGCGGCTGTTGAACAAGATCTACGCCCAATTTGTCTGACACGGCATCAAGATCAAAAAAAGTCTCGGCTCAAGGCGGGCGCTGGAAAAGCTGGCGCGCACCACACTGGTTCAATGTACACTGATCGCGATCCGCGACCCCGGCTACCTCAACAGCTATTACCGGCGCATCAAGGAGCGGCCCGGTACGGGCAAGGCCACCATCGCCACCGCGCAAAAGCTGCTCGCCATCATCTATGACACCCTTAAGAATAAATGAGTTTTTGACGACTTTCCCAATTTTAAAATCGCAACCAAATCAATTGTCTCTGGACAATCCTCATAGGAGGAGGATATCTCCATGCTGTTAAATGTTCTTGTTGAGAAGCTCAAACAACATTCCAAAAATGACTTTAAAGGTCGTCAGTTTGTGACCTGTCTAATCCTGCAGGCAGTCAGTTGCTATTTACGCTATTCTCTGAGCTATGGACAAAAACGGCAATCCGGTTGACTTCCTGCTGACCGCCTAACGGGACTTACCCGCAGTCAAGCGTTTCTTTACGTAAATGCTGGAGAATGAACCTTTACTTGCGCCCGAAAGCCTAGGATGTGGAGCTGATCAAACAATTGTCTTTATTGAGTGTTTTTATTGATTTGAGGTTTTGACAGTAGGGAGGCT
>NZ_JBJDRZ020000008.1:0-33459 GCF_044987585.2 Paenochrobactrum sp. BZR 201-1 | reverse complement strand
GCCAGATCAGCACGCAGGATACGATCAGCTTCCTGATCATTGATCTTCATGCCTGCCACCACCTTGGGTGCACCGGCGGCAGATGTGTGGCCGTAGCCAATCGTCCAGATACCCGCCACATCCTGATAGGCTGTCAGGCGGTTACCTTCCCATTTTTGGATGTGCGAAAGCCCCGCCGCGTTAATACGTCGTGTCATTGTCTTTACCTTTCGATAAGAAAAAGCCCCGCAAAAGCGAGGCATATTTTTTAGTGAGATTCCAACTCTATGATTTTACCACGCCGTACCGTGACGGGGATAAGTCAGGAACCTATTTGGGCCGCTGTTTTCGGGACCGGTAACGGCGGCGCCACTGCCATGCAAAAAATACAATCAATACAACGCCAATTGTGATTAGAACGACAGAACCATTGTAAACGGATTCAAATTCAAAACTGCTCATAAGGGCACCTCCTCAAAGATGAACCGCTGCACCCGTAAAAAGTTCCTTCTTTTAAAAATGACTGCCTTGAATTTGGTTTCTTCAGCACTAAATCAAACACGTCATTCCAACATATTTCGTTCTTTTAAAGGAGGTTAAGGTGAGCGATCGTTTGTTTGACGAGCCTGTTTACGTAAAGAATGGTCGATATTTAACATTAGAGATTGCCAGTATTCACGATGCGCTTATGTTCTTATATGAATGGCCGGAAGATGATCGTGATCTGATTTACGAGACCGCTTGGAAAGCTTGTTGCGACGCGCATGATGGTGTGAAGCCAATCGTAGCTGCACAGAATGCGATTAAGGGCTTTGCTAGAAAACGCGGCATACTTGATCAGCCGAATATCTCGTTACCATGGCTGCATAAAGAAGCTACTGTTAGCGATAAACTATCAGCATAGTTAAGAACAAAGCACAGCCCTGCTAGCCACTGTTATCAGGGCTGTCTATTCTATTATGGCCGTAGATAACATCATATGAAGCACGGTCAGTCCGGCCGACTTCAATCTCTCGAATGAAGTTAAGCAAGATCGCCGCGCCAGCTGGCACGGTTTTATCCATGAGATTTTCCTTTTATGAGGTATCAGACTTATAAGTGAAAAAATATCACTTTAAAAACATACGCATGTGAATGAAAACGGACGAAATGAATTAAAAAACTCTCTTAATATTAGCAATTAGAAATACTAACATTCAGTTTTGTACAGCACAATTCAACTACAATGAACTTGCTGATCAACAGTTAATAAGTTAGGAGCATCAGTAAAAGAATCATAAACTGAGGAAAACATGTCTCAGAACAACTACGTTCCGTTCATCGATGGCCTAAGAGCGATCGCAGTTATTTCCGTGGTCGGGTATCATGCAGGTCTCCCAGTTATCACTGGGGGCTTTGTAGGGGTTGATGTTTTCCTTGTCATCTCCGGTTTTTTGATTATTAATCAGATCGTAAGCGGCCTTGATAAAGGTAATTTTTCCTTTAAAACTTTCTGGGCAAGGCGAGCACTTCGCATACTGCCATCTTACCTGCTTGTAATCCTTGTATCCTGTATAATTGCCTCGTTCGTATTGGTTACTCCAAGCGAGTTTGAGGACTTCGGAAATCAAGTTATTTATTCTGCGTTGATGATAGTGAATCATTATTTCTTAGATCAACAAGGTTATTTCGATAGTTCGTCAACTTTAAAGCCTCTACTTCATCTGTGGTCACTGGCCGTCGAGGAACAATTTTATCTAGTTGCCCCCATAATTTTAGTTGGCCTTGCAGCAATTGCGCATCGTTTTTCAATACTGTCTAAATTTTTAGTACTTCTTGTATTTGTTTTATCGCTGAGTGGAAGCATTTGGTTGACCGAAGCAAATGACGATAAGAATTACGCTTTTTTTCTGATGCCGCTGCGCGCATGGGAGTTCATGGTCGGGGGCGCACTCGTACTTGCTGTGCCATACGTTTCAAGACTGCCACGCATACTAACCAATGTTCTATCCATTGCGGCTTTGGTCGCGCTCGTTCTATCGATTATATTAATCAGCTCAGAGCGCCCATGGCCCTCATTTTATGCGTTATTTCCTGTTCTTGCCACAGCAACATTAATAGCCTGCGGCCTTGCAGATCGTGGTATTTTAGTCAGCCGCATGCTCTCAATTAAACCTTTTTTGTGGATCGGCCTTGTTTCTTATGCATGGTATCTATGGCATTGGCCGTTGATCGTATTTGCAAGAATTTATAATTTTGAAACGCTCACCATTGGTACCGGCTTGCTTATGGCAGCGATGTCCTTTGTTTTAGCGTGCTTGACATATTGGTTCATAGAAAAGCCAATCAAAGAATGGCGTCAAAAGACTAAATGTGATCGCTCATGGAAGCCGACGATTGTTGGTGGCGCCGTCTGTGCCAGTATTGCGATAATTGGCACCAGTTCACTGGGCTCTTTAACTCAGATATTAGCAGTACCAACGGTTCAAGCAGAAACATTTTCAAGAGGCGGCGTATGTGAGTTGCAGTCTGAAAATGCCAAGGACAACTGCCTGAATGAAGGCAATTTAGAACAATACGGCTTACTTTTTGGTGATTCTTACGCTCTTCGCGCATATGATACTTTATCGCAATTCACACAAAACAACGCAGCTCCGTCACGTCTCACAAGTTTAATCTCTACGAGCTGCTTGCCACTTTTTGATACGGATACCTTCGTTCGCAGAAAAGTAAGAGAAAAATGTCGGACCGAGTTTACATTGGGTAAAGATATCATCGGCACATCTGAAGTTCCGGTTTCATACGCAATACTAATCGGACGATGGACATCAGCCATTGCCAATGTTGATGGCAAAAAACTATCATTGCGCTCTCTTGGTCCAGCAGGTGCAGCTAAGCCCGAAAAAGATCAAATCAAAGCAATTGAAACTCAACTTTTGCATACAATTGATACTCTTTACAATAAAGGCTTAACTCGCATTTTAATTGTCATGCCTACGCCTGAGTTCCCAACTCCCGCAGAGGCATGCATAACACGTGCTAGAAAATATTTCGCTGATATAGACAAAATATGTTCTGTCACACGCGCTGAAGCAGAGCATACGCGAGCACCGTCTGTAACCGCACTCGATAACGTGCTTAAAGCAAGACCAAATGTACGTGTTATTGACCCGCTGCCAGCATTCTGTGATGAATCAACGTGTCGCGGTTACTCACCTGAAACGAAAGAGATCCTATTTTCGGATAAAGTGCACCTAACGACTGCTGGTGTACAAAAGTTATTTAAAGCGCATCAGGATGAATTTTCCTGGGCAGCTGGTGAGATAGCAGAAAAATAATTCACGGTTGGAAAATGATGCCGTCAACAGATAGGGTATTTTTCTCTACGCTTAACCCACCAACAGTGGAGGAGTTACATGAAATAATTCCTCCTACGGCTGCACGAATATCCGCATTGTCCCCGCCAACATCCACCACCCCTCTTCGGCAATTAGCCCCCAATATAGAGGCAGTGCTTCCTTCCCGAATAAGAACGCCATAGGTTGTGGCTCCACTAAAATCGGTATTAATCCCTACGATCCGGCTACCTCGTCTCGCATGCCCACCAATACCTCCGCTATTTTTGGCCTCCCCCCCTGAGATATCAATATCTGACGAATAATTAGCCAATACTGCATCGCCACCCGCATCATTGCATTTTGCGCCGCTTGCGTTGATGCTAGAGCAATAAGAAGCTGAGAGGGCATTAAATGTGCAGCCATTTAATTCGGAGTTCTGAACGTCGATGAATGATGAATTCTGAGCAGAAACCCCATAGTTACAATCAATTAACTTAACACCGGAAGCCGATATTGAAGAACCAGAAAATGCTCGCACCCCATAATCAGCGCTATGCACTTCCGCATTACTGACGTTAATGGTGCCAGCCGTCCTAGCATAAATTGCATTCTGAGCACTGTTTTTGATTACAGCCTGAAATGCTTCAATGGAAGCTGCCCCTGTTGCCTCTAAAGCAGCATATCCCTGTGTATTCTCAATCAAAACCCCGTAAGCAGCAATTTTTCCACCATGGCTAGCATACAAGGCTGTATTGAGTGAATTTCGCACAGTTGATCGCAAAAGATTAACCGTGGCCCCATGAGTAACGTGGATATTTCTAGTGCCTATACATCCATCAAAAATCGTTTCAATCGCATCTAAGTTCGAACAATGAATATCTAAAGTATAAACACGGGCATTTTTAAATCCTGCCCCTGGCATGATCATCCCCACACAGCCATTTCGCAAATCCATACCGCTTTTCCCAAAGCCATTCATATCAACAAGGGCGGAAAGAACGGGTATGCGTGCATTTTTACCTTCGAGGAGATGTTCATTTACATCAAACTGAGAACTTAACTCCATTACTGCATCTTCAGATTTAATTACGAATTTTGAAAAATCTCCATTCGCTACAACAATCCCCTTCTCGATTTTATGACCAGATTCAATCATAATAACAATATGCGAACCTTGACGTATCTGCTTCCTACTTAAAGCATCAATTGCTGATTGTATGGTTAGGTAGTCAGATGGGATATATACTGTAAAGTCAACAAAAAATGGGTCTTCAAACCATATGCCATTAGCGCTTTGCACTTTGCCCGCGTGTTCGGGTTCTTCCGAGACGCGCTTATAAAGGTGGTCCTCACCATCACCTACGGCATCTCTCCCGTTGACACGTATTGCAGTAATACCCGCCGGTATTTCCAGTGTCTCTATGGAAGGCAAGGTCGAGTAAATCGGCACATTACCTTGGCTGACCACATCAGACGCCAAATTTTCAACAGCTGCCAGCGCAGCCTCAGCACCCATTTGCGCCACTAGTGACGCTTGCGATGCAAGCTCAGCTTCCGATACAATAGACTGACTGGCCTGATCCGAGACTAGTCGGAAATTCTCCCCGTCATCCAAGAATAACCAAACTCCCGATACTAAACCACCAGCAGAAATTTGATTGCCGGAACTTGTCAAAAGCTGTTTTCCATTGATTGTGACATTGCCGGAATTGGCTTGGGCAATTTCTATCGTGAATAGCGCTTCACCAGCAGCGGTCGGCGGCGTGGCACTTGGCTGGGCGATGATATTATTTTCATTGCCACCGGTGATCACATACTTATAAATCAACTCTGGCAGCTCAAGCCCGCCAGCACCTGCGATCAACCCTTTAATCAACCGTTCAATTTCGGTCATCCAGATTTGAAAGTCTTGCGGCGAAATCTGTCGTGGAGTGCCATCCGCATTAAAAGGCGCAGCAACGCTCACTCCGAGCTTTGTGAAAATGCTCATGACCTGTAGTCTCCAAATTGTAATGGATGTTGATTAATCGTTGCCTTCACCGGCAACGTAAATTGATCTGGTAGCCGCTAAGCTCTCGGTACCGTTTGAAGTGATGGCGTAAGCGCGAATAATGTAAGTGACGCCATGATTGCCGCCTGATAGCTGGACTGCGCGTGAAAAACCTTGCTGTGGCCGCGTGTTTTCCTGCCCAATTGGATTTCCATCCATTTCAAGACGGCAGGCACAAACTTTGAGTTCATTGGAGACAACCGTAATCGTTCCCTTAAAAACATAAGCCCCACCATCATCTTCACTGATATTGATTGTGGGTGGTTCCGGCTGACTATTATCAATGATAACCGGATCAACACTCAAAAACGGTGACCAATAAGAGCCTTCGTCTTTATCGTTGAAGAAACGGACACGTAGATCAGCCTTTTTGCCGCTATGATCTCCTGCCCGATAAGCATAACGAGCGCCTGTTCCACTGCCATAGGCAGTCATCTGTTGCCACGGATCAGGCTCACCATCAGCGTAAGTGCGAACCACCGCCTCAGCCTCCGTACCACCAGCCACACCATTGTAAGCGGCTCGCAATTCATAAGAACCATCAGGGTAGCGAACTTGTGTTAATCCTGAAGGCAGTGCCGGTGTTGGCAACTCGCTTTCATATTGCATATCCGGAATGCGTTCCGGTGGCGGTGCCTCATCCCGTGTTACGCTCCAAGTGGGTAAATCAGGCCAGACCATAAAAGGAATTTCCACAGTGCCATCACTGTCATTCACCCGTGGCGTACCAATTGCCGCCGTCACCACCTCATCAAGATCAGGCAATTCAAGCTTGATTGTCGTATGCCCCCAAGCGGCCAGACCTGCCATATTGGTGGTAACCATACCGACATCAGCACGTGCCAGCGCGAACAGCCTACGGCCTATCCGTTGTGCCTGCGCACTCGAAGGACAGAACGGCAGCTCGACATCAAAATACTGCTCACCAACACGGTCAATCTCAGCCTGATCACGTGACCAACTTAGTGGGGTAGAGCTTGGATCATCTGGCTTTTTTGAAAGCGCAATCTCTGCCATTTCGTAATTGCGCTCAGGCGAATAATATTTGATCCGGCAGACGTTTGGGCGCTCGACACTATCGGGACCAGACTTCCATTGTAGATCAACGATATCTCTGGCTGTAATCGTTAGTGAAGGTGTGCGAACATCATCAATCAATCGGATGGCGTATTTATTATTCTCAGTCGGTACAATTTCAGCACCGATGGATTGGAGCGCCTGCTCAACCACTTCACCGCGTGGACGCTCAGACGGCCAGACACCCCAAGCACGGGCGCGTGGTTCCGTACCGCCATGGACATTCATTACCTGATCAGCCTTCGTAGCCTCTTGCCCGATCACAGCCCAATCAATGTCGAATGATTTCAGGCTGGGATATGAGCGCAAGATATGCGCCACACCCAACACACCATTGTCGGAATATTTCCATGTGTTTGGATTATCGACCTGTTGAGACGGATCACGCGGGTCATAGATAAACTCAGACCGCTGCACCCGCTCATATGGCGGCTCACCGCCCTGATAAAGTTTTAAGAACTTCTCATCATTAATGCCGGGCGAAATATACTGAATGAGCGTTTGCGCTATACCACGTACCCGGTGCTCTGCCGTCCAAAGTGCGGGGAAAGCATCCATAAGTTCCGGCCATGCTACTTCACTACCATTGCCGTTTTTGCTTTTGATATAGAGCCATGAGCCACCTTTTCGTGACCAAGGCGGCGATGACACCGCACCGTCACTATCAATGGTAACTTCGCGCCCACCAATGAAATGCTCTTCAATCGCAGCAGCACGCCCGCGTACATGACAAATCAAACGCCAGCGATCCAAGCCAGTCGTATTACCAAAGGCTTTAAGGCCTGCAATACGTACGCGCCCAATTGCACGAATTTCAGAGCTATTACCTGTTTCGAACGTGCTTTTATATTCGCCCGGATCAATCTTAGGTGCCTTAGGCCCGAACATTGCGCCAGCAAGCAATTGCGCACCAATCGCGCCTGCACCAAGCACAAGTGATCCAAGCATGCCGGCACTCATGGCAGGCAAAATTCCGGCAGCGCCAATCGACATCAAACCCGATATGACCGCACTGCCAATAGAAATTGGATCAGCCAAAGCCGTCCCGCTCATAAGCAGATATGAGCTGACTGCAAGAACAAGACGTTTTTTCATGGTTAAATAGCCCAGACCTTTACAAAGGATCGCGGTCTTAAAAATCGGGTACCCGTTTCAGTACGAAGAATACAGGCACCATCATTGGCAATGATCACACCAATATCGCCATAATCGGCAGTGCGCACCAAGGCCACATCGCCGAGCTGCGGATCACCCCTGTTCTCAAATATACCTGCTTGAGCAAGCGCATTACTCCAAAGCGCCAACAAGCCGCCGTGTTGCGCGATAATCTCCAAAGCCTCATCTTTGCTGGAATAATCAGCAAGACGAGCCATAGGGCATCCGGTGGCGATTTCCACCCACTTAGCAGCATAGGCCGTGCAGTCACTCTCACCCCAGACAACAGGCACGTCTTTCCAGCCTTCAATGAAGGATTTTAATAGCTCCGACCGTTCCATGTTATTTCCAGTTTTCCATGACTTTAACACCGACAAAATCTAAGCCCTTATCGCCCGGATACCGGCGGCGCTGATCGGCTGGGTTCCACTGTCCACCAAACGGATAGTTTTGCGACGACCAGATACTTTCGACCGTAACGGTAACGGTGCGCAGCCCAATGCCACCCCAAGTGAGTGATGGCGCACTGAGCTTGCCCGGAAAGAGCTTTCGTAAAGGGATAACCAGTTCCTCGGTCTCACCATCAAATGCAGCCCAATATAGATCCGCTCGCCTGCCCTCGATCTCACGCGCACTGGCATGAACCGACTTGAAGAACTCTCTATTTGCACCGGACAAAGTGACTTCAACCGCCACCGCCTGCCCGAAGCGCGGCTCTTCAATGTTGCTCAATGAAACCATTTGCGTGCCAAGCGGATCAGTCACACCCCGCCACTCATGGCCATTCAGTGTGACACGGCCTGTGCCATTGTGCAGACGAGCAATGCCTGATGGCAGATCCATTTCCAGAAACCACGCCCGCGCCACATGCGGACGGCGCAGCTTTGCCAGATCCTCAGCTGTAAAAACTGCCATATTTAATCCGTCCAATAATCACGCACATCATAATCAAGGCATTCAATCAGCGAGATTGATAAGCCCGTAGCAAACGCGGCTTCCCGAGGCAGCGGGGCAGCATCCTGTCCCGCCAAGCGCATGGCAAGAACCGGATTAAGTGTTGCATAATCATCCACGCTGATTGCCTTACGAAGCTTCGGCCAAATACGATAATGCCCAGGTTCAAAAACCTCGGTGATCGTATAAAGCCCAAAGTGAAACGGTGAAAAACCGATCATATCCCCGATATCAAGCTGATGGCCGAAATACTCATTTCCCAACTTGATCTCGGTGCCATCCTTTTGCGTATCAGCCACAATGCGAACAAGCGGGTTACTGGATTGCCAGTTTTTCCCATTATCCCAAGGTAAACTGTTGCCCCATGTCTGCCCTGCCCGCCATGATTGCGAGGTGGATTGCACACCACGCTGATTGAAGGAAAGGCCATCCCAATCACAAAAGGAAACACGGACAGCATTTGCGCCGCCATGCAAGGCAGTCACAAGCCCACGGTAACGTCTAAATGCTTGCCCGCGTAATGGTGGAAATGCAAAACGCCAACTCCACAAGCCAAATGGCGAGCTATAACTTTGGTTGAAACCTTGGACACTATCGGTCGAGCCAGAACCAACCGCACGTGGCCCCGATAAGGGTTCACGGGAATTAGACCGAACACCGACCGGCCACGAAAGCAACCGAGCCATTAGGGACGTCCTCCCCGCAATTGCCGTTTATTATTACGACTATCAACCATTGCTGGAACTTTATTTGATAACTGAGCCGTGGAACGTAAAGCTTCACCACGGGCAACACTTTCGACAAACGGCTTAATATTGCCATTACCATCAGACGAAATCCCGACCGTGACATGAACACTCTGCATCCCCCCACTTTGCGGCGCTTTCAGCACGGGCATGATTGGCGCTTGCAAGGTTGGCATAGCAACAACACCACCGGAAGCATAACCACGCATACCGCGCCGCATGGCTTCAACCGCAGCAACGCCGCCCGCCCGCGCAACGTCCTTTTGTGACCAGACAACCTCGCCTTTGTGAACAACGCCAGCTGGCTGATTTTTCCCGCCTGAGCCAGTATAACCGCCCTCTGAAAAGCCAAAGATTTTACCGATACCGCCCAGAAGTCCACCGCCCCCAAACAACCCGGCCAATGGCCCCTTACCCAACAGTAACGCCTGATTAACAGCATCCATCAATGTATTGAGAAAACCGTCTAGCGCCTTATTGCCGGTCTCAATAGCAGGTATCATCGACTGAAAAGCATCCATCATGCTGCCTTTGAGGAAGTCAGATGCTTGCCGCACCTGCTCATGAGACTCGGCCAACTGGTTTACTGCGACTGTAGTTTGAGCATACCCTTCTGCCAGACTTTCAATCTGCTCACGCAAGGCTGGCGTGGCAGCCGCCAAATCAGCAGTCTTTATAAGGCCCGCCGCATGGGCCGCGTTAAGCAACTCTTGCACAGTCGTGGCCTTCGTGATCGAATATTCATAATCATCAATAAGTGGGTTGAGATTATCTAAAACCTCAGCCTCCCGATTGAGCATCACCCATCGCTCTTTGAGACCCTTAGTAACGCGCTCATAATCATTGTCGCGCTGCTTCTTCTCTTTCTTGGGCTTTTTACCTTCGGCAGAGCGGGAAGCGTCACCGGCAAGTTGCGCCTGTGCAATTTCTTTGATCTGAGCTTCGGTTAGTTTACGGCCATCCTTTATAGATTGCGCGCGAACCTGCGCAATCTTGGTTTCAAGATCGTATTGGGACTTACTTAGAGACGCACGTTGTTTCGCGCCTGCAACATATTCATTGTTGAGCTGACGTTCTTCGATAACTTTTTGCCGTGCACGGGTACGACCACCACGGCTGAATGAAGATGAGCCTTGGCCAGACACTCCTGCAATTAGATTGTTTGCCTTATCTGCTTCCGCAGCAAGCCTTCCCATTTCTTCAATAGCAGCTGCAATTTTATCAAAAAAGGCAGCAAAAGAAGGGTTTGCTTCACCTAACTTTATAATGGCAGCGGCGGCATCATCCGCACCTTCTTCCGCCTTAAGAAAGTCCGCGATGATTTTTTGAGTATCGTCTTTTAACTTTTGGCTAATTTCGCCTTTAGTGCTGAGCATATCCAAGTGATCCGACAGGCCTTGAACAGCTTCACGAGCATCCGTTAAGTCAAATGTATCCTGATACTGGGCAGTGTAACCATGGAGCGCTTGAACCCGTTCAATCGTTCCTTCAAGCTCATTTGAAAGGTCAATAACTCCCTGACTGACACTTGTATTCTTTATCTCATTAATTTTAGCTAAGATTGCATCAAGTGGCGCTCCGGCCTGCTTAGCCTGTTCAGCAAACTGCATCAGCTCATCTATCGCCGAATTATTACGTTTTTCTTCAGGATTGGCGAACCAGCTATTCGACTTGCTAGCCCACGCCTTTTGCCTAAACTTTTCAAGTTCACCATCAGCAAGAATACTGCCTTTACGAATGGCATCAAGCTCTTCACGAATCTCTTTCAGCTTTCTAGCCGCAGCCGACTCACTTAGATTTGTGAGCGATTCCGCTGCCTCATCAATGCCATCAGCCGCAACAGGCGCCAGTAAGCCAAGTTTGCGCATCTCTTCATTCAGCTTATCTGTCCGATCAGCCGCTTCAGCACTGCTAAGCGCATATTGAGAAACGCCTAGCGCAACCGCGCCGCCGATCAGCAAGCCAACCGGCCCAGCAGCAGCTCCAAGCCCGCCAAACGCTGTAGCCAACCCGCCCATCGTACGCGCAGCGGCTAAAGCCTGTGTAAAGTTCTTAAGGGCGGTGCCTGCAAGACCAAGAGTCGAGATCATCTTTAACAATGAGCGACCAATGAGCGCCCCCGCAATGACACCAGCAAGCTGCAATGCAACATCGGCTGTCTTGTCAAAATTATCGGCCATGATGACCAAGGCTTCTGAAATCTTAGCGCTAACGCCTGTAGCCTGATCAGCATTGCCGACGTATTCTAGTAGTGCATTTTGCAAAAGCTGAATGCCATCGCCAATAGTGGCTGGCATCGCCTCTGCTTCTTTGCGCAATGTTTCCATCTGGCTGGAAAGCGCCTTAACAACATCGTTCCCTGTAATCTTACCTTGAGCCCCGAGTTTACGAAGGCCGCCAACGGTAGTGCCGAGGCCAGCCGCAAGTGCCTCTGCGACCCGCCCGCCCTGAGAAATTACTGTATTAAGGTTCTGTCCTGACAGCTTACCTAGCGCCATAGCCTTTGCCAGAGCGTCAGTTACGGTAGCGGCACGCTGTCCTTTCGCGCCGGAAACAACGAGAGCATTATTAAGCGCCTCTGTGTAATCAAGCGATTGGTCGGTACTATAGCCAAGTTCCTGCAAGGCCGTGGCATTCGATAAATAGGATTCCGTTGTCTGTTCAAGGTCGGAATAAGTACGGCGAGCCATTTCGCCAAGACGCCCCATAACTTCCGTACCTTTTTCTATGCCGCCAGCAGCAAGTGCGACACGCGAATTAAGGTCAGTCCAAGTATCAGTCATTTTGCGCAGCTCGTTTACGCCAAGCGCGGCACCAACCCCCGCTAATGGTCCGGTTAGTCCTTTAAATGAGCGCGAAAAGATACTGTCCAGATTTTTATTCATCTGGCGAGCACGGCGTTCAATGGCATTAAACTGCTTGTTCGCAACACCTTGCTGTCGCGCCAGAGACTTCTCAAAGCTTTTGAAGTCAGCCGAAAGCTGCACAACCAACTTTTCAATGTCTGTTGCCATGGTCTGGTCTATCCTGATAAACAAAAAGCCCGAGTTAGCGAGCTTATGGGGATGAAATGAGATTTTTAATTGGTATAACTTGCATCGTCGTGATTGCCTTCGTTGGCTATTTCTTCTGGAACGAATACAGCGAAGCACGTACTCGGGCACAATATGCACAAGCCAAAGAACGACAAGAGTTTACCAATAACTGCTGGCGATTAATAACCACACGCCCCGAATACGACAAAAGCTTTGCCGAAAGCATGGGGCCTGCCGAACGGGAAAATCGACTTAGGAAATGCGTTTCTTTTTTCGATACGGGCAAGTTGCCTTAATTAATTTATTTAGAAAAGCGCCCCGTAGGGCGCTCTCTATGAGCGATTGATAACCCTCGACATTCCAGCTCTCTTTTGATTTGATAGCGTGGGGATAAGGGGGAGTTAAGGTATGCGGGCTATGTGGCTTGTTACAATTGCACTTTTAACTGGGTGCGCTAGCGGGATGGAGCCAATTTCAGACCCAGTCTTTATTCAAGGCTTTACCATTACGAATGTTGGCAAAACCGTAGTTTGCATGGGGTCGTATTCACGCTCTACCTTGGAAACTGATATCACGACAGATATTACATGCGATGGCGGCCTAACTGGCCGTATTGCGATCAAGACGTTGAGCAACGGTCACCCAACTGTCGCGACAGCATCAATATCAAACGGTACTGTCGCACAAGCTCGATTTAAGCCAATTTTAGGCGACAGGCACGCTTACGGCGATATTGTTCATGTCACAATGAAACCTCCATCACCTAACGTTAGGGTGGAACAGTATCCGAGAATATCAACACCTGCCCAAACAAGCTCCAGAGCATCTCGATGGTCATCTAGCCGGAGGTATTATCGCGGCCCACGCGGTGGGTGCTATTACATAAACTCGAATGGCAACAAAACGTATGTCGATGGGAGCTATTGCCGATAACCCGCCGAAGCGGGGTATTCACTCATCCAACCATTCAAATAACTCGTCTTTTTCCTTACCGGATAAGCCCTGTTTATCTTCCGGTGTGTTCGCTTTTACATAGCCATCGACTGAGGCCATGAACTGCCACATGGACATTTGCCGTACTTCCTGTGGCGTATATCCTAATGCTGCTCCATTTCCGTAGATTGCGGCAAATCTGATTTTTCCATTGGGGAGGCTGTCGAGTTGCTCCCCGTCTGACTTGCCGCCTGATGCTCCCCCACTGGTTCATCTTTCGTGCCATGGATGGCAGTCTGAAGAATTGCAGTTGCAAACAGAAGGTTCTGTGCCAAGTCTGGTACTCGCTTCTCGACGTAAGTCCTTACCAACGTTGTCGCTTCAACGGGTGTTTTGCCACCACCAATCAGCCCCTGCCGGATAACGTGAGCGATCTCACCTGACCTGCACTGGCGATTATATAGCCGCTCTAAAATCACCCATGGGCCAGCGTCACAGGCTTCCTGCAATGCTTCTAATTCGCCCCAGCCCAAGCGGAAGGTGTATTCACCATCCGCCCAGATCATTTGTACCAATGCGTCTCTACTCATTATGGTGCCACCACACGAACCATTTCACCATCTGACTGCATCGACACATTCAGTGTCACGCGGCGACCATCGGTTGCGCCAACCTCAACAGTTTCGATGTGAAGAAAGCCAGTCCATGTAATGGTCTTGTCTGGGAATTCCCATTCAATTTTTGCAGGGGTGGATTCAGTATTTTCATAAGCATCAAGCCATGTCTCGACCGATGTATCTAGAAGAATGCCCTCACCACTTACCGAGATTGACAAACTAGTGGCATCACGCCCTTGCCATGGCACTGCATCAGGGTCATCACAGTTTGGCATTAAAATATCTTCAAGGCCCTTGCTTAGGGTGATTGATCGCTGGGTAAATCCGCACGGTGCCACATATTCAACTGGGGTTGAATCGTCACCTAATAGTACGCGTACCTTACCGCCTCTAATCGGTTTTGGTTTGGTTGCCATGATGTTTTCTCCATTGATATTAGGATGATGCGACCTGTTTCGCCGCTTTTGTTATGGAACGACGAACACGGCTCAATGCCCGCTTCCTGTTCGCTCGATAAGATGGGAAAAAGTATGCTTGCTTTGGCATTTTCTGAGTGCCGAACTCGATCCATCGGGCATAAAAGGCTTCGCTGTTACCTGCGTAAATCGTGATTGTTAAATCACCAGCAAGACTGGCCTCAGCGACTTTTCCCAACGTCATCGCCCCCTTGGGAGCTTTGCCCCAAGTCCAACCGATGCTATTACGCAAGTCGCCCTTATCGACAGGTACCAACCGCTGTGCCATACCGACAATTTCATCCGCTGAGGTTTCAAGCGCCTTCCGAATTTCGTTCTTCGCCACCTGTGGCATCCGGTTCAACTTTCGCTGAAGCTTTGCCAGTCCGATTATCTTTGCGTAGGTTGCCATCACTGATCCTCACGGCTTTTTGTTGCTTGATCGCCTTCTCGGCACACGACCTTGTGACCAAACCCTCGAACCCTTCCGGATAGGCAATAGTTATCTGCGGCTTAGGCTTCCAATCGAAAGCAGCCGTAAAACGAACGCGAGGCATGGTGATTATCCTTCAAGAATTCCGGTAAACTGAACGACACCGTGTGTTGTAATGCCGTCCGGATCATCCAGCACACGGGCGATTTCTATTCGGCCATCAATCAAAGTGCCTGATGAGAGGTCACCATCCAAACGGCGCATCACATTCACAACGGCATCTACAATCTGCTTGCACTGCCATTTTCTGCCGTTTGCTCGCGTCCATACGTCGATCTGAACGGTTTCTTCACGCATGTCGATGCAATCGACATCCGTGGGTGTGAAATCTGTTGCGCCTAATGTGATATACGGAAACTCAGGTGATGACGGCGGACTATCCCAGATGCGACTACCAACCAATGAGGCAACAACCGGATCAGCCTTGAGCTTAGCTAGCAATAAGTCCTGAAACGCCACAGACACGCTCATACGGCCACCCCGCTTTCGGCAGTTATTTCGATGAACTGACGGTCTTCGGTCGGCACAACAGCACGGATATTATAGACCGTGCCGGTGCGTGCATCTCTCATGACGGTATCGGTATCAACCTGCATCGTCTTACTGCTGCGGCGCACCGTGACGACAACCGGCTGTTTGCCCTCCAACCGTGCGGCCTGAACAGTCTCACCGCCACGTAAATACCGGATATGAGCCCGTGTTTCGAATGTGACTTTGTTCTGATCAAAGCCACCGTGGCCGTCCTCGACTTCCTCAATCAGATCAAACGCGACCTTATGATAAAGCGATCCGGCAGAACGGTTATTTGCCATCAGAAAAACACCCTACGATGTGGCGTAATCAGCGCATCAACTGCCAAGGGAAGTTTGCGAATGCCGTCTGTGCTGGATGCCTCACGGTTTTCATACCAGTGGCAAACCATCAGCATAATTGCCACTTTGATTGATGCAGGAACCTTGCTGGCATCCTCGCCGTAACCCGTGGTGAATGTCACCTGCACGGCATCAGAACGGTCATTGATTAATGAAGGTTGGTCAAAGCTGCCACGGAACCGCAATAACGAGCCTGTGGCAGTTTCGACGACCTCATACGCATCATCTGGAAGAACCTGTTCAGCGCCAGCGGGATCGATGTATTTAACACTTGCGGTAGATACATCACCAAATGGCAGAACAATCCCATAGGAAGGCCAGAGAGCGAGATCTAGTCGCCAATCCTGATTAATGATGGCTCTGCCTAAAATGCCACTCCAACCGTCTAAATAATCAACAGCAGCGCCAAGATATGCCTGCAAAATCTGATCATCGTCGTTGAAATCAACCCGTGCGGCTTCCTTCACTTCATCAAGGGTAACAGGCAAAGATGTGGGTGCAGCCGCACGGATTGGCTTCATCGTTTATTCCTTTTCAGTCTTTGCTTTGGCCTTTGGGCGCTCAACCGCCCCTACCTGAATAGCAGCATGAATGAGGTCTTCTGGGCACTCGTCACCAATATTGAAATCTGTTGGGTACGGGTTACCACCTGTTGCGCCCTTGAAAGGCTTTATGAATTTCATCGGCTTGCTCCAATTGAATTTAGTGATCGGGCAGCGTGAGCCGCCCGACTGTAAAGCCAACTGTTACGGTGCAGGTGCAGCCGCCACGCGGTGATAACGGATGAACTCAGGGTTCCAGAGACCACCGCCAACGCGCTTGCGTGTGTAGAACATCACGTAAGGCTTATTGGTGTATGGATCACGAAGAACCTGAACGCCCACACGGTCAAAGATGCGATAACCTTGCGCCATATCGCCGAAGATGACCGGAATGGCGTTTGCGGCCACATCAGGCATGCCGGACAGTTCATTGACTGCGTAACCGAGAACCTGCGCTGGCTGACCTGCTTGGAAAGGCGGCTGCCAGAGATAGTTGTCCTGACCATCCTTCATCTTGCGAATGACGGAATGCGTCTTGCGGTTAAGGTAAAAGGCCGAGCTTGGCGTAATGCGTTCCGATGGAATGCCGTAAACCAGATCGATCAAGCCATCAGCGGTAAGAGCCGCAGCCGCGCCAGTATTGACCTCAAGGACGGGGCCGAGTGGATGTTTTTCACCCGCTGGCAGCGCTGTTTCTGCCGCCGCATCAAACATGAGTACGCCCTTAGGCTTATTCACGCCGTCGCCGGACAGGAACGCAACACCTTCCTGCTGGGCAAACACCAGATCAACTTCACCGGCGAGATAAGCCGCGATGTCGATCTCGCTATCTTCCAGCAAAGTTTGTGTGATGCCCGGATCGGCGTACAGTTCACCAAACTTGAAAGCATATTCTGCAAATTTAGGGCTATTTGTTTCAGGACGAGCGGCAGTTTCACCAACCCAGCCAGAACCTGCACCGTGCATATTATAGAGGTGCTTGAAGCCTTGACCGCGAACATTCTGGATCGATGCAAAGCGGCGCATCGGTGAAACGGTTGCCAGTTTGTCGGTAATCTGACGATCCCATTCAACAGGGGCAGTAAAGCCACCATCAGGATTTGAACCGACCGACATGGAGGCCATAACACCATCGGGGCGATTGGCCGAGCGGACCTTGCCCTCACCTTCACCGGTGCGCACCCAGTCGTTAAAGTCGGACTTATATTCCTTCATTTCTGGGCTGTCATTGTCGCCGTCTTTGGCCGGAACATTGCCGAGAGCCATTTTGACATTCAGATCATCAATGGCAGTGGACATAACGCCAATCTGTTCATTGATGCGATCAACTTTTTCAGACTGCACAACGTCCTTGCGAACAGCTTCCAGTTCCTTTTTATGCTCGGATTTGAATTCTTCAAAAGCGCGGTTCACACCATCGATTGCAGCCTTGATATCACCGGCTTCAGCGCGCACGGCTACGATCCCGCGTACTTTACGCGAGTTAAAAATACGGGTCATGGGAATACTCCTGTTACGACCGAATTGTGGAGATCAGCCGATCCATGTCGGCTTTGAGATCAGCAGCGTCATGCGTACTGGTTACGGTAGCGTTATGCTTACCGCCTTTGACTTCACCGATGAGGCTACGGCGCTCATTACGTGGAAGCCCTGATTTCGCCAGAAGCGCATCAACACGGCGCACCGCGTTGACCTTCTGATTGGCATCTGCCTTAGTCTTGTCTTCTGTGACCTGATCGGCAGCGAGATATTCGTCGGCAAGTCCAGCAGCGATTGCCTGCTCACCGTTGAACCAAGTCTCTGCATCCATCCATTCGGCGGCCTTGGCCTTCTTGACGTTGGCGCGTTCTGAATAGAGCGTTGCCATCGCATCGTCGAAAGGCTCCATGGTCTTTGCCGCATCTGCCAGATCGTGACGGTTACCAATGGCGACAACCCAAGCATTGTGAACCATCAGGAAGCCAGCCTTGCCGATCAGTACCTCATCGCCGGCCATTGCGATAACGGATGCAGCGGAAGCCGCCATACCGAGAATGCGCACTGTAACTTTTGCCGGATGAGCGCGTAGCAGGTTATAAATCGCCACGCCTTCAAAAAAGTCCCCGCCTGGGGAGTTGATATCGACGAAGATTTCACTGTTGCCGATAGCACGTAGCGCCGCGGCAACCCGCTTTGACGTAACGCCACCGCCAGACCAGTAATCTTCGCCGATCACATCAAGAACGGTGATCGTGTTTTCTGCGGTCTGCGAAGCTTGAACACCTGCATTCCAGCGTTCAATCGCATCTGCATCAGGCTCGAAGGCGCAAACCTTTGGCAGACGATAAGCCTGCATCTCAGGCAGTGTTTTTAGGCTCATTGCCATTACCTTTCTGCGCAAGTGGATTTGGCGCAATAGTTTTCTCAGGCAAGTCCATCGTGTCGCGGACTTCCTCGTAATCCATCCACGGCTGATGCCCACCAGAGCCAAGGGCTTTGGCGAAGAAATCAGCCTGATCTTTCATTGATCCACGTAGCAAAGCGCCAGCATTGAATTTAACCTCAAGCTGCTCTCGCTCGATATCCGTCATGCATGATCGTTTGATGGCCTGTTCCCACGCCGTAAACCAAGGGTTCAGCGCATACCGGACAAATATCTGTCCGAGCACATCAATGCCGGAGCCCCAGCTGGTATCATCAACGCCAAGGAAAGGACGCGGCACACCAAAGGCACGTCCAATTTCCTCAATCTGCAAGGCACGACTTTCAAGCTGCTGGCTCGCTTTGGCACTGCTTGTAAATTGATGCGGCTGCATTCCCTCTTCAATAATAGGCCACTTTCCAGCGTTTTTCGTTCCGCTGTACTGCTCTTTCATTGAAGCTTTTAGTCGCGCATATGCTTCAGGCGATAGCTTCTCAGGGTGTGACAGCATCCCACCAATGAGCATGCCATTCTTGAAGAAGTTGCGTTGCGAATCCTCTAATTCGCGGGCCAGATCAATCGCAGTTGCTGCTACCTTCACCATGGAAGTGCCTGTTAAGCCGTCCCCACTGTCCGCATAAATATGCAGCATATCCTTCGGGCTAACGGTGCGAATATTGCCCTTCCTTGGCGTGTACTGGTACTCAACTGACCAGTCAGAATTCTGCTTAACGACAACCAGTGACGGATCGAGCGGAACCAGCCGGACAACACGCCCCATTGAGCGAATAATCAGCGCATAGGCATTGCCATGAACCAGTGCATTACGCTGCATATGCTGACGGAAGTTAAAAGCCGTCTGCCAGTCATTCGGCTTTGAGTGCAGTAAAGAAAAAAGCCCGTTTTCACGAGCTTTCTCTTTGGTTTCCGTATCAATAACATGCACCGGTAGCATACCGATAGAGTAGGAAATTAGCGAGACACATCGGAAAACCGCTGTATTTCGCATCGCCTCCTTAATAGACAATGGGGACACAGCGCTATCACCGCCATTGCGCATCCATTCCTTAAAACGCGGATCGTCGAAACCCATAAACTGCGCCGCCTCGGACATCGCATGAATTTGTGGCTGCACGGCTGCTGCCTCCGGCTTACGGCGGAATATGTTCAGAATGTCCATTAAACCACCAATATGCCTCTTGTTTCATATACAGACGGCCCTTTCGCTTCAGGGTTACGGCTCATCACCGTCACCGCATCGAACAAGGCCATGACTGGGTCAATCTTCGCATCACCTGCATTCTGCTTGGTAGCTCGGATCGCCGTAGCTGTAGGCTCAATTTTAAGGTTACTGACGCACCAAGACATAAGAGCTGATCCAGAATGCCTAAGCGTTCCGTTGGCAAGCTTGCGCTCTGCGGTCTTGATTGCGTTCATCATCGCGTAGCCTTGCGGTGCACCGACCAGAAGCCCTTCCTCCTGAGTGACGCCAATTTCTGACAAAGCCTCGATCATTTCACCAAGCCCAGCCGGATCCACTGCGACCGATGCCAAAAGCCCACGCTGTTTGATCTCGTCAATGATCTCAACAATCGCGCTGATATCGTCCAGCTCATCCTCGACAATGGTCAGCTCACCAGCTTTGGCAAAATCTCTCAGCCGGTCAGCAATTGCCTTGCGGCGAACTAGAACCCCTTTGTGACACCAAGCATGCGTCCATAAAAGCCAGTCGCGTGTGACCTTATGGCGTCCGAGCGCAGCGAATCCGAACAAGTCATCCAGACCACCGCCATCAAGCCCCGGCACAATCACATCGCAATTGTCGTAAAGATATTGGAGCGTGATCTTCTCATCGCTCCGCTTGACCCAAAAGTCGGCCCCAGGCCAACGATTGGCTCGAGTGTTCATTCCAATCTCAACGTTGAGATGCTTGGCAAGGAATGTTTGGATCGTGTCGCCTTCCTCATCCTGACCACTCAGGACAAGTGCAAGTTTACGTTCTAACCATTCTTTATTGACCGAACGCCCGATATTCGGGTTGGTCACATAGAAATTCTTCGGCTTCAGATAGTCCTTATTCTGAACCATCTTATCCGGATACTCATATAGCACCGGAAGGCTGCGAGGGTCGCTGATGATGCCGTCACGAACATTCCGGAAGTAATCCAGTTTCTCTTTGAATACACCTGCCGGTGGCGAATCTGACTGAGTAGAAATATAAATCACAAAGCCCTCAGGCCGTGAGATCAAGCCACCGGTTGCCTCCTGCAACATAGCACTGGCACCGTTTTTCTTACCAAATAGCCAAAGCTCCTCAATAAGGACAAACGCAGCCTTCTTCCCCGCTGACGTGGACGAATCTGCCGATATAACCTTTAAGGTCGCATTAGTGAGCCGGTGGGTAATTTGCTTGAGGTTGTCCTGAACATGCAATAAGTCCACTAAGTCTTTATCGGCACGTGCCATATCTGCGGCCGGCTTAAAAGAGTTGTCAGCAACTTCTTTCGTTGGCGCAAGGATCAATAGTTCCGCTGAATACCGCCAGTTCCGGATCAACGCCGTCAGCATGATTCCTGCAACGATAGTCGACTTGCCGTTTTTCTTCGAGATGAGGAGGAAGAATTCCTCAATCAGGCGCTTGGCATTCCTTTCATCATACGCACCAAACACAGCACGGACGAAATCAAATACCCATTCCTCCGACACCTCGCCAAATGTTGGATGCTCAAAGCTCTCCGTATCAGCATCGTAGACCATCGCCATGTCTACGACCTTGAGAGACTTAAACACCGCAAGCGCGGCTTCTGCCTCATCAGGGAACAATGGCGCGAATGGTATTAATGATTGACGTGCAAGAATGCGCTTCTCCCAATCAGGACAAGCAGTAGACCATTCAGGTTCCATCAGCATTTAGCGATTATCCACGACCAGCTTAGGCGGTGCCGGTGGCGCAAACTTCCCACCAATGGATTGTGCTGCCAAAATCTGCTCTTCCTTCTTACCGAGTTTCGGCTTCTTTTCCTGCTTTTCTGGGGCGAGGCGTTGCAGTGCATCATTGGCAGAAACCTGCTCAATCATTTTGTTCTGTGCCGAAACATTCCCACCCATAGCAGAGCGATAACGCGCCATCAGCAGGTCAGCTCGCACCTTTGCAGTGGCGCGATCTAACTCCAAAATAAAATGCTTTCTTAAGGTCGGCTCAGAAATGCCAATAACTTCAGCAATCGCCTCGTTCGACATGCCTCCAGCCTTGAGAACGCGGGCTTTTTCTCGATCCTCGTCAGTTGGCACAAACTCACGACGACCGCTGTTTTTGTTACCGGCCATGGCTGAAAATCGCTCTCCAAAAAAATAATATGTTAGTGAGGGGGACGCGGGTCTAAAAAGCTAAGTCTTTTCAAAGATTTACCCTCCCCCCCGTCTGATTTCCCTTCAAAACGATTGAAAATCCACCGACTTGCTATTGTGACTGACTTACCAGCAGCGACGCTCTTGTCGTTGCTTCGTGCTATCGTGGCACCGCTTACAAAGCGTCTGGAATGGTCCTGACCAGAATGATTGCTCATTACCGTGGTGCTGCTCTATGTGGTCACAAACCAATTGTGATGTGTTGCCTTCGATCACCTTGCACATCTGGCAGGTGAATAGATCACGGACAAGCACTGACCAACGTAGTTTCTGCCATCTGCTGGTCTTGTACCATTGTCGCCAAGCCTGTGTCTGGTCACGATACTGGCTGCGCTCTCGTTCGTTGCCGGTAGTATATCCCAGCCTTGGCTTCATCGTAGAAACCAGAGGCTTGAGGGTGCGGAGCTTAGCCATAGCTCTACTCAATATCCTCAAAGCCGAATGACTGACCATCAGGGCCAACGCAAACCGCTGCCATCTTTCCTTTTAATGGAGCGAGCTGTTTCACCGCTGTCTTACATTGCACTTCCGTCATTGGTGTCAGCTTCACATCGTCGATCATAATGGCTCCGGCTGTAACCACCATCAGCATCCAACTAATCATATCCAATCCTTTGATGTCTTTACCGAGCCTGCCCACTTCACGCCGTGATATGCAGGCCCTTCACCCAAGAGCGGCCAGCGTTGCTTCTTCCGCACGAGTGTAGCTATGGCCTCATCGCTCGGGGGGATGAGTTAAAGGAGTGCCGCTCCGAAAATGAAAAACCCCGCACTAGGCGGGGTGTGGGTAAGCATCTCAAAAATCATAAATTCTTTTTGCATAACCAGACTTATGATCTATTTGATAAAGATATAAACTTTCCTCTGGGATCACGGATTTTAACTTTTCAAACACAAATTTAGCAACTTCACGTTCATCATTATTAATTAATTTCAATAATGCTTCCCCGACGTCACTGAGTAAATAAGTTGCGAAACATGGTTCCCCGTTATTATTTTTTAAACCTATTTCATTTTTATAATTAATTTCTAAGTTTGTTCGGAACCCAACCCCGTATTCACTAATAATAAAACACCAAACCTCCTCCCCATTACTCTGTGTCATCTTTGAAAAAGCCCTTAATTGGTCATCTGCAGTGCTAGTAAAAATGCCGGCTCCGAAAAGTTTGACCCGCTCAGTGTAAGATGTGTTCCGCACGAGTGATCTAAAAAGAATATTTCCAAATCCGTAGGCTGATAATTCTTCAAATAACTTCGCAACATCACTGTCTAGTTCATCAATAGCTCTTAAAACTTTCTTATTAAAAGTTCCGGGCTTCCGTATCTCCCCAGCGAGAACTCTTCCCCAGCGCTCACGAAGCTCATCTGTCGAAGCGCCTTTAGCGTAGTCCTCAAATCGCCCAAGAAAATCCTCACTTAACTCCTTAGGCCCAGCATTCATCGCCTCTTCAGCCATTGGGTTACTAGACAAATCCTGAAGTGCATTCGCTACTACTGCGTCTTTATTCTCTTGTTCTCGTAATATGCCTTTGAAATGTGTTTCAAAGGCTCGCTTGGAAAATTCGTGATCAATATGCATTTCTTGTATCCCAAACTCTGCCGCCTTACGAATAATAGCAACTTCGCCTTGCGTTTTTTCTCGTCTCTTTTCCGTAAGCGCTTCAATTTTTGCGCTAAAAAAGTCAACTGAACTGCCGACTAACCGATCAATTCCAGATAAAGCTCTACTCTTTGCGGATGCCTTAATACTATTATCAACTACCTCTGCGGATACAGAAATTTCATTCGAAAGATGATCTTCTTTTTCCATAACTCACCCCCGTCTAAACTTAATTAAACGTGAGGTGATTCCTAAACATTTTGCAATGATGTGGTCTTTAGACTTTGGCAGCCTAAACAAGCACCTATTATCGCTTGGTCTGGGCGTATAAAACAAAAAGGCAGCCTTTAAGCTGCCTTCCACCTCGTATTCCTGCCCATCCGCTTATGCAGCGGGTTTCATTTTCTCATGAAGAGAAGGGATGTTCTTGGGCTTAGCGCCCTGAGCCATGAAGTGATTTGCCCCACGAACACAACTCTTGGACGATACCGTTTGTTGATGTGATTTATGCTCGGTTTCGGACACGGGGTCAACGCCGTCTGTCAACCGAACGAAATACAATCGGTTGAGATTGTTCGCAATCCAATGATTTAACTGATCAATTTTTCTTTTCAATTGTCGGTCATTCATCATATTTTCTAATGCGTAAGAGCTCAATTTCATTCCCTTATGCACTTTCACCCGCGCCCAACCATACAAAAGCTTGCGGTCTGCTTCGCTTTCCAGTGCGTTAATCCATTCCCATGTTTCATACATACGGTCGATTGCTGCCGCCTCTGGTCTCCGGCGATAGTGCGTTTTAGCCTTTCCGTAATCGTCCTTGTATTCCCGCCATATGGCTTGAATGGATGCTGGCATCTTTACCCCTGGCATCAGCATTAATGTCTGCGCCGCTTCTAGTACCCGTGCCTCAATGTCTTTGTGTGTCCAAGCTTGATATATTATTTCCATAGAGAAATTGCTCCTAGAAATGCGCCGACCACCCCGAGGAACAACGATAAAACTGATATCCATGCTGGAATGAAAGTCGCCGGAGAGGTAGCATTGATTAGATACTTGATCTTTCCCAAAAACCCAGCGCGCGCGAATTCGAATTCACAATGGGTATCTCTTTCAATACCAAAATATTCTCTCAAATCTATGTCCATCAATATTTCAGATGGATTTTCATCATGACCAAGAACAACGACATTCTTTTTTCGTCCGTTGAACTCCAGCTCAATTACTGAATGCCGCGGTATGCCTTTTCGGTTGTAATAATGAATTCGCACGATGTCTTGCGATGTGTCGCTTGATCCCAAGCCTTTGACTAAAAACTTCATGCTGCCTCCCCTAGCCATTCTAGCAAATCACCCTGTATTGGATCATAGAATTTTATCCCGATTAATACACGCAACACATGCGTGGTCGGTAGCCCACAATTCATCCCTTTGGCCTTCCTGCGTAGGCTGCCGAGATCAATCGCATCAAAATCCTGAACCAATGTCCTTCTGCTGACCAATTCAGGGTTACGCACCAGCACCGCCGAAACGGCCTTAATCATGTCTGCATACAATTCCCGTGCATTCTGCGGCGAACCAACCATCAATAACAAAACAAGGCGAAGATGATCCTCGCCCTGCTCTCGTCCGATTTCCCTCAAGGTATGTTTGCAGAAGCACTCTCTGGGCTTCCGGCTTGTCGGTGAGTGGTCAAAGTTATCCCGTAGGATCACCCCACACTGACGCGCAACCTTGAAGATATCGCATCGGTGCTTCAAGCGACCTTCCTTTCCACCAGAATTGCCTTGCCCTTTTTGAAGATCGTTCCGAATGCTTTCTCTGCCTCAGAGCGTGCACTGGCTGCCGTTGCTCCTGTGCGCAGGTAATCACCGTTCATATATGCCAGAAGATGTTTGAGGGCAGCTTCCGTGGCTTCCAGCTTAGTTGCGTAAACGATTGGCTTGTCACCCTCGCCCATAACTGGCTTTGGCTTACCATCTCGTGCAAAACGAAGCATTGCCCAGTAGCCGCGTGGAACTTCACGGACATATCCAGAAAAACAATTCATAGCAGCCCCATTGGGTTTTCTAACACTTCACGTTTGATAAGCTCAGGCGCGTTCATGCCGCCCAGATCGACAAAGCTGGTTGTGCTTCCATGCCAGCCGCATTCAACATCGCGGGGCCACTGGCTTTCACGGGACAGCGCAAGGAATATTTTAGCCTTGTCTTCATTCTGATCTACGAGGTCTTTCCACACCTCATACAGATCGGAGAACTTTGACGGCTCATTCTCTTTCAGGAAAACAACCGGTCTGAATGGGATAAGCACATGATCGGCATCGCGTTCGATTGCCCCAATCAGGTCGGAATATCGCGGTTTCTTGGCAAGCAACTGGTGAAAGAACTTCTCATTTATTGTCGGTTTATAATCCGTGAAAACATTCTTCTTGAGCTGAGCGCACCCGATGATTGGGATATCCGTCTCTCTGGCTATCTGCTTAAGCCTCGCGGTTACAATCTGACCGAACTCCCAATCAGCCATCTTCTTTTCATCTTTGCCGCGGTCGATCAGCCCCATATGGTCAATAACAACAAGACCTTTCCCCTTTTTGGAAACAAAGTATCGGACACGTTCCTCAATCTGATCCAGCGTCAATCGCTTCTGCTGAATATAAATTTGCTTGTCCTTGTGGGCATTGCGGAAATGCATGAGACGCTCAAAGTCACTTTCTGTGACCTTCCCGCGCTTTTGTCGGTTCACTGTGACATTGGTTTCACGGCTGCTTTCACGCATCGCTAACTCAATATGAGACATTTCACCGGAATAAAACCAAACTGGAAATCCTTCCGAAGCCGCCCCCATTGCCAGCTGACCTGCCAGTGCTGACTTGCCCTGCTTTGTTGCGCCACCAAGAATGATAAGCTGGCCGCCACACATAGGGCCGATAAGTTCTTCAATCGGCCGGAAACGGTAACCTATTCCGGTTCCCTTTTTACCCTTGTATGCCTTATTCGTTGCCTCTAACGCTTCGTCTAAGGCAGCACCGAAAGAAACGGCACCGTATATATCATCACCATCAGAAAGAGCCTGACTGATTTCAGAGATTGCCTTTTCACCAATTTTGGCTGGGTCACCGTCCGTTTCGATATTCTGAGCCGTTCGGATCATATCCTCGGCCACCGAGATAATTTGACGACGCTTATAAAGATCAACCAGCATCTGAGCGATCTGGGGGAGCATCGCAGGTGGCAATGAGTGCTGGGCGCAGGCACGAATGACCATTTTGCCCAAAGTCATGTCAGGGCTGACATTCTGATCCCATGGGAGAAAAGGCTTGATCGTTACCGGCTGGGCAACCTGACCCTTTTTAATCAAGTCACCCATCACTTCATAAACTTCACCTAGAATACTTTGTGAGAAGTGCATTGGCTGGAGCATGCCGGCAACAAGCTGATAAGCGTCATTGTTGACAAGGATTGTTCCAATAATCGCGGCCTCGCCCTCGACATTGCATATTTCAGGCTGGCAGTGATCTTGATCGTATCGGCGTTGGGCGTTCATGCTGCCACCTTAAGGTTCATCTTGATCTGTTGACGCTTTGCTTGTGTTTTGGCTTTTTTTGCTGCTCGTGTAGCCTCCTGATGAGCCTTGCCGCCCGACACGAGCCAGAACATGCAGCCAATCGCATCGGCGCTGTTGTCATCCTTCGGTTTCAAACCACGACGAGCGCATTCCTCAAGGACTTTGTCTTTGATCCACTTACGGCGCTCATCAGCCTTAACGATTTCTTTGGGTGCTCTAACCACACCAATGAAAGCCTTACGCCATGATGACGTTGTAACGGTCCGCGGGTATAGCAAAGCGCGGCGCTCACACATCATTTCAAGCGTTGCCAGCCATCCGCCCGCCAACTGTGCTGAGGCTTCAGTACGTGCGGCTGAATAAGCTTCTGCCTCAATCACGATCTCAAGGTTCTCTCCCTCGATGCCATGGCTCCGACGAAGTTGGCTGATGTTATCCCATAGATTGAGGTAATACTGGCCGCGGCGATTGCATTTATTGCCATCCATGTCGCGGGTTAAATCCCATGTGCCATAAGAAAGGCGCTCACCAACGGACCGCTGTTGCTCCTCTGGCTTTTCACTGTCATCTAGAAGGAGACAAAACCCAGCCTTAGTGGATGGATCAATTGTGAGCTTGTGCATCTCATTTGCCCTCATACAAAATGACTGGCTTTGACGGGATAAGCGGTGTTGCGCCCCAGATATACCATGCATGATCTTCGGTACCGGTTGTCGCACCTTCAAACCACTGGATACGATCAACCAGATTGATCTTGGCAATAAAGCGGGGGTTATCTGCAAACAGGTGGCGACGGGTTTTACCGAAGTCGAATTTGGTAGTCAGCAGTAATGCGACCATGCCAGCGCATCGCTCAAGCGCATTTTCAGCAAACTTCACCGCATCACGGTTGCCTTTTCCATACGGTGGATTTGTGATCAGTGTATCTGCGCTAAAATAGTGATCTACATCTGACAAAAAATCATAAATAAAATCGTGTTCACGGTCGTAAACAACGATGTCACTCGCAACCACCATTGGAGAATGTTCTTTCAGGACATCAACCATCAAATGATTACCGGCTGCTGGTTCCCAAACTGACTGACCATTAAGCGGAAACCGGCGCAATAACGCTTCTGTTACCCATGGTTCCGTCTGATATAGATCATTCTCTTTTCGGGCATAGTTCGAAGCCACAACAGTCATATCTCACTCCACCAGCCAAAAAACGAACGGGAAAACAACGACCAACACCATGATGAATGCGAACACGCTGTAGATCATCAGCCAACCAATGAAATCACTCATGCTGCCACCTGCTCCTTGCTGTGATTAATGCGGCGCCGGATTTCCGCTATTTTATTAATGCCGTGAAGAATTGTTGTATGGTCGCGGCCACCGAATAATTGACCGATCCGCGGTAGCGAATATTGCAGTTGCTGCCTGATCTCATACATTGCCGTTTGCCGTACCAAAGAAACGTGCCTTGCACGGGATTGCCCTGTAAGGTCAGCCATTGTTAGCCCGTTCAATTCGGCCAAATTCGCCATGATTTCCTTGGCGCTATTATATGCCGTTGTTGGCTCCCGAACGATGATGGCTCGCATCATATCTCTTTCGGCTGGGCAGTATTTTTTAGAGGATTTAATCTTGGCTGATGCTTTAGCGAGGGCTATATCTTTTCTGGTTTCTGAGGCTGTAACCCATGCGTTGCCAATCTCGGTATCATTATAGATCAGCCGATTGATCGTCCTTCGCCAAAGCCCCATTTCTGTAGCCAGCTCATTGATTTGCTTGCCTTCGTTAATGTGGCGCAGGGGTTTCCTCCTGCTGCCGGGTGTTAGCTTCACCACTACGCTGCCTCCGCATCTGGGAAGTCAGGCTCCCCGTGATCGGGCTGCTTAATCAGTTCGCTTTCTGGCTCGGGCTGCTCTTTCTTTTTGATGCCTTCAAATAGAATGCCCTGCCCTTCATGCCATCCACGCCCCCAATCTTGGCCGTCTTGAGTGGCCTCATTGTATGGGTTGATCATCGTCTCTCCTTCGAGACCCGCAGTCAGGCCAGCCTTGTAAGCTTTCTCATCAAATTTAGCTGTCATATCGAATAGGTCGATCTGGGTATTGACCGGAATGTCAGCATACGCCAGCGCCTGACGATGAGATTCGATCTCATCTTTGATCGCCTGTAAGCCTTCGTCGGTCTTGGCCTTTTCGTAGAGCTTAATCTGATCCAGTCCATTGGGCCCAAGATCGGCCTTCACTGACTTGCCGACATTCTTTAAAGCTGAATCAGCGGCTTTTTTTACTGCTAATGCTTTGAGGTAATGGTGACGATGCACGAAAAATAAATTGCGGCGATCTTCATCTGAAATGCTGTTGTGACCTATATTACTCATGCTGCTTCTCCTACCATTGGAATGGACTGCCAAATTTCACCAATGATAATTCTTCGGATATGGCCGACATCGGCGCTTAATGACTTGGCGATTGACCCGTAACTTTCGCCTGCCGCAGAGCGTTGACGCATTTCGATTACGTCTTCTTTGGTAAATCTGCTGTTATGTACGGCTTCACCTAACGGAATGGTGCCGTGATCAAATTTGTCTGCTGAATTCTCAGACCATGTTGCCCAGCGCAAATGCCGTTTATTGACACATTTTCTGTTCCCACATGAGTGGGCAGCTTCTTTTTGTCCATCAGGCTCGCCATAGACAAACTTACAAACCAACCTATTCGCGGTTATTGTTTGCTTGTTGTACTTTAATGATCCGTACCCTTCGTTCATGCCAAACGGCCACTCAATACATTCGTCAGTTTCTTGGATTATGGATTGCTTTAACCATTTCAGCGGGGCACCGAACGCAGTTCCACCGCCTGTTGGGCTGCCGTGCCTTCGGAGCCGTTTGTAATGCGCTGTGCAATACCCTCTCGCGATTACAGGAGAACAACAGCCATCAATTAAGCAGGTATTTTTCATTTCCGTTCTCCCGATGTTGGAATGTTGAATTCTTCTTCAATCGTTGGGTAATCAATCAGCTCCGGGCAGACGTACTCAGCTAAGCTGGTTCCCCTCCTGCGGAGCGTAGCGGCGAGCAATATTCGACGCCGGAGTGATAGCCATCTGAGCCATACGGGCGGTTTCTGCTTTGTAGGCAGCATGTCGCTCTCTTTCGATGATTAGCGCCTCTAAGTCCGTGATTTCACGGTTTTCGATGCGGTTGGCTTCTTTGTTAAAAATCGCCCTAACCCTGCGGCGCGTCCATTTAGAACTTTTTCTGGAAAGCTTGTCGTAAGCTCTATCGAGCATGGACTTGATCGGCTCACGTAGGCCGCGTTGTCCAATCAGTTCATCCAGAAGGTCAGCAGCTAAGTCAGCGTCACACATTGAGATACGATCCTGTGAAAAGCGCTTGGGTGAAAAATCCACGTTCTTGGGTGAGATTTCCATGATCTTGGGTGACTCCACGGTTATTAATTGAACCGTGGATGCAGTCATTGGGACGCATCCCAGAACGAAAGGACTGTTGAAATGAAGTTGGAACGGATCGTCCGAAAGGAATGGAAAACCAGTACGGGCGTCCAACTCGTCTTGTGGACTTGGCCGGAGAACGCACCAAAGCAGCCGAAGGGAGACAGCTTGCAGGCACATAATCCTTTCGACATTTTTCGGTGATGTTCATGGGGCTAATCCTTCTTGAGAAATGGTTTGACCGGAGTTCCAATTGGGGGAACCAGAACTCCGGTCTTACCGCCTACCGCGAGTATGGGAGGGGGACGGTAGGCAATGGGGTTTAGCGGCGGCTAGAACCGCTGCGGATTCAACGCGAAAGCGTTCACGAGATAGTTCAGGCATCTGATGCCAGCGCCTTTCAGCAGCTTCATCCAAAGTCTCTAAGCCTGTGACCTGACCAGCTGAGTTTCGCTTAGGTTTACAGGTGCCTACAACGTTTTTGATAAACGTCTGGAACAGTGCAAAAGCGCACCGTTCAATCATGTCAGAGTGAATGCTCATGCCGCTGCCCCGCCGAAGATATCGGGGCGCAATTCATGGCGTGAAATACCGGTGACGCGTTCAACTTCCAATGCCCTGTCAGCCGGCACCTTTTTCCATTGCGATACCGCTTGGGAAGTAATCCCCCCAAGAGACTTGGCTAACGAGGCTGGGCCTCCTGCTTTCAATTTGGCATTCTCACAAGCTTTTTCCATACACAATTGAAAGCATATCTTTCCAAATAATGCAAGCAACTCTTTCGATGAAAGTTGGCCTTTCTACATGCATATTCAAAAAATGACAGAAGAAGCACTAGATTCCGCGGCCATTGGGAAACGCATCAAGCAATTGCGACATGACAACATGAAGCTTTCACAAGAGGCTTTTGCATCCCTGCTTGGCGTCACTCGTGGCGCTGTTGGTAATTGGGAATTGGGAAAAGGCATCAAGTTTGAGAACCTTCAGAAGATTGCTCTCATTCTGGAACAGCCTGTTGAATGGCTGGCTACAGGTCGCGGAAGCGCTACAGAGGACTTTCGTCGTTCACCAACTCAACCTTTGTCAAAGCCTCGCCTTGTGTCCAGCTTTGACCCAGATGATGATGTCTACGCAGGTAATGGCTACTCACGCGAACACTGGAAGCCGCATACTGCCGGAGCTATCCCTGAATTAGATATTAAGCTTGGAGCTGGTAACGGTACTATTGGTGACATCATCAACCTGCCAGTTGGTGACGGCAGCGTCTCTGGGCACAAGGTCATCCGTGAATGGGTTATCCCGCTTGATTATCTTCGCGAGGAAATCAAATCATCACCAAGCCACACCACCATTATGGAGGTGGTCGGGGATTCAATGCACCCATCATATCTTCCGGGTGATCGCGTACTGGTTGACCTTTCTCAAAATTCAGTCACCACCGATACAGTGTATGCAATCAGCTATGATGATGAGCCGCCGCAGATCAAAAGATTGCAGAAAATACCATTCAGTGAGCCAAAGCAGGTCAAGGTTATTTCAGACAATCCTATGCTGGAAACCTTCACGGTAGAATTGGACAAGTTGACAATTATCGGTCGCATCTGCGGGCACATGGCGAGAAAATAACAAGGTGTAAAAATGGCACTATCTACTCAGCAACAAATACTCATTGAGCAACGGGTTACGAATGAGTCTAAATCGGTAGGTGCTGCGTACCTTTTATGGTTTTTTCTATGGTTTTTCTCTGCGCACAGATTTTATCTGGGCCGCCCAGGTAGTGCTGTCCTACAGATATTATCATTCTTTATTGTTATTGGTTTCGTCTGGGTGATAATTGATGCCTTTTTAATACCCGGCATGGTTCAGCAACAAAAAGATGAGGTGCGCCGGCGCTTGTCATCAGATGCGCTAATAAACAGCGCTACATAAACAGCAAATATTCTTATTTTTTTTGGGGGGGAATATGAGGGGAATATTAGCGGTGGGGGCCGCACTAATTACAATCTCATCAGCTAATGCAGCTGAAATTTCCGTTTGCATTAAAACGGATAACGACCTTGATCGCCTTGCTTGCTATGACAAAATATCGGGTAGAACGCCGCTCATTACGCCTGCGAAAGAAGCGCCAGGCAAATGGGATGTATCAACAACCACTTCTAAGCTTACCGACGATAAGAATATTACTTTATTTTTAGCTTCAGAAGAAGTTGTTAACTGCGGCTGGAACCGGGGTGAAAAGATCCGCTTAATCCTGCGCTGCCAAGAGAAAAAAACATCCCTGTATATTAACACCGGATGTCACATGACCTCAAGCGACTACAACGATTACGGCGATGTTACCTACAGGCTTGATAGTGACAAAGCTCGTAAAGTCGGGATGGCAGAATCAACAGATAATAAAGCTTTAGGCCTATGGTCTGGTGGTAAATCAATACCGGTAATCAAGCAGATGCTCAGTAAGGACGAAATGGTCGTACGGATGACACCTTACGGGCAGAGCCCATTTACTGCAACCTTCAAGATTGCGGGCTTATCAGATGCTATCAAGCCACTGCGTGAAGAGTGCAAGTGGTGACGGTCTATATCGCCGGAAGAGTTTGATGGATTATGCATGAAGCGATCTTTGGGAACAAATAACCGTCAACGGCACATGCGATACAAGGGGTGAGAACCATTGGCCATATACAACCCAGAACAGCTTGTTCACAAACTCCTTGCCCTAGGAAGAGAAACCGAGTGGGTAGAGTTTAAAAATGGCAACGATGGACATGAGCTTATTGGAAAATATGCATCCAGTTTAGCTAACTCAGCA
>NZ_JBJDRZ020000007.1:0-291654 GCF_044987585.2 Paenochrobactrum sp. BZR 201-1 | reverse complement strand
CAGAAGCGCATGGCGTGATCGGCATAGGAGCGGATGATGGGGAAGACTGGCAAGCTGCTTGAGAATTTTAAATGACAAATATTGAACTGCCATACATCGAAAAAAATAAAAGCCGCCACGGCACGATGCGCTACTATCTGAGAATAGATGGTCGGCGCATCTGTCGCTTGCCAGACGATATCGGCAGCGAAGAATTTATAAAAAAATATTGGCAGGAACGAAATAATATTGAGGTAAAAAAAACGAAGGCTAAACCGGTGCAAGGCCATGCCATGCCGGTTAAACCATACTCGTTCAGGTGGCTTTGCATACAGTATCTTACGTCAGAGCCATTTTTCCGCTTAGACGAAACTACAAAGGCCAAGCGACGCGCCATTATCGATGCAATGCTACTTGAGCCATTGACTGAGAATGACCCTCGCCTATTCGCTGACATACCGCTTTCGAAGATGACCGCATCACATATTGAAGTGCTGAAAATTCGTAAGCGAGATACGCCTTTTGCAGCAGATGAGCGGCTTAAGATTTTGCGTCAAATCTTCGACACTAAGAAAGATGCTAAGCAAATTGTTCCGAACATCGCTAAAGGTGTAGAAGCATACCGGATACGAACAGATGGTCATGCAACCGCCACGGCCACCGACCTAGCTAAATTCATTGAATACCATGGGGCAAAGTCAAAGGCTTCTCTGTATCTGGCTATTCAAATGTATACGGGCTTTCGTGTTTCCGATCTGGCTGTACTTGGTGAACAGCATCGAAAAAATGATGAGTTCCGTCTACGATTGTTTAAAAACAGAAACAAAACACCGGTTGATATTATTATTCCACTTCACCCGATCCTAATCGCAGTTCTTGATAGTCATGAGGTTACAGGTTCCGTCTACCTTCAAACGGAATACAATAAACCGTATTCTGTTAAGGGACTTGGGAACAGGATATCAGACTGGTTTAAACAGGCTGGGCTTGGACATTTAACATCACACTCAGTCCGTAAAGGTCTTGCCACAGATCAGGCGCATAACGAAGCAACAGACAATATGCTGGAAGCTATGTTCGGCTGGCGTGATGCTAAAACATCAAAAATATACACTAAAAATGCCGAACGTGCGAGACTGGCAAGATCAGCTGTTGCAAAGATCAATTGGGATGGTTTAGGACAGAAGCTAGTTAGCTTTAAAGATGCTGAATAGGTGTGGCACGGTGTGGCACACTAGATTGATAACCAAAGATAATTTATGGTCTCATGTGTGACTAATATCACTTATAAATAATTGTTTTTATTTAATTATTTCTCTTCGGGCGAGGCCTCCATCTTTCCCCTTATCCCCATCTTTCGCCTTATGTTGTTATTCTGGATCAATCAGCCTCAATGCTGTAATCCTTTAGTTTATTTGAAGAATAGAGCAGAATTTCTCCCAATATTCTCTTTCTCTGCTTCATTCAGCCTGTATTCACCTCCGATCATTTTAATATATAATATGTTGCAGCCTTCAAAAGATGGCATGCACAAACGTGATCGCGCGTTTTAAAAGGAAATACAGATGAAATTTTCCGTTTCTGCTTTCTTACTGGCGACTTTCAGCCTAACAATCATCCAACCAGCTTTTGCAACAACAGGTCCTGGATGCCTGCGTGTCGTCAATGTCCAGCAAGATGACGTACTCAATATTCGCAGCCAACCAACCGCTGCATCACCGGTTGTGGGCAAAATACCTGCGGAGAATCATGGTGTGATTGTTTTGAAAGGTAAATGCGAGCCTTTAAACCGACCATGGGCCAATCGTTGGTGCCCTATAACCTATTATGGCGAAGATCAGTCTGCGAAAGGTTGGGTCTATGCACGCTATATTCGTGACAATGATTGTCCATGATTTTAAGTGATGACAGAGACGTCACCATTAACAGTGAGAGGATTTATTCATGTTGAAACTTTCACTCTTCACAGCATGCAGCATATTTTTGATTAGTCAGGCTTATGCTGCAACGGATTGCAGCACTGTTACCGATCAAACCTCGATGACAAAATGCGCACAAGATGAATTGTATCAAGCTGATCACAAGCTTAATCAACTTTATCAAACGATCGAGAAGCGCCTTGCTGATGCCAGCGAGAGTAAAGCTTTATTAATAAGCGCACAACGGGCATGGATTGCATTTCGCGATAGTGAGTGCAACTTCTCAACGTTCGGCACGCAAGGTGGCAGCGTGCACCCGATGATGCTGGCAATGTGCAAGGCATCTCTGACGAAAGCACGAAATCAACAATTGGCTGATTATCTGAAATGCGAAGAAGGCGATCTTGCCTGCGTTGTACCGGCTGAGTAAGCGGCACGTTTTTGTAATAAATTACTTCCAATAAAAATGCCGCGCTTGAGACTAGCGCGGCATTTTTTGTTTTATCTCACAGGCTGTTATTATTCGGCTTCAACCGGAGGAGATACTTTCTCAATCGGTTTTTGTTTGCCTCCAAACCAGCTCATGATGAACACGAAGAAAACCGGCACAAAGAAAACAGCCAAAATTGTTGCCGAAATCATTCCGCCCAGCACACTGGTTCCAATAGCGTTCTGACTGGCAGCACTCGCACCATTAGCAATCGCCAAAGGTACAACGCCCAAAGTGAAAGCAAGTGAGGTCATCAAAATTGGTCTGAAACGCAATTTCGAAGCTTCAATGGTTGCTTCCAGCAGTCCCATGCCTTCCGCACGCAAGTCCTTGGCAAACTCCACGATCAGAATAGCGTTTTTCGCCGATAGTCCGATAATGGTAATCAGACCGACCTTGAAATAAACGTCATTCGGCATATCGCGCAGCATCACGGCCACAACCGAGCCGATAATACCAAGCGGCACCACCAACATCACGGAAATAGGAATTGACCAGCTTTCATACAAAGCAGCCAAAAGCAGGAAGATGAAGACGACTGTCAAGCCCATCAGGAATGGCGCCTGCGAACCCGATTGAATTTCCTGCAAGGACTGGCCTGACCATTCATGCCCAAAACCGGCAGGCAAATCAGCCACCAGACGTTCCATTTCCGCAATCGCCGCACCGGATGAATAACCAGGAGCCGCGTTACCGGAAATACGCACCGCAGGATAACCGTTATAACCGACTACCTGTGCGGCCCCCTTCGTCCAATTAACATTGGCAAAGGAACGCAGCGGCACCATACCACCCGAAGCATTTGGCACATTCAGATCCAGAATATTATCCGCGCTCATGCGCTTTTCCTGATCCGCCTGAATGGTTACGCGCTGCATACGGCCGGCATTCGGGAAATCGTTAATATAAGACGATCCCAAATTGGCAGAAATGGTTGAGTTGATCGCGGCAAAGGTCACACCAAAAGTGTTGGCTTTTTCACGGTCGATATCAATGATCAGCTGCGCTGCATCCGGCATGCCTTCAATACGCATACCGACAAGGATCGGGCTTTTTGCAGCTTCCGCCATCAACTGCGAAGTTGCAGCCGAAAGTGCCGCCTGCCCTGCACCGGAGCGATCCTGCAAACGGAAGCTGAAGCCACCGGATGTACCCAAGCCCTGAATTGGCGGCGGGGAAAGAGCAAAAGAAATTGCATCCTTGATAGCAAACAGCTTCTGGTTGGCACGTCCGGCAATAGCATTTGCCGAGTTGGACGCATCACGTTTGCTCCAATCCTTCAAGGTAATGAATGCCAGACCAGCATTGTCACCAAATCCTGAGAAGGAGAAGCCGCTGATCAGCACGCGTTCTGCAACTGCATCTTCCTGCTGGAAAATCGCATCCACTTCATCGGATACACTCAAAGCACGGTTTGCACTGGCTTCAGCCGGTGCCTGCAAATCAACAATCAGGAACCCCTGATCTTCATTCGGCAGGAAGGAGGAAGGCAACTGAATAAACAGATAGGCCAAACCACCAACCAGCACGACGTAGATCAGCATAAAACGGCCAGCACGCTTGACGATCCAACCGATACTACCTGTGTAGCCACCGATCAGAGCATCAAATTTACGGTTAAACCAACCAAAGAAACCACGCTTTGGCTCATGACCGTTTTTGATAGGCTTCAGGAAGGTTGCGCACAATGCAGGTGTCAAAGATAGCGCCAGAAAGCCAGAGAACATGATGGAAACCACCATGGTCAGACTGAACTGCTGATAAATAACGCCAACAGCACCGGGGAAGAAAGCCATCGGAATGAACACAGCTGTCAGAACCAGTGTGATCCCGATAATCGCACTGTAAATCTGCTTCATAGCTTTACGCGTTGCTTCGCGAGGCGGCAGCCCCTCTTCCGCCATGATACGTTCAACGTTTTCAACCACCACAATCGCGTCATCAACAAGAATACCAATGGCAAGAACCATCGCAAACATTGTCAGCACGTTGATCGAGAAGCCGGCGGCATACATCACACCCAGCGTTCCAAGCAGAGCCACCGGAACAACCAAAGTGGGAATGATGGTGTAGCGGAAGTTCTGCAAGAACAGGAACATTACGAGGAAAACGAGAATAACCGCTTCGACGAGTGTGGTGACAACTTTCTTGATCGATACGGCCACGAAAGGCGATGTATCGTAAGGGATTGCATATTCGATATTATCAGGGAAGAAGCTTGAAAGCTCTTCCATCTTGGCGCGAACAGCTGCAGCTGTTTCCATCGCATTACCGGTCGGTGACAGCTGAACAGCCAGCGCCGCTGCCGGTCGACCGTTAATTTGCGTGGCAAAGTTATAACTTTCCGCCCCCACTTCGATGCGTGCCACATCACGCAGTCGCACAGATGAGCCATCCGGATTAGCGCGCAGAACAATAGAACCGAACTCTTCCGGTGAGGTCAACTGACCTTTAACCAGAACGGTTGCAGCAATTTGCTGATTGATCGGGTTCGGACGTGCACCAATGCGGCCAGCAGCAACCTGCGCGTTTTGCGAAGAAATTGCATTACTGATATCGGTAGAAGACAGGTTGAGCCCAACCATTTTGTCCGGATCAATCCAGATACGCATTGCGCGCTGACTGGCGAAAACCTGCGCACGGCCGACGCCGTCAAGACGCTGGATTTCACCAAGCACGTTACGGCTTAAATAATCGCCAAGACCAACCACGTTGGTACTTCCGTCTTTCGACATCAGCGCAACCATCATCAAAAAGCCTGAACCGGCTTCCTGCACCTGCACGCCCTGCTGCACCACGATACGCGGCAAGCGCGATTCCACACGGCGGATCGCGTTCTGCACATCAATCGATGCCTGACCAATATCGGTACCGGCTTCAAAAGTAACCGTAATCTGAATTGTACCAGACGCATCAGAAGTGGACTCGAAATAAATCGTTCCACTTACACTATTGAGCTCCTGTTCGATTGGCGAAGTCACACTTTGATAAATATCTTCAGGTGCGGCGCCCGGATAAGAAGCAAAAACAGAAATTTGCGGTGGTGCAACATTTGGGTATTGCGATACCGGCAGTTGCGGAATGGCCAGAAGTCCCGCAATAATAATGAAGATAGCGACGACCCAGGCGAAGATGGGGCGTCCAATGAAAAATTGCGCCATATTTTTATCCTATTCGCCCTTATCTTTAGCAACTTCAGCTACCGGCTTTTCCGCTTCAAATGGTACAGGTGCCACAGTCGCACCCGGAGCAGTCTTCTGGAAACCTTCAGTGATCACACGATCACCTTCTTTGATGTTACCGGTTACGACGAAACGGTCTCCCAAAATGCGGTTCACATTGACAGAGCGCAGTTCAACCACGTTTTCTGCATTCACAACCAAGATAGATGCAAGCCCATCAGCATTACGCTGTACGGCCTGCTGCGGCACTGCCAAGGCGTTTTTCTCAATACCTTGTTCGATTTGAACTCGGACATACATGCCCGGCAGCAAATCACCATCAGGATTTGGGAACTCACCACGCAAGGTCACCTGCCCGGTTGTAGTATCAACCGCTGCTTCTGAGAACAGAAGACGACCAGTGGTTGGATAAAGTGTGCCGTCATCAAGAAGAAGATTCACTTCTGCTTCATTCGGACCAGTCATCAATTTGCCATCCTGCAAGGCTTTACGCAGACGGATCAGATCGGCTGCAGGCTGGGTAAAGTCAGCATAGATCGGATCAAGCTGCTGAATGGTGGCCAGATTTTCAACACTGTTTGCACTAACCAAAGCCCCTTCCGTAATCAGTGCACGGCCAATCTGGCCGCTGATCGGAGCCGTTACTTCAGCATATTGCAGATTAAGCTTGGCTTCTGCGAGGCTTGCTTCAGCAGCTGCCACATCAGCATTAGCTTGCGCCAGTTGAGCAACAGCTGTTTCCAGATTTTGTGTGCTAGAAACATTGGATTTACGCAGCTGTTCCTGACGGTCATTGGCTTGGCGCGCCTGAAGCTGTGTAGCTTTCGCTCGTGCCAATGTGGCTTCTGCCATATCAACTTTCACCTGAAAAGGTGCCGGATCGATACGGTAAAGCACATCACCCTGATTAACCCTGGTTCCCTGTTCGAACACACGCTCAACCACGATGCCTGAAACGCGCGGACGCACTTCTGCCAGACGTGTCGGGGCGATACGGCCCGGCAAATCATTCAGGATCGGCAAAGCTTCCGGCTTTAACTCAACAACGCTGACCGACATCGCGGGCATCGCCTGTGCAGCTCCAGCCGCATCCTTTTTGTCATCACATGCGGTTAAAAAGCTGGCAGCCAACAGAACGGCAGCCACTTTGTACAAGTAAGTATTTTTTTTCATTCTATATCCTGAGATATGAAACAGAGATTCCAAGCGAAACATTCAGGCTTCCTTATAGTTTTCGGAGGCAAAACCAAACTAGCCTTCTGATCACATTATGGTCATCCATGTTAGAGCTGCGGGTTATTCTTGAGTAATAAGTTGTTCAATGCCGGAGAGAATCTTCTCGCGTTGTTCTGGCTGCCATTCCACCACCCCAAACATTTGCAAAATGCTCATGCCTTCAATGGCCAGAAATCCCAGCAATGCCTTGTCCGGATCTTTCGCTGAACTGAGCAATTTGCCGAGCTCTTCCCGAAAGCCTTCATTCATTGTTTGTCGTAATTGTTCATCTTGTGTCATCGCTGAACAAAGCTGGAAAACAACAGCGCCGTCTTCTTCCGCATTATAATCGCGCGCCACATCAATACGCGCGCGTAAACGCGGATTATCGCTGTCCTCATGACAGATTGTGGCTTCATCAAGCTTATCGCGCCAACCGGCAATCCAGCGTTCCACAACCGCCTGAATCAGAGCCTGCTTGGTTTTATAATCATAGATTACACTCGCTTTGCTGATACCAGCTACAAGTGCCACAGCATCAAGTGTCAGTTTTGCTGCCCCGTCACGCAACACTACATGCTCAGCCGCATCCAAAATCGTTGCACGATCAATCGCTCTGGGTCTGGCCATCAGTTCATTCCAGTTAATAACCATCCGGTTGGTAATTAAGTTGGGGCAAGTTGTCAATCAGTCGAATGATGTAAAAATGGTAGATAAACTTAATGTGAACAGCAGCCAACCATGACGCTGCCCAAACATCTAACGGTGTTAGAAACACAAAAAAGGCCGTGCAAAGCACGGCCTTTTTCGTCTAAATTTTCAGATGGCTAATGATTAAGCTTCATCTGCCTTATCTGCTTCTTTTTTCTTAGGAGCAGCTTTTTTCTTTGGTGCAGCTTTCTTGGCTGGCTTTTCAGCCACTTGATCTTCGTCTTCTGCGGTCAGCTCTTCTTTGGTTACTTTCTTGTCGGTAACGGTGATTGCAGCCAACAGATGGTCAACAACCTTTTCTTCAAAGATTGGAGCGCGCAAGTTAGCAACTGCATCCGGAGTTTTACGCAGGAAGTCGTAAATCTGCTGTTCCTGACCTGGGTAACGACGCACCTGATCGTAAACTGCACGCTGCAATTCTTCTTCGGTAACTTCTACACCAGCTTTTTCACCGATTTCGGAGAGAACCAGACCGAGACGTACGCGGCGTTCAGCCAGCTTGCGATATTCTTCACGAGCTGCTTCTTCTGTGGTTTCTTCGTCTTCAAAAGTGCGGCCAGCCTGCTGAAGGTCAAAGTTGATCTGCTGCCAGATGTTGTTGAATTCAGCATTGACCAGCTTTTCAGGGCTTTCAAACTGATAGTCACCATCCAAAGCATCAAGAATCTGACGCTTGACTTTCTGGCGGGTGATGGAGCCATACTGGCTTTCGATCTGTTCACGTACAACTTCACGCAGACGCTCAAGAGTTTCAATGCCGAGCTTCTTAGCGGTTTCGTCGTTCAGTTCAATTTCGCCAGCTTTAGCAACTTCCTTCACGGTGATGTCAAAGGTTGCATCTTTGCCAGCCAAATGTGCTGCACCGTAATCAGCAGGGAAAGTTACGTTGATAACTTTCTCATCGCCAGCTTTTACGCCCACGAGCTGATCTTCAAAGCCCGGGATGAACTGACCGGAGCCCAGAACGAGCTGTGCATCATTATCTGCACCTCCATCGAACGGAACGTCGTCAACTTTACCAAGGTAATCCATGGTAACGCGATCGCCGTTTTCAGCTTTGCCTTTTTTCGCTTCGTAAGAAACAGTAGAAGACGCAACGCGCTTAACCTGTTCGTCAACTTCTTCATCAGAAATATCGACAACTTCACGGGTTACGCTGATGCCGGAGAAATCTTTGATTTCGATCTTCGGCAGAACTTCATAAGCCAGCGAGAATACGAAATCGATTTTGCCGTCCAGAACCTGTTCGGCTTCTTTTTCGTCTTCCGACAAAACAACTTCCGGCTGGGTTGCAGATTTTTCGCCACGATCAGCAAGGATCGAGCGTGGGGTATCGCTGAGAATTTCATTGACGATTTCAGCCATGAAAGACTTGCCATATGTCTTACGCAGATGCGCAACAGGCACTTTACCCGGACGGAAACCGTTAATACGTGCATTACCGCGTGCAGTTTCGAGGCGTTCTGCGAGCTTTGCGACGAGATCCGCAGCTGGAATCACGACCTTAACTTCGCGCTTCAGCCCTTCATTGAGCGTTTCGGTAACCTGCATGTCAAAACCTTCACTTCTTATCATGATGCCGGGTCACGAACTTCTGGCGTCAACGCCGGCAAGAAACTGTTGTGCCATATGGCTTGTGTGCGCAATCAAACGCGTCAGACAATCAATGCGCATCTTAAAAAACATGAAACCTCACCGGAGCCCCGTCAGGCCTTTATTCCGATCAAGTTTCCGCTTCAAAGACGCAGTCACTTCATTGCACCTCGCGCCAAATTTCACTTCCATTACGTGGACAGAACCCAAAGGTCAATGAATAACCGTCAATAATGATGCATGTCACACAGCGCTTATGCCTATATATTTATCCATTTGCCAGCTGACAATCCACCCTCAGCAGATAAAACCATGAATTTTGTCCATGCCAGCATTTAAATTGCGAAGCTGAAAAATAGCACAGAGCTAATTTCAACCCAAAGCCTGCCATTATAACCTGCCATTATAACCTGCCATTATAACCTGCCATTATAAAATGCATCTGCCCGGAAATAAGGAGAACTGTAATTATTCGCGAGCCTCTCACTACCGGTCAATAGAAGTTTGATTCGAGTATTTGTTAAGCCCTGTGCCTGTCAGAGTTGTTTGGCCGAGTGCTTAGCCGGAAAACAACACAAAACTGTTTATTTTAAGATAAAACTTTAAAAACTTGTTTGTTAGGTGTTTCAATAAATTAAACGGGGCTTGCACCGGATTATTTTTTACCCTATGAGAGCGCTTGTTGCGGGCGTGGCGGAATTGGCAGACGCACTAGATTTAGGTTCTAGCGCCGAGAGGCGTGGGGGTTCAAGTCCCTCCGCCCGCACCATTTTAAAATCTCAATTAGTAATATAAAATTTTCAAAAACTGTTTTCAATATCAGTTCTTTGAATGCTTGCCTTCCTCATCTTCCTGCTTAAAACTTGGTCTATAAAATCAAGGAACAAATGATGAGTCTGGAATCTGTTAAAGCATTTTTTGCCGAAAAAGCTCCCGATATAGAGATTATTGAGCTGGAAACCAGCACCGCAACGGTTGCACTGGCAGCCGAGGCACATGGTGTTGAGCCGGGGCAAATTGCCAAAACCCTTTCGTTCAAAATCAAAGATGATGCCGTTCTCATTGTCACCCGCGGTGACGCACGTATTGATAACCGCAAATTCAAAGACCAGTTTGCCACAAAACCGCGGATGCTGGATGCTGAAAGCGTGATTGCACTAACCGGTCACCCAGTCGGCGGTGTCTGCCCTTTCGGTTTGGCAAGCAATATGGCCATTTATTGCGACATCTCCTTAAAGAACTTTGATGAGGTCGTACCGGCCGCCGGTTCCATCAATAGTGCTCTTCGCATCAACACTCTGCGTTTGGCAGAACTGAGCCAGGCCGAATGGATTGATGTTTGCCAATAAACAACAACCTTAAAAATACCGGTGAACATATTGATATTGCTTCACCGGTTTTAACCGGCTATATTAAACATGCTTAATTTTGTCATATTTTTACGAAATCAAATTGCAATTCTTAATAATGCCTTTTATATGTGTTAAGAACAATTCTAAACTAACTTGAATTATGTTTGTTTCATTGCATCATAGGGCAAGTTAACATTCAGGCTCCTTACCTGTTTTACGCGTAAGGAGTGTATCGTTTAAAACCTTCCCGTGTGGAAAGGATATTATATGCGACTGACCCGTCAGACCAATTATGCAATTCGGATGCTTATGTATTGCGCTGCAAATGAAGGGCAGTTAAGCCGCATTCCGGAAATTGCCAGAGCTTATTCGGTTTCCGAACTTTTTCTGTTCAAAATTCTGCAGCCGCTTGTCCAAAACAATATGATTGAAACTGTACGCGGCCGTAATGGTGGCGTCAGGCTCGGTAAAGCTGCAAGTGAAATCACCGTTTTTGATGTGGTGCATGTAACAGAAGAAAATTTTGCGATGGCAGAATGCTTCGAAAATGATGCTACGGAATGCCCGCTTGTTGACAGCTGCGCTCTCAACTCGGCCCTGCGTGAAGCTTTGGGCGCTTTCTTTACTGTTCTTTCGCAATATACAATTGCTGATCTGGTTAAGGCTCGCCCGAATGTGCGGATGTTGCTGGGACTTGATGAAGTAATGGAAAAGCGTGCCGCAGCAGCTTCGGCCCGTGCGACTGCCGGCTGAGCCGGCAATCATTCCATTCGATATTCTTAAGTATTAAATGAGCGCCGCTAAGAACCGCTCATTTCTTCTATTGAACCATGAGGCAGGATAAAAGGTACATCCGGTGGCGGCACCATGCCGACACATAAATTACAACCATAAATTCGTGACAATCTTTTATTGGTCAGCATCGCACGTGGTGCACCTGCCCCGTCCAGCTTTCCATTTTGCATAATGATGATCTGATCAGCAAACATTGCTGTCAAATTCAGGTCATGCAAAATAGCAACGACGCCTCCGCCATCAGCAGCAAATTTGCGGGCAATATTCATAACCATGATCTGGTGACGAATATCTAGGCTGGAGATTGGCTCATCCAGAAATAAATAACGCGGATGACCATCGACAACAGGTTTCCAAACCTGACACAAGACACGTGCCAATTGTACGCGCTGCTGTTCTCCGCCTGATAATTCCTGATAAAGACGCCCGCTGAACCCTTCCAGATCCACCATTTTAAGTGCCAGATCCGGCAATTTCTCCTGCTCGGATTGAGATACGCCGCTCAAGCCCCCCGTTAATCCTAAGCGTACGATCTCACGTACGCTGAAAGGAAAGGACAAACTGGTGGATTGCGGCAGGACAGCACGTCTTCCGGCCATTTGCCAAGGCTTGAAAGAACGGAAATTAATCCCGTCCAGTGCAGCCTCGCCTTTATACTCCACATCGCCGCATAAAGCACGCATCAGCGTTGTTTTACCGGAACCATTTGGCCCGACAATGACCGTCACCTGACGCGGATAAGCTTTAAAACTGACATCTTCGATAATGGTCTTACCGGAAATTGTAACAGACAGATCCCGAATTTCGATCATAATAACCTCTTACAAATCCAGCACATTTCGGCGGCGCAACAAAATCCAAAGGAAGAAAGGCGCACCGAATGTTGCAGTTACAATACCAATCGGCAATTCAGCAGGGGCTACGATTGTGCGGCTGAAAGCATCGGCAAGCAATAATAATGTAGCGCCAAGCAGGGCTGAACAAGGCAGCAGATAACGATGATCCGGCCCGATCGTTAAGCGCAGAATATGCGGCACTACAATACCGACAAAACCAATACCACCACTGACGGCCACGGATGCACCAACGGCCGCAGCAACACTGACAATAGCAATATTTTTCACCCGCTGCACATGAACGCCCAGATGGTTGGCAGATGCCTCCCCCAATGCCAAAGCATTCAAACCACGCGCTAAAAACGGCACCACAACAAGGACGATCAAAATAATCGGCCCTGCGGAGATGATTTTGTTCCACGTCGCACCAGCCAGCGAACCAAGTCCCCAAAAGGTCATATCGCGCAATTGACGGTCATCGGCAATATAGGTCAAAAGACCCGTCAATGCGCCAGCCAGCGCGCCCAATGCGATACCGGCCAAAAGCATGGTGGCAACAGACGTCCGTCCCTGTCTGGTCGCCACACGATAAAGCACCAATGTCGTAAAAAGACCACCTCCGAATGCGGCCAGCGGCAAGGTCAAAAGACCAAGAATTGCGGTCAGCGGCGCCAGAATTGAACCGCCCAGCACGATCACCGAAATTGCACCAAGCCCTGCTCCGGACGATACACCAACAAGGCCCGGATCAGCCAGCGGATTGCGGAACAAACCCTGCATCACTGCACCCGAAACAGCCAGTGCTGCGCCAATCAACATGCCTAAAACAATGCGTGGCAGACGAATATCAACAATAATCAAACGGTCACGTTGCGAAAGAACATCGCCCGAAGCATCACTGCCTGCCCATAAAGATCGGATCAAATTCCATAACGAGGCATCAGATGCCCCCGCCGTCAAGCTGAACAAAGCCGTGAAAATCAAGGCAATAGCCAGTATAAAAATAGCCAATCTGGCAATATGGCTGCGATCTCCATCCTGCCTGTTCCGCATTAACGGCAGCGTACTGCTGTAAGCGGCGTCTTGCGATGTCATAATTACATCCCTGAATATTGAACAGGCCATCGGATGCAGCCCGTGAATGACGGCAGCCAAAGCTACCTTTACATATTAATATGTTGCGGCCCGATAAAGTCAGACCGCAACATATGCATGTCGTTGTTATTTTAGTCTTTTTGTTCCGGATAGAGTGCTTCCGTCAGTTCACGCACAGCCTCACCGGTGCGCGGACCAAATCCCAGCAGATATAATCCGTCCATGGATACGACGCTTTTTGTCTTCGCAGCAGGTGTCGAGATAATGGCAGGGTGCTTTAAAACTTCTGCAGTTCTTGCCATATGGTCACCGCCGCCCGACATCATCAAGATGAAATCTGGGGCAAGCTTGTCCACGGCTTCATCGGTCATTTGTTTGTAACCGGCAAAACTGTCGATGACATTTATCGCCCCTGCCATTTTGATAATGTTATCGGCAGCGGTACCGGTACCGGAAGCCTGAATACGATCACCCTGCATGGATAAAACAAACAGAACACGTTTTGGCTTTGTTACTTTTTGAACCAGTTTTTCAGTGGCCTGCATATCCGCATCAACCTGAGCGACAAGCGCCTCGGCTTTATCACTGACACCCAATGTCTTACCGACAATGCGGATTTTCTCCAATACGCCTTCATGGCTCATGCCATCCGGCACCACCACCACCGGAACAGAGGCTTTTTCCAAAACCTCGATCGTTTCTGGCGGGCCACTGCCTTCCAGCATTAAAATCGCACTCGGATTAATGGATAAAACGCCTTCCGGTGACAATTGACGCATATAGCCGACATCAGCAAGATTTTTTGCTTCCGGCGGATAAGTGCCGGTTGTATCACGGCCGATCAATCTGCCCTCTTCACCAAGGGTATAGATGATTTCGGTCAAAGATCCGCCAATGGCTAACAAGCGTGACGTATCTTGCAATGTTTCCACTGTTGCTGATGTTACAGGCTCATTGCCTGCTGCAAGAGATGACTGGAGCGAGACCGGCGTAAATAGCATTGAAGCAACAACACCAGCCAATAAACCCTGCCGCGTTTTGTGCAGCAGGGTTTTTGATGAAAACAGGGGTAAAAAATTCATGTGACCGGCCATATGTTCAAGCAGCAATGGAACGCGGCAGACGCGGTAAAGCTTCCACCAATTCACGCCAATCCGCACGTTCTTCAGTGCCTTCATGGCGTTCACCGAAGAACTGGATAAACAATTCACCCTTGTCATCGAAGACTTCCAAAGAGGTTACATGACCATCTTTAGTCGGCTTGCGAACAGCCCATACTTCACGAATGTGATCCGTACGCAAATGCATATGAAAAGTCGGATCCATGACATTGAGCCAAGGCCCCATCATTTTAATGCCCGTAATTGCACCGGTATGGATCTGGATACAGCCGCGATTGCCGATAAAACACATGATCGGCAATGCATTTTCGGCAACCTGCTCCATCATCGCGCGAATTGATCCGGCATCAAGCGGCCATGCAAAATTATCACCTGCAAGCTCAACCGCCTGCTTGCGATCAATATTAAAATCACGCAGCAAGCCCATAAATTGATGCACGTCCGTCAATTCCGACCAACGGCTTCGGAAAGCATCGCTGTCAACTTCAGCTGTAACTGCTGTCTCAGGCTTGGCTTTTGGTGCAACGGCATGAAATTCCGGGGATTGATTATCGCTGGCCAATGTTTCAAGCAATTTGGCATAGGCATCCAGATCAGACGCCTCACGCAAATGCACCTTATGAACGGCCTCACCAGAAGCATTGAAAAACTGTAAACTGCGCCGCACAGTTTCTCCGTCATGCTTTTCAACGGCAAAAGCTTCAACCCATTGTGAAGGGAAAATACGCAAGTCAATCTGCTTGCCAAGCACCATGGCCGCATGTTTGCCAGGCACTGTCTTTTCATAGGGACCAATTTTTTCGTGCACTGCGCTTTCATTGCGGGTCAGCGCCATCACTTCTCCGACAGCACTGATACCACTTAAAAACGCCTCAACATTAGCGCGTACCCGCGCTACTTTTAAAGCTTCATCATCAGCGCCAATATAAGCTGCCAGATAATCGGCTTCAGAGATATCAAGTTTTTGTGCAAAATCACGTTCGCGCATTTTCGGATTTTCGCTGCGTGCCGAACGGATTTCCTGCGGCGATGGTTTTGTCGATAGTGTCATGGTGCTGCTATGCCTATTTATTGAGAATTAATTTGCCTTGGCGGGTGATTTTCAAACGATACACAGAACCGGCATGTTTGATGCCAACCTCTTTTGCACCTTCAAAAAGCTCACTACTGCCATAGGTTTTAACTTCCGCTTCCAGAGAATCTCCTGCTGCGGCAATACATTCATCGGGTTGCAACGCCTGCACTTCATCCTCGCTTGCCAGCTGTTGTTGCATTGGCCATTTTTCAGATGATCTTGCAGGAGGCCACTGCACCTCCAGATCTATATCGATGCGCCGGTTCATTGCTTCATTCGCTTTCATTCATCCTGTGAAAATTTGTACTCTCACATTCTTGACACAATCTATCATGTTTCATAGAAAGAGCAATACAAGACTTTATTAGTCAAGTTTTAAAAACTTCCTCAAGCCAGTGACTTTTCACATCACCAGCCAGCGGAACAAGCTTTCAATTTTCTCAGGAGAAGTAGAAATGTCGCTGAAGACTGGCGGGCACCGCACGCATTTTATGGCCGGAACAGCCCTCTCATTGGTTCTTATCGCAACTTCATCAGCCTTCGCACAGGAACAAACTGCCAAACCTGATGAAGCGGAAGTCAATCTGAAAACAATTGTTGTGGGTAAAGGTAATCCGGACGCAATAACATCCACCACAGATCCGATCAGCATCGTTACACGCGAAACCCTGAATCGTTTTGGCGGCATCAAGATTGACGACACATTACGCAATGTACCTGGTACATTTACCCGCATTAATGGCTCTCAACCCGGCGTTGCAGTCAATATCCGCGGCTTTGAGGGTTCCGGACGCGTCAATATGATGATTGACGGCGTTCGCCAGAACTTCCGCTTTACCGGCCATGAGGCGTCCGGCTTCACTTATGTCGATCAAAATTTGCTGGCTGATATTGACGTAACCCGCGGCGCCGTAACGGGTGCAGGCGGCAGTGGTCTTTCCGGCAGCGTTAACTTCCGCACCCTCGGCGTCAATGACATTGTGCCTGAAGGCAAACAGTGGGGTGTTCTTGGTCGCGCTTCATGGGGCAGTAATGGTGTTGGCTTCTCCGAAATGCTCTCCGGTGGTGCACGCATTGATGCGATGGGGATTGCCGCAGCTATCAGCCGCCGCGATTCCAATTCTTACAAAAACGGTGACGGCGACCGCCAGCCCAACACCGGACAGGAACTGACATCCGGCCTGTTTAAAACCGAATTTGGCTTTGGTGAGGATCAACGCCTGTCATTGGGCGGCGTTTTCTATAAAAATGATTTTGCTGCAAACTCTTATGACCAAACACTGAAAAACAACACTTTAACTGCAAATTATCGCTACAATCCCGGCGATAATGATCTGATCGATCTGCGCGTTAATGGTTTTTATAATCACCTTAACATGACCTATAATGCATCGGTTAACCCGCCATTCGTTAGCGCTGTAGGCCGCGAAATTACCGACAAAGGTGTAGGGTTTGACGTCTCGAACACATCAAATTTTGTTGCGGGTGATGTTGCCATTCGTTGGCAAAATGGTGTCGAATATTTCCGCGACAAAATCACCGGCGACAATGCAGGCGTTAACCCGTCAGATGGTCGCAGTACAGCCGGGGCTGTTTTCACTGAAGCCAAATTTTCCTATGGCATTGTCGATCTGACCACCGGTTTGCGATATAATTTCTTCAAACTTGATGGTGATGCCAACGACGGAACCCAGCTTGTCGACCGCTCGATAAATGAACTCGACCCCAAAATTACGCTGGCTGTGAATGCAACCGATTGGTTACAGCCATATGTCACTTATTCGCATTCCATGCGTGCACCGACTTTGCAGGAAACGATGTTGGGTGGTGTACATCCTGGTTCCGTTTCAAGTCAGTTTTATTTACCGAACCCAAACCTTTCAGCTGAAAAACTGCGTGGCTGGGAAGTTGGTTTCAATCTGGCCAAAAGCGATGTTTTCCTAGCTGATGACATTATCAGCATGAAAGCAAATTATTACTATATGACCGTCAAGGATTATATTGCCGCTCGTGAAGTTGACGGTAACTTAATGCAATATGTAAATATTGACGGCAGCACCCATGTGCGTGGTTTCGAACTTGAAGCCAACTATGATGCAAGATTTGCTTTTGCCGGCATCGCTTATGGTTACACCAATACAAATATGCCGGAACAAATGCCGGGCTTGGGCGCCAATAATTATCTGCCTGATCATATCCTGACACTGACGGCCGGTGCGCGTTTCATGGAAGAAAAACTGACGGCCGGTGCGCGTTATAACTACGTATCAAAAGGCGAGAATACAGATGGCAGCAAAACAGCCTCCTATGCGCTGGTTGATGTGTTTGCCAATTATAAATTCACAGATAATGTTGACCTGACCCTGAGGGTCAACAACGTCTTCAATAAAACCTATACGCCTGCCCTCAACACATCTGGTTCAGGTCAAGGACGTACCTTCATGGTGGCAACCCAGTTTAAATTCTAAGCTTTTGCTTAATAGTTTAAAAAATCCAGCGGTGGCGCGAACTTTAGCTTCGCGCCACTTTTTTTAAAAAAGAGACAAGCCTCTTTTTGACCAACACTATAATTAGCGAAATCTGTTACATTGAGATAAGAAGGATTCTTAAATCCCCTTGCAGACAGAATAAGCTTTTAAATATGAATTTCGCGGCCAGTGACCAACAAACTTTACTAAATATCATGCGTTGGCGACGGGATGTGAGGCATTTTAAAACTGAAGCTGTACCTGATCATCTCCTTAAAGAGCTGCAGCACGCCATTCAGCTTTCACCTTCCGTGGGAAACTCACGTCCGTGGCGCATTTTCACAGTAAAATCTCAACACATACGCGCCCAAATTTACGATAACTTCCAGCAAGCCAGCGCAGAAGCCGCAACCATCTATGATGAGCGCCGCTCAATTCAATACGCTCAATTGAAGCTTGAAGCCATCCAAACCGCCCCGATTCAACTGACAGTTTTTACTGAAACAAACCCGGATCAAGGCCACGGGCTGGGCCGTCAAACAATAAAAGACACTTTGATACAAAGCACGGCAATGGCCATCCAAAATCTAAATCTGGTGGCCCGTTCACTTGGGCTGGGCGTTGGAATGGTGTCCATTTTGAACCCACACGCCATTGAACAACTATTCAAGGTTCCTGAAAGCTGGCAGTTTAGTTTTTATCTTTGCATTGGCTGGCCCGCGTTCGATAGTGACCAACCTTTATTGCACCAACTTGGCTGGCAAGAAAATGATGATGAAAACTGGATCGAAATCTAATAATTAAATTACGACTTAATTATAACGGCACGTAGCAAGCAAATGCATATCTAGCATCAAGCATTGCGAAAGTTCCCTATATGTTCTATATCCGATTTATGAATTTCAGCACCATGTTTTAAAAGTGAGGCGCAATGTTCAGACCACGCTATGGTCGAAAATCCGCTTTTCGCACCTCAAAACAATATCGACAGCTTAAACGCCGCCGACCACTTATCCTCGACACTTTGTTTGCTCTTATCATTTTGGCAGCAATTGCTTATCTGATCAGCCTGCTCCCACAAGCAAGTCATGAGAACCAAGGATGGTCGGGCATTGCGATTGTTATTGATGGCGACACAATAATTCTTAGTAATCAACGGCTGCGCTTAAAAGGCATCGATGCGCCTGAAATAAAACAAACTTGCCAAATTAACAACCAGGCACAAGCTTGCGGTGTTACTGCCAAACAGGCGCTGCAACGAAAAATAGCGCGCCAGGCCATTCATTGCACCAGCACTGCACGTGACAAATATAAGCGCTTTTTGGCAATCTGTTATCTTGATCAAACTGAGCTCAACCAATGGATGGTCGAGCAAGGTTATGCCATTTCATATTATGATTATCCTGCACAAGAGCATGAAGCGCGACTAAACAAACGCGGCATCTGGGCTGGTAAATTTGAACGTCCGCAAGATTGGCGCAAACGCACTGCCAAACAAGAAATGGAAAATTCCTCTAAAGACACATATTTGGATTATCAAAAATTTGTTCAAATAATCAAAGATATTTATGATAGATTATTCGGAAGTGGTGAAACTGATGAATAAACTCGACCAAGAACATTTGATCAAGCAAATATCTCAAGAGATTACTGCATGTCGGTTGTGTCACGACAACCCGCGCTATCCACCAGCTATGGCAATGCCGCCACGTCCTGTTTGCACGATTTCCGCCTCAGCTCCCATTGCCATTTGCGGACAAGCGCCGGGTATGCGTGTTTATAATACCGGTATTGCTTTTAATGACCCGTCCGGTGATCGCTTGCGCCAATGGCTCAGTGTCTCACGGGAGAGTTTTTATAATCCGGATCACTTTGCCATCATTCCGATGGGCTTTTGCTTTCCCGGTTATGATAAAAATGGCGGCGACCTGCCTCCTCGACGTGAATGCAAAGAAATCTGGCATGACCAGATTTTTCCGCTGATGCCGCAGATAAAACTGGTCATTGTCATCGGCCAATATGCACAAAGCTATCATTTGGGAAAACGACGCCAAAAAACTTTAACGGAAACCGTTTTACATTGGCGGGACTTCTTTGAGGCACGAGACGAAAATGACCGCCGTATCCTTCCCTTGCCCCATCCGTCATGGCGCAATACCGGTTGGCTGAAACGGAATCCGTGGTTTGAACATGACTTATTGCCTGAATTGCAAAAGCTGACCGCTTCACTTTTGCTCAATCCAGATTAAAGTTCTACAAATAAACAAAATCATAGAATTTATTTGCTGTCTTTTTTATTATATGCTCGCCATAAGAGTATCAAGTTTCAAAGAAACTGCACAATTGATAATACGGGTTTCGTTTAAGGGAAATTGAGCGCATGGACAGGCTTGACAGAAAAATTCTTCGTTTGCTGCAAGAAGATGCAACCCTTGCAGTTGCTGATGTTGCCAAAAAAGTCGGACTGTCCACCACCCCTTGCTGGCGCCGTATCCAGAAACTGGAAGAAGACGGCATCATCAAACGGCGCGTTGCCATCCTTGATCCGGCTAAAATCAATGCCCGCGTGACGGTTTTCGTTTCCATCCGCACCAATTCGCACAGCAATGAATGGCTGAAACGCTTTTCTGAAGTGGTGCAGGAATTTCCGGAAGTGATCGAATTTTATCGCATGAGCGGTGATATTGACTATTTGCTTCGTGTCGCTGTGCCCGATATTGCCGCTTATGATGCTTTTTACAAACGCCTCATCAACCGGATTGAAATTCGCGATGTTTCCTCATCCTTCGCGATGGAGCAGATAAAATATACAACCGAGTTGCCGCTTGATTATATGGTTCTCGATAAAGAGAACTCCTGAATATCCCACAAAAAAAACCGGCTGAAAATCTCAGCCGGTTTTTTCATTTTAATTCGAAAATTACTATTAATTTGAACTGGTTACACCAGCTTGTTCAAATGTTGCCATACCAGCATGGGTTAAAGCTGCAGCCTTCACGATACCGGCAGCCAAAGCAGCACCCGTACCTTCACCAAGGCGCATTTCCATTTCAAGCAATGGTTTCTTGCCCATTTTTTCCAGCATACGACGATGCCCCGGTTCAGCTGAAACATGACCAAAAATGCAATGTTCAATAGCGGACGGATCAACAGCATGTAAAATCGCAGCCGCAGAACTTGCCACAAAACCATCAATGATGACCGGAATTTTTTCCATGCGTGCTGCCAGAATAGCACCCGCCATTGCCGCAATTTCACGCCCGCCCAAACGTCGCAAGACTTCAAACGGATCTTTCAAATGATCCTGATGCAATGAAATTGCCTTGTTGATGGCAGCAAGCTTGCGATCCATCAATTCACCGGTAGAACCTGTGCCGGGGCCTGCCCAATCTTCAGCACTGCCGCCATAAAGCGCACAGGCAATAGCCGCAGCAATAGTGGTATTACCGATACCCATTTCACCAATGCACAAAAGATCGGTACCGCCAGCAATCGATTCCATTCCGAAAGCCATGGTTGCAGCGCAACTGCGTTCATCCATCGCTGCATCGACAGTAATATCAGCAGTCGGATATTCCAGCGCCAGATCGAAAACCTTCAGCCCCAGATCATAAGTAATGCAAATCTGGTTGATTGCAGCACCACCAGCGGCAAAGTTTTCCACCATCTGCGCGGTAACGCTTGCCGGATAAGGGGTGATGTTTTGTGCGGTGACGCCGTGATTACCGGCAAAAACGGCAACCAGCGGACGGGTGACCTGTGGTTTGCCCAAGCCGCTCCATGCAGCCAACCATTCAACCAGTTCCTCCATACGACCCAGCGAACCAGCAGGCTTTGTAAGTTGTGCTTCGCGCGCTTTGACCTGCGCAACCGCGTCTTCAGAAGGCCCCGGCAAATTACGGATCAGCTCACGAAAATCATCAAAAGGCAGGCCGCTTGTACTCATAATCTTTCAGTCCAGTCGCTCTTGGGAAATAAACAGGATGGATGTTATTAAAGTGTTGACCTCCTATAAGCCTTTGAAGCTAATTTTCAAACGGCCTATAAAGAGAAAGTGACTATTCGTCCTGAAAATGACCGGAGAAGCTGCGTGACAAAAAAGACGATCAGCCGTTCTATCGTCCATACTCTGGGCTTTTTGAGCCGCCTGCCCTTACCCGCGCATTGGTATGGTGAGGAAAGCGAATCATTGCAGGACCATGCCTATGCATTTCCGCTTGCCGGTGCAGTCCTTGGCGCGATTGGCGCATTGGCTTTACTCATCGCATCAAGTTTAGGACTGCCGCCATTAGCTGTTGCACTTATCACCTTTTTGACCTTGCCCTTCATCACCGGTGCTTTGCATGAGGACGGTTTGGGCGACACCGCTGACGGCTTTTTTGGTGGCTCTACACAGGCGCGTCGTTTGGAAATCATGAAAGATTCCCATATCGGCACCTTTGCCGCCCTCACACTGATCGGCACCATCGGGCTGAAAACCATATTTCTGGCAACCGTCATTGAAAAATTAGGAGCGCAATCGGCGGGCTTGGCGATTATTGCCATTGAAGCTGTCAGCCGCGCCGCCATGATGAGCCTCTGGTATAAACTCCCCTCAGCCCGCTCCGGTGGCTTGTCCGACAAGATCGGCGCGCCATCGCTGGAAGCCACCCAAACAGCCCTTATTATTGGTGTCGGCATTTTAGGTCTTTGCTTCACCCTCATTGCCAGTATTGCGACATTCATCTTAGCTTTGCTGGTTGCATCGCTCATCCTTTGGGGTTTTGCAAAGCTAAGCCTCAATAAAATTAACGGTCAAACCGGCGATGTGCTGGGCGCAGGTCAACAAATAACAGGATTATCTCTTTTATTGGCACTTGTTATCAGCCTCTGAAATGCGCATCTTTTCATTATGGAAACACCGATTAAAAATCAGGAGCAAGGCATACCATCGCCCCCATCACCATGCGTTTTGGTTTGCAATATGGATATTAACACCGGCCTGTGCTTAGGTTGCGCCCGCACACTGGACGAGATAGCACGTTGGTCTACCATGAGTGCAGCACATAAAAAACAAGTTCTGGCGCTCTTACCTTCGCGCCACAGACAATTACAGGCAAAAGATATCTGATGGGTCGTTTAGTTTGGATTATTCTCGCGCTCATAGCAGTTCTGGCCTTGCTGCTTGTTTCCAATCATGAGAGTGGCACGACTGCTGGTTATGATAATGATATATTTGCCCGCGCTGGTTATTTAGGTATTTGGGGCATCGTACTTGCGGCCGGTCTTCTTGGCTCTGGTATCAGTCTTGTCGATTCCGTTCGCCAATTGATGATCTGGGCAATCATTATTATGGCTTTGGTTGCAGGCTACCAATATCGCTATGAATTGCAGGATATTGGCAGCCGCGTCACAGCCGGTCTTATTCCGGCAAGTGCAATTTCCAGCCTTTCCGAGGATGGCACCTTAACCGTTACTTTAACAAAATCTTCCGGTGGACATTTTGAAGTCAATGGTAAGGTAAATGGAAAATATGTGCATTTTCTGATAGATACCGGCGCTTCTTCAATTGTTTTATCATATGAGGACGCACAAAAAGTCGGCATTGACACCGACAATCTAAACTTTACCGCGCCAATCATGACCGCCAATGGCAGCTCAAAGGCTGCGCATGCGCGCCTAGATACATTACAGATCGGCGATATCAGACGCGAGAATGTCCATGCCCTCGTCACGCAGCCAGACATGATGCGCGGCAGTTTGCTGGGCATGAGTTTTCTGGAAACCTTGCACGGTTTCAATGTGCGAGGAGACAGGCTTATTCTGCTGGATTAAGAGCGCCAAGATTGAGTGCTTGTGCCTCCGCTTCTTCACGCGCCTCGACGATCACATGATAGGCTGCGCGCAACACGTCACTGGTTGCACCAGCTTTCGGCGCATCGACGGATAATATCTGGCGGAAACGACGCGCACTCGGCTGTCCGGCAAATAGCCCGACCATATGGCGCGTCACCTGATTGAGCTTGCCGCCTGTTGCAATATGGCGATCACAATAATCGCACATCGCCTCAATCAATTCTGCATCGCTTACCGGCTCATGTGCATCACCGTAAAGCAGTGCATCTGCCTCTCTCAGCAACAGAGGATTGTGATAGGCCGCACGTCCGATCATAACGCCATCGACCGATTGCAGATGATCCAAACCTTCCTGCAAATTATTGATGCCGCCATTGATGCCGATAAATTGCGCACCATATTGCTGCTTTAAACGATAAACACGATCATAATCCAGTGGCGGAATATCACGGTTCTCTTTGGGTGACAGCCCTTGCAACCAAGCCTTGCGCGCATGTACCCACAAAGCATCAACGCCCTCACCGATCGTTAATCGTGCCAATTCGCCAAGTGCTGTTTCGGTGTCCTGCTCATCCACACCAATGCGGCATTTCACCGTCACTGGAATAGAAACCACCTGTTTCATCGCCGCGACACAAGCCGCCACGACATCGGGCGTTTGCATCAAACACGCACCAAATGTGCCTGACTGCACCCGATCAGACGGACAACCGACATTGAGATTGATCTCGTCATAGCCAAAATCAGCACCAATTTTGGCCGCTTCCGCCAGCTTTTTCGGATCCGAACCACCAAGCTGCAAGGCAACCGGATGCTGTGTATCATCAAAACCCATCAGAAAGTCACGTCGCCCATGTATGGCAGCATCGGCCACCACCATCTCAGTATAAAGCAGCGTGTTTTTAGTCAGAATACGGTGAAAATAGCGACAATGCCTGTCAGTCCAATCCATCATAGGCGCAATCGACAAGCGTGGCCAATTTCGGGGCCAGTTCTGTGGCACCGATATTGATTGGTCCTGATATAATTTAGACACGAGTGACACAGTCTTCTCCGGCAGGCTTATCGACAAGCAACGTACAACACAAAAACAACTGCCCGCTCATACACGTTATGAACGGGCAGAAAAAGAAATAAAACCAAAAAACCGTTTAAATCACCCGCGAACCTTCGCGCCAGACAGTGCGAATAATCGGAATATTATCAACGAGTTTCACCCGTACCAGATCGGCACGTTTACCAAGCGCAATCTCGCCACGATCTGTAAACCCGACCTTCTGTGCCGGATTATAGCTGATCATGCGGATTGCTTCCGGCAAGGATACGCTCGTCACATCTTGTGCCAGATGAAAAGCCGATTGCATCAAGCTTGAAGGGATATAATCTGATGAAATAATATCCAGATTACCTGTGCTTGCCAGATCACGTGCTGCCACATTGCCGGAATGTGAACCACCGCGCACAATATTCGGCGCACCCATCAAAACGGAAAGACCGGCTTTCTTCGAAGCTTCAGCCGCCACTTGTGTGGTCGGGAATTCTGCGATGCGAATACCTTGCTCAACCGCCTCTTCAACATGGCTAAGCGTTGCATCATCATGACTTGCCAGAATGATATTGCGTTCATGACAAAGTGCAGAAAGCTCTTTGCGGTTTTTATCCGAGTTACGTTTGGAATCATCCATCCGCTTATTGCAATAACGGCGAAACTCTTCATCGCTGGTTTTCAGTTTACGCATATAATAGACCTTATAAGTCTCCATATCCATAAACTGACGCTGACCGGGTGCGTGATCCATCAGCGAGGCAAGGCGCACCAGCGGCTCATTATCGAAATAATGAAATGCATCCAGACAATCATCAGCCGACACTTCGCAGCGCAAATGCAAAAAGTGATCGGCACGCAGGCGTTCATCCTGCACGCCTTGTTTGATCGCTTGCGCTAATTTACGCATATCTGCGATGCCAATTTCTGTTTCCGCATCAAGCCCGACACGCAATGCGTCAAAAACCGTAGTAATGCCGGAAGATGCAATCTGTGCATCATGAGCCTGCACGGCAGCAATCGGGTTCCAGCGCACTTTCGGGCGCGGCGCGTAATGGCCTTCCAAATGGTCGGTATGCAGCTCTACCAGTCCGGGGGTGATATAATCCCCTGCCATATCTTCACCAACGGCAGTGCCATTGCTGGAAATATCAGTAATTACCCCATTTCGAAACTGTACAGCTCCCGACACAATTTCATCAGCCAATATAAGCCGGGCATTTTTTAATACAGTTTCCGTCATCCTGTCCTATCCTGCTAACAACTCGACACTTTATCTTCAGCCTATCGCTGACCAGCCAAAGATGCCAAAAACTTGACACTCGCCAAAGGGTGCAAAGAATGCACTTCAAATGGTGCCCCCGGCTCTGGTTCGACGAACAGAGCCAGATTACTGATCTCGACACTGTCGGTTAAAACCGGTGCAAAGAAATCATCCAGAATAGCGGCAATTTTTGGTCTGTGCTTCTCTTCGATTTTGTCCGTCAAAGTCATATGAAAATGAAATTCGTCGAATACGTAAGGATAGCCCCATTGTTGCAGATTGCGCAACTGAGCAGGCTCCAATGTTTCTGGTTTTCTGCGGTCAAAATCCTGCCCGCTTAAAGGCGCACGAAACTTATCCAGCGCTGTAACCGTATCATTGGCCAGCTGTTGCAGAGCCGGAACCGGTTCTTTCAGCATTAATGCAAAGCAAGAGCCAAGGGCCGCAATTTTTAGCCGCGGCAATGTGACCGGAGCAATGGAAGATGCAAAAAGCATCAATGCACGCAACAAATCATCTTCATTATACCCAGGGGCCAGATAAAACGGTGCTTTAATGGTCGCATGAAAACCATAGCGGCGTGCCGAGATCGTCATATTATCCAGTTCTTCAACCGACAAGCCTTTGATTACAGGACGCCGCACCGCCTCTCCGGTAAATGGATTTCGCCCCAACCAATTATTGGCAATTTTCAGCAAAGCATCAGTTGAGGAAGGGGTAAAATAAATAGCGTAACGCATAATGATTCCTTTTTCTGACGCATGCCAATACCGGTAAAATAAGACAGAGTGACGAAGGTGACAGATGACGGATAATCGCTTATAGCCTTATCCAAAACTATAATCGGGAAAACCATATATATAAAAGGGTAACATAATGCACGGCTTTGCCTCTGTCGGTGAATGTATGATCGAACTTTCAGGCCAGAACGACACGCAATGGCATATGGGATTTGCCGGCGATACGCTCAATACCGCATGGTATGTGCGCGCATTGATGGACGAAGACTTCTGCGTGGATTATATCACCGCTTTTGGTGATGATGCGTTTTCCAAACAACAAATTGCCTTTATGCAAGACAATGGTATCGGAACCGACAAAAGCCCGATCATCAAAGGTGCCCGCCCCGGCCTTTATGCCATCACTCTGACCGGAGCCGAGCGTTCTTTCACTTACTGGCGCAATGATTCTGCTGCCCGTCGTCTGGCTGAAAATCCGGATAAGCTGCTCGAAAGCCTTAAAAACCGTAAAATGATCTATTTTTCCGGCATCACGCTCGCCATCATTTTGCCGGAACATCGCCACGCATTTTTGGACATTATTAATACATGCCGTGCCAATGGCTCTCTCATCGCGTTTGACCCTAATTTCCGTGCCTCTCTTTGGCCCGATCACGGCCTTGCCCGCGAACTGATTACCAAAGCCATGCGTAGCAGTGATATCACTCTGCCGACATTGCCGGATGAGCAGGCACTTTTCGGCGATGCGGATGGTCAGGCTTGTGCAAAGCGCCTCAAAGCACTTGGGGTCAGAGAAATTATTGTCAAAGATGGAACTGAGCCGGCAATTGTCCAGTTTGAAGATGATCAAACGCTTGTACCATCGGCCAAAGCCAATGCAATTGATACAACCGGCGCTGGCGACAGTTTTAACGGTGGTTATCTTGCAGCCCGTTTGAATGGCATGGCACCTGTGGAAGCAGCCATACAGGCACATAAAGTAGCTGCCCGCGTCGTGGAGTGTCGCGGTGCATTAATGCCAATGCAATCAGCTCACGATTTATTTATCAAATAAGCAGTTCAAACAGTCATGATTAAGTGATTTTGTTCAATTTCATAAGCTTGAAAGATGGTTTTCACGTTAAAAAGGACATAATTGATTATAAATTGCTTCAAATTCAACAAACAGCAATTATAAGGGGCAGGATTGCAATTATAATTGATGTCGTTAAACCAGATTATACCTACATGTATAATCTGGCGCTTATTGAGGCTTTCCCTATTTTGAGAAAAGCGCTACATACGCGTTAAATGTTTGCATATTGCGAACGAAAATTCGTAAAGCCGAAAGGCAAAAGCCTAAAAAAGGAAACAGATCTTGTCCTCAACTTTTGACAAAGTCGCAGATATTATTGCCGAAACCAGTGAAATTGATCGCGATTCAATCACGCCAGAAAGCCACACAATCGACGATCTGGGCATCGACAGCCTCGATTTCCTTGATATTGTTTTCGCAATCGACAAAGCTTTCGGCATCAAGATTCCGCTTGAACAGTGGACTCAGGAAGTAAACGAAGGCAAAGCACCGACCGAAGAATATTTTGTGCTGAAAAACCTCTGCGCAAAAATCGACGAACTGGTTGCTGCCAAACAGGCTTAATCGCCAAATGTTTACTTGGGCGTAAACGCCCCTATCAGCCGTGGAGATCATACGAAGCCACCATGCAAAGCAATAAAGTTCTCATAACCGGAATTGGCATCATTTCCTCCCTAGGTGAAGGTCTTGAAGCGCATTGGAATGCATTCAGTTCAGCCGACACAAAGCCTCAGTTGGAAACAACTGAATTTGCCCCATATGTGGTGCACAAGCTTGGTGAAGTTGACTGGAATTGCCAAATTCCGAAGCGCAGCGATCAGCGTCAGATGGAAACATGGCAGAGGCTCGGCACTTATGCTGCCGGTCTTGCGCTGGAAGATGCCGGTATCAAGGATGACGAGAACCTTTGCGCGACCATGGATATGGTTGTCGGTGCAGGCGGCGGCGAACGTGATATTTCCGTTGACACCCAGATTTTGGAAGAAGGCCGCGTTAACGAAAACCGCGGCCTGATGCTCAATGACAAATTGTCGACGGAATTACGGCCAACATTATTTCTGGCGCAGCTTTCCAATCTGCTCGCCGGAAATATTTCTATCGTCCACAAAGTCACCGGCTCTTCACGCACCTTTATGGGTGAAGAAGGTTCCGGTATTTCGGCGATTGAAACTGCCGCGGCGCGCATTCGTTCGGGTCAAAGCACCCATGCGCTGGTCGGTGGTTCTTATAATGCCGAGCATTTCGACATGATTCTCGGCCATGAACTGGGCGGTCTTTTGAAGCATGACGGTTGGGCACCTGTCTGGGAGCGTCAAGGCACAACTGGCGGCGGTATGATTTCCGGCTCAGGCGGTGTGTTTCTGGTGCTTGAAAGCGAAACCCATGCCAAATCGCGTGATGCACGCGCTTATGCAGAAATCGAACACGTGCTGACATCGCAAATTCAGCGTGGAAACAGCGACCTGCAAGCAGCTGTCCGTGACATGCTGGCGAGTGCCGGCACTGCCGACATCACCATCTCCGGTGTTTCGGGTGCGCATCAGGCAACAGCCGCCGAAAAAGCAGCGCTTGAAGCTGCAAAAGCTCATTATCAGGATGTAACCAGCCTCACCGGACATTTGCGCGAAGCACAGTTCCCATTGACTGTTGCGTTAGCTGCATTGAGCGTCTGGAAGGGTAAAGATTTGCGCAATCAGGCAGAAATTGCCTCTGCCCTTGCCACCACAATCGGCGCCTCACGCGCTGAAGGCATTGCCAAACTGGTTAAAGCATAAGGAAGAGGATGATGACAAAATATCTCGATCACCTCGGTCGTCCTCTGATCGCAATTACCGGAGCCGGTGTTGTTTCATCCCTTGGTCAGGGCAAACAAGATAACTGGAATGCGCTGACCAGCGGCAAATCCGGTATTCATGCGATTAACCGTTTTCCGACTGAAAATCTCAAAACCCGCTTTGCCGGTACGGTTGATTTCTTAACCGAAAGTGAAATCGGAGCTTCAGCCCTTTCACAAGCGCTTGCGCGCCTTGCCGGTGAAGAAGCGATCGCCCAATCCGGTCTTTCCGTGTCCGATTTTGGCGGCGCCATGTTCTTGGCGGCCCCTCCGGTTGAACTGGACTGGAAAAGCCGTTTTGCACTGGATGAAAGCGTTAAAGACCAAGGCCCCGCCAGCTATCAATTGCTGTTGGAAGCCTGCCGCAATCAGCGTCAGCAAGAGTTCTTCAACACCACGCAATTTGGCTATATTGCCGAGCAGCTGGCCAATCATTTTGGCACACGCGGTCTGCCGGTCACATTATCGACAGCTTGTGCATCCGGTGCCACTGCCATTCAGCTTGGTGCGGAAGCCATTCGCCGCGGCGAAAGCGAACGTGTCTTGGCCATCGGTACCGATGGTTCAGTGTCGGCCGAAGCACTGATCCGCTTCTCGCTGCTCTCAGCTCTTTCCACCCATAATGAAGCCCCTGAAAAGGCATCCCGTCCGTTCTCCAAAGATCGTGACGGCTTTGCCATGGCTGAAGGCTCCGGCGCTTTGGTAATGGAATCGCTGGAATCAGCACTTGCGCGCGGTGCAAAAGTGCTGGGTCTTCTAGCTGGTTGCGGTGAAAAAGCGGATGATTTCCACCGCACCCGCTCCAAGCCTGACGCGTCCCCTGCCATCGGCACTGTGCGCGGCGCATTGGCTGATGCAGGTCTGACCATTGATCAGATTTCCTACATCAATGCCCACGGCACTTCGACACCTGAAAATGACAAGATGGAATATCTGGCACTTTCAACCGTGTTTGAAAACCAAATGGAAAACATTCCTGTTTCATCCAACAAGTCGATGATCGGTCATGCACTGACCGCTGCCGGTGCGATTGAAGCCGTCTTCTCATTATTGACGATCCAGACCGGCACTTTGCCGCCAACCATCAACTATGACAATCCTGACCCGTCTATTCCGCTCGATGTGGTGCCGAATGTCAAACGTGATTGCGCGGTGACCTCTGTGCTTTCCAACTCCTTTGGTTTTGGCGGCCAGAATACCAGCCTGATTTTGACAGCCGAACCGAAATAAATTCTGGCTGTCATTGACCGTAATTTAAATAAAATCCCGGTAAGCAGATGCTTTCCGGGATTAAGCTTTCAAATATCTTGCCCATAACAATACAAATTATGGGCAAGAGCTATTTTGGGATAAGCCCAAACTTAGAGGATAATTTCATGCGCGCTTTGCAGCTTCTTGATGATCGTCGATTAGAGATCACCGATATGGCACCTCCACCCCCGCCAGCTGCGGGTGAAGTAACCGTCAACATCAAAGCCGTCGCCCTTAATCACATCGACGTTTGGGGCTGGCGCGGCATGGCATTTGCCAAGCGCAAAATGCCGCTCGTTATCGGCGCGGAAGCTTCCGGCGTTGTGTCGGCTATCGGCCCAGGGGTTGCAGGCCTGCTGCCGGGACAGCTCGTTTCCATTTATGGCGCACGCACCTGTGGTCTTTGTAAAGCTTGCCGCGAAGGCCGCGACAATCTTTGTGAACACGTCTCCGGCGTTCATGGCTTCCATCTTGATGGTTTTGCCTGTGAAGCGGTTAACCTGCCTGCACGCCTTCTCATCCCTGCACCTCCAGGTGTTGATGAGATTGGTGCAGCTGTTGCGCCTGTAACTTTTGGTACTGTCGAGCATATGCTGTTTGATAATGCAAAGTTGCAGCCGGGTGAATCCATTCTCATTCAGGCCGGTGGTTCGGGTATCGGCACCGCCGCTATTCAGCTCGCCAAGAAAATGGGTTGCACGGTCTATACCACCGTTGGTTCCGACGATAAAATCGAAAAAGCCAAGGCACTGGGTGCAGATCACGTCATCAACTACCGCGAAGACCGCTTTGAAGGCGTCATGCGCAAGCTGACCAAGAAAAAAGGCGTCGACGTGGTGTTTGAACATGTGGGCGCGGACACGTGGGCAGGCTCGATGCTCAGCCTCAAGCGCGGCGGACGTCTGGTCACTTGTGGCTCCACCTCCGGTGTATCAACAAGCATGAACCTGATGATGCTGTTCCAGCAGCAGCTGAAGCTTCTCGGCTCATTTGGTTGCCGTATGGAAAACATGGCCGACGCCATGCAGAAAATGGCACAAGGCATTGTATCGCCGGTGATTGATACCGTTGTTGGTTTTGATGAAATCGATACCGCATTGAAGCGCATGGAAGGCCGTGACGTTTTCGGCAAGATCATCCTGACTATTGAGTAATATGTTCAAGCTTAAACTCCTTGCCTTTCGCTACAGCCAGAAATTAAAACAGTTTAATTACTGGCTGTTAGCACAGACAATCTTCGTGATTTTTGCAGTTTTGCGGCTGTTGCCTGCCAATGCGGCCATCCGCTTTTGTGCGTGGTTTGCGCGCAAAATCGGGCCATTGACGCCACGCCATGAAGTGGCAGTCGATAATTTGCGCCATGCTTATCCGGAAAAATCCGAAGATGATATCCAAGCGATCGCCCGCGAAATGTGGGACAGCATGGCAAGGCTGTTTGCTGAATATATTTTCCTTGATGCTATTTTCGATTTCGACCCGAATTCACCCGAAAAAGGTCTGGTTGAAGTCGAAGGTGTTTCGATTTTCGAACGTCTGCGCGATGAGAAGAAACCGCATATTTTCTTCACCGCACATACCGGCAATTTCGAGCTGTTGCCAATTTGTGCGGCTACTTACGGGCTTGATGTAACGGCCCTCTTCCGTCCGCCCAACAATCCCTATATCGCCAAACGCGTACTTAAAGCACGCCGCACCAATATGGGACATCTGGTTCCTTCCAAAGCGGGTGCTGCATGGTCTTTGGCCAGCATTTTGGGCGATGGCGGCAATGTCGGTGTTTTGGTTGACCAAAAATTCCACCGTGGCGTCGAGAGCACATTCTTTGACCGTCCGGTTAAAACCAATCCGCTTTTGGCCAAACTTGCCCGTCAATATGATTGCGATGTCTATCCGGCTCGTTGCATCCGCCTGCCCGGTGGCCGCTTCCGCTTGGAACTGCAAGAGCGCATGGAATTGCCACGCGATGCCGAAGGACAAGTTGATATTGCCGCGACGGCCCAGCTTTTAAATGACACTGTAGAAGAATGGGTACGCGAATATCCGGGTCAATGGATGTGGTTCCATAAACGCTGGGGTTGACTTAAGTTTTATCTGACGCGTCCTCGCACAAACTTGAATGACTGTGCCGGACATGCTAACGGCACATAGTGGTACAGAGCCTTTGAAAGGCTTTTCAAACAAGGATTATTTGATGTCCCGCCCGATTATCATTGCACCTTCTATTCTCGCGTCTGACTTTTCCAAGCTTGGCCAGGAAATCAAAGATGTTGTGACCGCCGGTGCGGACTGGATCCATATTGATGTGATGGACGGCCATTTTGTGCCAAATATCACTTTTGGCCCGGATGTCGTCAAAGCCATCCGCCCACAGACAGATGCCGTTTTCGACACTCATTTGATGATTTCACCTTGCGATGCGTATCTGGAAGCTTTCGCTAAAGCTGGCTCTGATATCATCACCATCCATTCGGAAGCAGGCCCTCACCTGCACCGCTCATTGCAAGCCATCCGCGGCCTAGGTAAAAAAGCCGGTGTAGCGCTCAATCCTGGCACCCCTGTTTCAGCGCTCGAAAATGTCATTGATGATGTCGATCTCATTTTGGTGATGACCGTCAATCCGGGCTTTGGCGGTCAGAAATTCATCAGTTCGATGCTGCCGAAGATTGCCCAAGTCAATGCATTGATTGGCAATCGCCCGATTGACTTACAGATTGACGGCGGCGTGACACCGGACAATGCAGGTGCTGCGGCAAAAGCTGGTGCCAATTCGCTTGTGGCAGGCTCCTCTGTTTACAAGGCAGGCAATCTGGAGGGCTACCGTGCCAATATCGTGGCCATCCGCAAGGCTGCGGAAGAAGCCCGCGCTTAATTGAATTCTTGCAGGCGGGCGAGTATTTTAGGAAAAGTGGGAACCGGTTTTCCGTAAAAATGCGTAAAAAGGCATCCGCCTGATTTCTTTTTAAAACCGCCGGTTATTACCCTAACTGGTTTTCTCGTCGAATACACATTAGGAAACGCACATGATCCCGCGCTATTCCCGCCCTGAAATGGTTGCCATCTGGTCGCCGGAAACCAAGTTCCGTATTTGGTTTGAAATTGAAGCCCACGCCTGCGATGCATTGGCTGAAATCGGCGTTATCCCGAAAGAATCCGCTAAAACCATCTGGGAAAAAGGCGGTGCAGCAAAGTTTGATGTCGCCCGTATCGATGAGATCGAAGCTGTCACCAAGCATGACGTCATTGCATTCCTGACCCATCTGGCAGAATTTGTGGGGCCTGACTCACGTTTCATCCATCAGGGCATGACTTCATCAGACGTGCTCGACACCTGCTTCAACGTGCAATTGATGCGCGCCTCTGATCTATTACTTGCTGATCTCGACAAGCTGCTGGCAGCGCTTAAAACCCGTGCCTATGAGCATAAAGACACCGTCACCATCGGCCGCAGCCACGGTATCCATGCCGAGCCGATTACATTCGGCCTTAAAATGGCATTGGCCTATGCCGAATTTGAACGCTGCCGCGCCCGCCTTGTAGCGGCGCGTGAAGAAATAGCCACTTGCGCCATCTCAGGGGCAGTTGGCACATTCGCCAATATCGATCCGCGCGTTGAAGAACATGTGGCTAAAGCCCTCGGCATGAAAGCCGAGCCTGTATCCACACAAGTGATCCCGCGTGACCGTCATGCTATGTATTTTGCAACACTCGGCGTCATCGCGTCATCGGTTGAACGTCTGGCCGTTGAAATTCGCCATTTGCAGCGCACTGAAGTTCTGGAAGCGGAAGAGTATTTCTCACCCGGCCAGAAGGGCTCTTCAGCCATGCCGCACAAGCGCAACCCTGTGCTGACAGAAAATCTCACCGGTCTTGCCCGCATGGTTCGCTCTTTCGCACTGCCTGCAATGGAAAATGTGGCCCTCTGGCATGAGCGTGATATTTCGCACTCTTCCGTTGAGCGTATGATCGGCCCTGACGCTACCGTCACCCTTGATTTTGCTTTGGCGCGTCTCACCGGTGTGATTGAAAAATTGTTGGTCTATCCTGACAATATGACAGCCAATATGAATAAGTTCCGCGGCCTCGTGCATTCACAGCGCGTGCTTTTGGCGCTCACTCAGGCTGGTATCAGCCGTGAAGATTCATACCGTCTGGTTCAGCGCAATGCGATGAAGGTTTGGGAACAGGGTAAAGATTTCCTGGAAGAATTGCTGGCTGATGAAGAAGTGCGTGCAGCCCTCAGCGAAGAAGAAATCCGCGAAAAATTCGACCTTGCATACCATACCAAGCATGTTGATACGATTTTCAATCGCGTTTTCGGTGATAATTAATCGGCAAATAAATCAGACAAGATATTGGGTTTCCATTACATTTTTCTGATTTAAATTAATTTTATAAAAAATACTCCCATCATATTGATATAATGGGAGTATTTTTGTTTTAAATACAATAAAAACTGAAATAGAGCTAAGAGGCTTTAGCCTTAAAGCTTGATTTCACCTAACATAATCAGCCAATAATAATCACCTGCACCAACGCATGAAGAGACATTGAGATGAAATTTATTCCTGCTCTCCTCGCCCTGACCGTCAGCACCTCAGCTTTCGCTGATGACACATCGCGTATCGCCGTGATGTCTGCTTTTGAACCGGAATGGGTTGTCCTGCAAGAAAAGCTCAGCGATCCTCAGGAAATCGAATTGAACGGCACCAAATTTCTGACTGGCAAGATTGAGGGAAAGGACGTTGTCCTGTTCCTCTCCGGTGTCAGTATGGTCAATGCAGCCATGACCACGCAGATGGCCATCGACAAATTTAACATCAATGCCATTGTCTTTTCAGGCATTGCCGGTGGCGTTGATCCATCCCTCAATATTGGCGATGTGATTGTGCCGGAACAATGGGGACAATATCTCGAAGCTGTCTATGCGCGTGAAACCGATGGCAAGTTCTCCACCCCGTCCTTCATGCCGACAACCCTGCCGAATTACGGTATGATTTTCCCGCGTGAAGTCAGCGTTGCGCGCGACGGCGGCCAGATGGAGAAAAAATTCTGGTTTAAAGTTGATGGCAAGCTGTTAGAAACAGCCACCAAAGTGGCCGCAGCAGTAAAGCTGAAAGATTGCGTTGCCGAAAACAAATGCCTCTCCAAGGCTCCTGCCATTCATGTCGGCGGCAATGGCGTGAGCGGCACTGCATTTGTCGACAATGCTGATTTCCGCGAATACTCATTCGACACGTTCAAAGCGACCGTTCTTGATATGGAATCCGCCGCTGTTGCCCATGTTGCAGACACCAATAGCGTACCATTCATTGCATTCCGTTCGCTTTCCGATCTTGCCGGCGGCGGCGACGGCGAAAACGAAATGGGCACATTCATGGGCTTGGCTTCGGCCAACTCCGCAGCTGTCGTTTCCGCTTTCATCAAAGCGTTGCCAGAGCAAAAATAGCAAAATAATCTGATTTTTGACGGCACATGGTGCGCCGTTATTTTATGCAATAATTTCAAAGAACCGGAACGATTTATCATTCCGGTTCTTTTGCGTCATCAACAGGATGACGAAGATATAGTTTTCTAAAAAAGCGAATATCAATTTATAAAATATAAACAAAATGTTATAGTCATTTCAAATGACATAACCGTTCACAACCGCTTTTGGAAAATGATATGACCGAACAAGATTCAAATCTCATTCTCTCCGCCTTGTCCCAACAATTTACGGAAGACGACATTACTGTTCAGGTCGATATTTATCGCCTTGAAGAGGAAGATGGCTGGACACTGGAAGTCATTGATGAAGATGACATTTCCTTTGTTTATGAAGATCTGTTTGAAACCGATCAGGAAGCATGGGATGCATTTCTGGCTGATGTAGAAGAATACGGCCTTGCCGACATCATCGATCCCGATGAAGACGAAGATGACGACGCGCCAAGCTATCACTAAAGAGGTTTCAATCAAAACCGCTCTAGTCTTTATGTTTCTACGCGCATCTTACGCCGAAAACTGTTTCACACTTTTCGGGATGCGCTCTAAGTTTTAAAAAAGCGGTCTGAAATTCAGGCCGCTTTTTATTTCAGCTATTCTTTTGAAGCAGTTCAGCAATTTCCGCATCATGCTCACCCAATAATGGCGAACGTTGTCCCAGCTTGAGTTCAGCATCCGAGAATTTGATCGGGGTGCGTAGTCCCGGCACATTTTGCGGATTAATCTGCATATTGCGAGCGATAAATTGCGGATCACTAAAAACATCCGCTACTGAATTAATCGGCCCTGCCGGAATCTTAAGTTTTTCAAGTTCCACCAACAGCGCATCACGTGTCCATAGACGTGTTTGTTCTTCCAGCATTTGTGTCAGGCTATCACGGTTTTTAACCCGCGCTGCATTACTGGCATAGTTTTCATCTTCGGCCACGCCATGCAGTCCGAGCAATTTGACTAATTTTGCAAACTGCCCGTCATTGCCGCAAGCAATGATGAAATAACCATCGGATACCGGCAGTGTCTGATAAGGCGCAATATTGGGATGCGTATTACCCATCCGTTTTGGCGCCTTGCCGGTAGCCAGATAATTCATGCCCTGATTGGCGAGCACTGCCGTCATGCAATCAAACAAAGCCATATCAATATGCTGGCCCTTTCCGGTGCGCTCGCGCATTATCAGGGCTGATTGAATGGCAATCACACTATAAAGGCCGGTAAAAATATCGGCAAAAGCCACGCCGATTTTTTGTGGTTCTCGATCCGGCTCGCCGGTCAAATCCATAATACCGGCCATGCCTTGGATCATAAAATCATAACCTGCCCGCTCGGCATAGGGCCCCTCATGGCCAAAGCCGGTGATGGAGCAATAAATCAGCCCCGGATTAATTTTTATAAGGCTCTTATAATCAAGGCCGTATTTTTCCAAACCGCCCAGCTTGAAATTCTCAATCAGAACATCAGCTTGCTTAACCAATTCACGAACAAGGTCCTGACCTTTTTTGTCGCGAAAATCAGCCGTCACTGACCTTTTGCCACGATTGCAACCATGAAAATAAGCGGCAGACGGCTCGCCCTCGACATCAAAATAAGGCGGCCCCCATCTACGCGTATCATCGCCCTCAGGACTTTCGACCTTAATCACATCAGCGCCCAGATCAGACAAGGTTTGCCCCACCCAAGGGCCTGCCAAAATACGGGCAAGCTCGACCACTTTCAGCCCTGCCAGCGGTGTATTTTCCATTACATCATGCCCTTTTAAAATAAAAACCCGCCCGCAATGATGCGAGCGGGCACAATCACCAACAGGTCATGTTGAACTTAGTAAAAATTAGTAAAAAGCCTGAATGCCTGTCTGCGCACGTCCTAAAATCAGCGCATGCACATCATGCGTGCCTTCATAAGTATTCACGGTCTCAAGGTTCTGCGCGTGACGCATCACGTGATATTCAATCTGAATACCATTACCGCCATGCATATCACGGGCATGACGCGCAATATCGAGCGCCTTGCCGCAATTGTTACGCTTGACCAGTGAAATCATGTCCGGTGCCATGCGATCTTCATCCATCAGGCGACCAACACGCAAACTTGCCTGAAGCCCGAGGGTAATTTCGGTCATCATATCGGCAAGCTTCTTTTGATAAAGCTGCGTTCCGGCCAGTGGTTTGCCAAACTGCTTGCGATCAAGTCCGTATTGGCGGGCACGATGCCAACAATCTTCAGCTGCGCCCATCACGCCCCATGAAATACCGTAGCGCGCACGATTAAGACAGCCAAACGGCCCTTTAAGGCCAGATACATTCGGCAGCAATGCGTCTTCACCGACTACAACACCATCCATAACCACTTCGCCGGTGATGGAAGCGCGCAAGGAAAGTTTGCCGCCGATTTTCGGAGCGGATAGTCCCTTCATGCCTTTTTCAAGCACAAAACCACGGATTTGGTTGTCATGTGCGGCAGACTTTGCCCAAACGACAAAAACATCGGCAATCGGTGAATTGGAAATCCACATTTTCGTGCCGGTCAGACGGTAACCACCATCGATTTTCTCGGCGCGCGTCTTCATACCAGCCGGATCAGAACCCGCATCAGGCTCGGTCAAACCAAAACAACCAATCAATTCACCCGAAACCAAGCCCGGCAGATATTTCTTGCGCTGCTCCTCAGAGCCATAAGCATAAATCGGATAGATCACCAAAGATGATTGCACACTCATCATCGAGCGATAACCAGAATCAATACGCTCCACTTCACGCGCCACCAAACCATAAGCTACATAGCTGGCATCGGCTGCACCATATTCTTCCGGCAGTGTCACGCCAAGCAAACCAGCCTGCCCCATCATGCGGAACAGTTCAGGATCGGTTGATTCTTCCATATAGGCTTTTTCAATACGCGGCATCAGCACATCATTGGCAAAACCTCTGGCTGAATCGCGGATCATCCGCTCATCCTCAGTCAGCTGATCATCCAACAACAACGGATCATCCCAAACAAAACTTGCGCGTGACATATAAATTCCTGCCTCTCCAATAAGAATAACCGATTATGCAACCAGTCCGTATTTTCAGCAATCTATGTTTACTCATTCATCTATTCCGTTTAATCATAGATGAATGACATCAGTATCGCGACGGCTCCTACCATCCACCAAAGCATTGGCAGCATTTGATGCAGTCAGCCGCTATGAAAGTTTCTCGGAAGCAGCCGATGAGCTCAGCCTGACGCAAGGTGCGGTCAGCCGTCAGATCGCAGCTTTGGAAGCGCAGCTTAATATTGCTTTATTTGAGAGAAACAGCAGGCAGGTTATTTTAACTGATGCCGGTCGCAACTATTTGCAAACCATCCGGCCTGCCCTTGCAGCCATACGTGCAGCATCCTTAAACATAATGAGTCATATGGGCAACAACACGCTTAATTTAGCACTTTTGCCCACATTCGGCACCCGTTGGTTGATCCCGAAAATACCGCGCTTTGTGGCGCAATATCCTGATATTATTTTGAATTTTTCCACCCGCATTGGCAAAGTGGACTTTGAAAAAGAAAATCTCGATGCCGCCATCCATATAGGTCAACCCGATTGGCCGGATGCCGATTTTGAATTTTTAATGGATGAAATCGTGTTACCTGTTTGCAGCCCTGCATTTTTGCAAGCGCACCCGGTGACTGGTCCGGCTGACCTTCTCAAAATGCCACTTTTTCATCTGGCATCACGCCCAAATGCTTGGGAACACTGGTTCAAAACTCTTGGCATTGAACAGCCATTGCACAGCTCTATGCGCTTCGAACAATTCTCCAATGTCAGTCAGGCATGTATCGCCGGACTTGGAATTGCGCTGATGCCGGAATTTTTGATCCATGCAGAAATGGCGGCCGGACAGTTGGTTCCTGTCTGGCCGCATAAGATTAAAAGCCTCAGCCATTATTATTTTGTCACACCTAAAACTCGTCAGGCGCGGCCGACTGTTCAAGCGTTTAAAAACTGGCTACTCTCCGAAATCAGCAGGGCAGAAGTTAATCAGGAGGCAGCGACCTTGGCATAGGATTGTGCGGCAATTTCATAAGAACGCATACGTTTTTGATGATCATAGATCATGCCTGTCAGCATCAATTCATCAACACCGGTGCGCTTGATAAAATCGTGGATACCATTGCCAACACTCTCCGGATCACCAACAACACGGCAAGAAAGCGCATGCTGGATAACCGATTGTGCCGAAGCATCCAGATTTTGCATATAACCTTCAACCGGTGCTGGTAACAAACCAGGCTGACCGGTGCGCAAGTTCACAAAAGCCTGTAATTGCGATGAAAACAGAAATTGCGCTTCTTCATCAGTATCGGCTGCAATCACATTCAAGCCCACCATCACATAAGGCTTATCCAAATGCTCGGATGGCTCAAAACGCTCGCGGTAAATATCAATCGCGCGCTCCATATCAGCGGGTGCAAAATGTGAGGCAAAAGCATAAGGCAAGCCTAGCATCGCGGCCAATTGCGCACCAAACAAGCTGGAGCCCAAAATCCAGACCGGCACATCAAGCCCACCGCCCGGCACGGCCTGCACACGCTGGCCTTCTTCAACCGGGCGGAAATAACCCATCAGTTCCACTACATCCTGTGGAAAAGCATTGGCATCACTATTGAGATTTCTGCGCAATGCATGGGCGGTAAATTGATCTGTGCCCGGTGCACGACCAAGCCCTAAATCTATACGTCCCGGATAGAGCGAGGCGAGTGTACCAAACTGCTCCGCCACCACTAATGGCGCATGGTTTGGCAGCATAATGCCGCCCGCGCCAACGCGGATTGTTTTGGTGTGAGATGCCACATGACCAATTACGACAGATGTCGCGGCACTGGCAATACCCGGCATATTATGATGCTCGGCCAGCCAATAGCGGTGGTAGCCGAGTTTTTCTGCAAGTTGTGCAAGCTCTGCGGTATTGCGCAAAGATTGAGCCGGCGTGCTGCCGGCAGGCACTGGAGAAAGGTCTAGAACGGATAAAGGTGTCATGTGCTTCATATGGATTGCATGCAAAACAATACAAGTGCGCTTCACCAAAATATGACTTATTTGTGCAATAAAAAAGGCGGGCTATTTTACCAGCCCGCCTTTTAAATTTTAGGTTCCGATCACTTATGCCTGTGACGGCGAAGCATCAGTATTTTGATGTCCGGTTGCTGTGTTTTCCTGGACCGGTGCTACGTCTTTTTTGGCAATATATGTATAGAACATAGGCACCACAAAAAGCGTGAAGACGGTTCCGACAGTCACACCGGTAAAAATCACCAGCCCCATCGAATAACGTGCCGCAGCGCCCGCACCTGATGCCAAAATCAGTGGCACAACACCAAGCGCCATAGCAGCCGTTGTCATCAGAATCGGACGTAAACGTGTTTCAGCCGATTTGATGATTGCTTCACGGCGAGAAAGCCCAAGCTCACGCTGCTGATTGGCAAACTCCACCATCAAAATACCGTGTTTGGTAATCAACCCGATCAAGGTGATGAGACCAACCTGCGTATAGATATTGAGCGTACCAAGGCCCAAATTCAGCGGAACCATCGCACCAAAAATCGACAGTGGTACAGACATCATAATGATCAGCGGATCGCGGAAGCTCTCAAACTGTGCAGCCAGAACCAGATAAATTACGATAACCGCCAAACCAAAAGCAATCGCAATGGTATTGCCCTGCTCCACTTCCAATCGTGACTGACCGGAATAATCGATAAAGAAACCATCCGGCATCGTCTCACGTGCAACGTCTAGCAAGGTTGCCAATCCTTGCCCTGTTGTCACGCCCGGCATCGGCAATGCAGAAATTGTTGCGGAGTTCAGCTGGTTAAACTGTTCAATGGCCGCAGGAGAGGCATTCTCCGTCACTTTAATGACTGCCGACAATGGCACCATTTCACCCGACGCACTGCGCACATAGTAGTTGCCGAGATTTTCAGGGTTAGCACGGAAATCATCCGGAACCTGCGTAATGACATCATAACTATGGGAATCACGGTCAAACTTCACAAACGAAGCGCCCGCGGTCAAAACACCAAGTGTCGCCCCAATTTCACTGACATGCACACCCAGTGCTGCGGCACGGTCACGATCAATCGCGACAGTGGTTTGCGGCGCATTAAAGGACATCGAGTTTTGAACAATGATAAACTCGCCCTTGGCTTGTGCGGCATTTTTGATTTCTTCTGCGACTTCAAAAACCTGATCAGATGGACCGGTTGACTGCAAAGCGATCGAAATCGGCAGACCACCCCCGGTACCTGGCAATGAAGGGGGAGCAAAAATAAACGCCTCGACACCTGTAACCTTTTCAATGCGGTTCGTAAGATCTGTTTGAATTTCCTTCTGGCTGCGTGTTCTGTCCTTCCAGTCATCAAGCACCCAAAGCGCAATACCTTGCGTGGTTCCGCCCCCCATGCCGACAATATTGAAGCGTGTCTGCAATTCCGGAAGATCAGCAGTCAGTTCATCAATCTGCTTGGCATAAAGATCCGTATAAGCAGAAGTTGCATATTGCGGTGCATTGAAGAGTGAGAATAACGCGCCGGAATCTTCTTCAGGAGCCAGTTCGCTGGATGTGTTGACGAACAAGAAGCCCGTCAGACCAACCAGCGAAACAACGATCAGCAAGGTTACCGGACGATAATTTAAAGAACCTGAAACATGACGCTCGTAACCGGCTTCCAATCGACCAAAATAATGGTCAATAAACTTTTGAAAACGGGTTTGTTCGCCATGTTTCAACATGCGCGCGCACATCATCGGCGAGATAGTCAGCGCAGCAAAACCGGAAATAATCACCGCACCTGCCAGCGTGAAAGCAAATTCACGGAACAGCGATCCGGTCAATCCACCGGTAAAACCAAGCGGCGCAAACACAGCCGCCAATGTAATGGTCATTGCGATAATCGAGCTGGTAATTTCCTTCATGCCCTTGAAGGCAGCATCCATCGGCTTGAGGCCTTCCTCAATGTGACGGTGGATATTTTCCAGAACCACAATCGCATCATCCACCACCAGACCGATGGAAAGCACCATCGCCAGCAGTGACAAAAGATTGATGGAAAAACCCAATATATAAAGGAAAAAACACACACCGATCATCGAGATCGGAATGGTAACGATCGGAATCAGAACCGAGCGGAACGAGCCAAGGAAGATGATGATCACGACAATAACAATCGCCATCGCTTCCGCAATAGTGGTGAACACTTCACGGATAGATGAACTGATTTGCTCGGTCGCATCATAAACCAGAACAATACTCATTCCTTCAGGAAGTGATGCCTGAATGGAAGGCAGCTCTTTGTTCACGGCAGCCGCCATGTCAATCGGATTGGCGGCAGGCGTCGGGAAAACACCCAGAAATGTCCCCTCACTGCCGTTGAACGAAACGATTGTGTCATTACTTTTTGCCGCCAGTTCAACTTTAGCAATATCGCGCAAACGCACAATATCATCACCATTGCTTTTAACCGGCATCGCACCGAATGTTTCCGGCGTCTGCAATGTGGACTGCATCGTAATGGAGCTTGCCACATATTCATTTTTGGTTTTACCCGGCGCCGACAAGAAGTTGGATGCTTTAATCGCCGCCAGAACTTCAGAAGCAGTAATACCGCGCGCCGCCATCTGGATCGGATCGAGCCAGACACGCATCGAGTAAACTTTACCACCCAAAATCTGAGCTTCCGCCACACCGGAAATGGTAGACATCCGCGGCTGGATCACACGTTCCAGATATTCGGTAATCTGTTCACCCGACATATTCGGATTTTGAGCTGCGAGATACATGGTAGCAAAATTCTGCCCCGTACCCTTCACAATCACCGGATCATCAGATTCTGACGGCAAATTACCGCGTACCTGATTAACTTTAGCGATCACCTCAGTCAACGCGGCATCGGGATTTGCACCAAGCTTCATCTGAACAGTTACCGTGCTCATCGACGGATTACTGGAAGATGTTACATAGTCAATATTTTCAGTCGTCGCGACAGCTTGTGCAATCGGCGCAGTGATAAAACCTTGAATAAGATCCGCACTTGCACCCGCATAAGCTGTGGTGACAGTGATAACCGTTTCATCAACTTTCGGATATTCTCGCACGGAAAGCTGAAAAATTCCCTGTGCGCCAAGCAACAGGATCAGCAACGACGTTACCGTCGCCAATACCGGTCGCCTAATAAAGATATCAGAAAAACTCATCTGACCCGCCTATTGCGCTGTTGCCGGATTGGCAGGATTGACACTATTGTCGATAACCACATGCATCTTCGGAGCGAGCCTGTTTTGACCGGCAGAGACGACAATATCGCCATCTTTAACACCGCTTGTGACCTCTACAATACCTTTTAGCCTGCGGCCAAGCTGAACGAAAACTTGGTCAACCGCCAAGGTTTCTTTCGCATCAGCAGATGCATCTTCCGTTTTCACAGGACGGACAATATAGACATAATCACCGTAAAGGCTGGAAGTGACAGCAGTTTGCGGTATTGTAATAATGTTGTTTTCTTGCGGCAATTCGACTGTCACCTGAACAAACTGTCCAGGATTGAGCTGACCATCGACATGCTCAATATGACCACGCACCGAAACCAACCGTGTAGAAGGATCAATTTTCGGATCAATACCGATAATTTTACCTTCAAATTCCTGATTATTGTTCGGATTGACTTTGATGGTCTGGCCCAATTTCAACTTATCGAATGATTGTTCAGTGACCGTAAAATCAACACGCATCGTGTCCATATTCTGCAAGGTTGCAATAACAAGACCCGGTGTCACATACTGACCGATATCAATCTTGGCGATCCCCATGGTGCCTGAAAATGGCGCAACAAGTGTCTTCTGCTTTAAAACGGCTTCCAGTTTGGCTACCTGTGCGCGAGCAGATTCAGCCGATGCTGCTGCTGTGTCCACATTGGAAACTGCACCAACACCTTGGGTGCGCAATGTTTGCGCGCGCTTCAAATTCTGATCGCTTAAGACGGCAGAGGCTTTAGCTGCAACCAGATCAGCCACCTGAATACTGTCATCGAGCTGCACAAGGGCCTGCCCTTGCTTAACCTTTTCATTGGCTTTGAACTTGATCGTGTTCACAATGCCCGCAACTTCAAATGTCAGATCAACACCTTCGGATGCATTGACAGAACCGATTGCCTCCAATCCGGGTGTCCAGACTGTCGGTTCCACGGTAATGGTTGCAACTGTCATCGTCTTTTGCGGCATATTTGCGAAGAAATCCGCGATCATTTTCGAACGGAAAAGGTTAAATCCAACAAGACCGCCAACAACGATTGCCAGAAATACAATTGCCAATAAAAGGCGTTTAATCATTGACTTTTAGCACTCCCGGTGTGCTCTAGCGCACTCACTTTCCTGCACCATTCAAAGGTCACATGCGGGTATTAAGCAAGTACGTTGGTTTTTATTTAAAACATGTGCGCATGATTTATGCGATCCGGCTAATTTTATCAGCCTAAGCGTTGCGCGGAGAATAGATTAAAAAAGTGTAAAATAAAAGATGCTATCTGATATCAATCATGATTTATCAGAGATATTATTTAACAACAATAGAGAAATAGTTGAAGTGAATATAGATCAAAAAAATAAAAGTATTAATATTAGAATAATTCTTAAATTCACAGAACTGTGACAATTAAATTAAAAAATATATTAAAAACCAAATAAGGAAGCACCATTATTTAAAAATGAAGCTTCCTTATTACGAATTAATACTTTTTAAAGTGCTGGAATGTCGCCGCGCGCCCAGCTTTCTGCTGTCAAAGCTGAGAATTCAGCAAAATTGCCTGCTGAAATAGAAGCACGAATACCTTTCATCAAATCCTGATAATAGGAAAGATTGTTCCATGTCAGCAACATAGAGGCAAGTGTTTCGCCGGATTTGACCAGATGATGCAGATAAGCACGGCTATAATCACGCGCTGCCGGACAATCTGATTCAGGGTCAAGCGGTCGGTGATCATCGGCGTGACGTGCATTGCGTAAGTTGATCTTACCAAAACGGGTAAAGGCCAAGCCATGCCGTCCGGCACGGGTCGGCATGACACAATCAAACATATCAATACCGCGGGCAACCGACTTCAAAATATCATCCGGAGTACCAACCCCCATCAGATAACGCGGCTTGTCGCCCGGCAAAATCGGACAGACGATCTCCAGCATGTCAAGCATCACTTCCTGCGGTTCGCCTACAGCCAAACCACCAACGGAATAGCCTTTAAGATCCATGTCTTTCAGCGCCTGCGCTGAACGTTCGCGCAATCGGCAATCATCCCCACCCTGCACGATACCAAACATCGCCCTGCCCGGCTGATCGCCGAATGCAACCTTGCAACGCTCGGCCCAACGCAATGACAATTCCATCGCACGCTCGATCTCAATGGTCTTTGCAGGCAGCGCAACACATTCATCAAGCTGCATTTGAATATCACTATCCAGCAGCCCCTGAATTTCAATAGAACGCTCCGGCGACATTTCATATGCGCGCCCGTCAATATGCGAGCGGAAAGTTACACCTTGCTCGTTCAATTTTCGCAATTTGGCCAGCGACATCACCTGAAAACCACCGGAATCAGTAAGAATCGGGCCTTTCCAACCGCCAAATTCATGCAAACCACCAAGGCGGGCAACGCGCTCTGCACCGGGACGCAGCATCAGATGATAGGTATTGCCGAGGATAATATCCGCGCCCAAATCCTTCACCTGATTCATATACATGGCTTTCACAGTACCAGCCGTCCCCACCGGCATAAATGCAGGGGTACGTACGGTGCCGCGCGGCATGGAAACCTCGCCCTGACGGGCATTTCCGTCACGAGCCAGAACTTTAAAAGTAAAATTTTCGCTTGTCATAAATCACGCCATACCGCATTTACAAATGGTTTGAAAGTGCCAAAGCCTCTGCCCTGCTCAGGCGCGCTTCAACAGGCTCGCATCGCCATAGGAATAGAAACGATAGCTGTTTTCAATCGCGTGTTTATAAGCTTGATGCATGATATCCATTCCAGCAAAAGCTGAAACCAACATAAACAAGGTCGAGCGCGGCAGATGGAAATTGGTCATCAATAAATCTACCGCCTTAAACTTATAACCGGGTGTGATGAAAATATCAGTCGCACCCGACCAAGGCTTGATTTGCCCGTCTTCTGTTGCCGCACTTTCAATCAAGCGCAAAGATGTGGTGCCAACACAAATCACCCGTCCTCCACGTGCATGAACCGCATTAAGCGCAGAAGCTGTTTCTTCTGACACATAACCGATTTCCGAATGCATTTTATGGTCAGCCGTATCATCGGTTTTAACCGGTAAAAATGTGCCGGCGCCCACATGCAGCGTGACAAAATGCTGCTCAATGCCGCGCTCTTTCAAAGCGTTCAACAATTCCGGTGTAAAGTGCAATCCGGCAGTAGGCGCCGCAACTGCACCTTTTTCGCGTGCATATACGGTTTGATAATCGGTCAGATCACGCTCATCTTCAGGGCGCTTTGAAGCAATATAAGGCGGCAGCGGAATATGGCCGACAAGCGCAATTGCTTCATCAAGAAACACACCGGAATAATCAAAAACCAGCAGCGCTTCGCCGCTTTCGCTCTTTTCTGCAACTGTTGCTTCCAAGGTTCCGTAGCTGCATGCTTCGCCCTTATGGCCGAAGCGAATACGTTCACCTTGTTTCACCCGTTTCGCGGGGCGTAAAAATGCTTTCCAGCGATCAGGCCCCACGCGCATATGCAGAGTGGCACTTACTTGTGCCACATTGCCGTCCCGCTCACGTATACCTTCCAGCTGCGCCGGAATAACTTTAGTATCATTGAAAACCAAAGCATCGCCCGGCTGTAATAAATCAGCCAGACCATCAACGCGCAAATCTTGTAAAATATTCGCCTGATCCTGATCCGGCTGCACATAAAGCAACCGCGCGTGATCACGCGGTTCCATCGGGCGCAGTGCAATATTTTGCTCCGGAAGTTCAAAATCAAACAAATCAACACGCATTATTTTTCATCCAAAAAGAAACGGCTCCGACAGTGCTTATAAAGCAACTGTCGGAGCCATCCAGTATTTTTTATGCAATTCTAATTGAATGCCACACTTATCTAATGTGAGCTTTATTTAACGTCAGCAGCAATTTTAGCCGATACAATGCTGTCCGGATCAACAACAGGCTCACCTTTTTTGATCTGGTCAACCACATCCATACCTTCAACAACCTGACCCCATACGGAGTACTGACGGTCGAGCCACGGGGAATCCGCCAGACAGATAAAGAACTGGGAGTTGGCGGAGTTCGGGTTCTGGCTGCGTGCCATCGAAGCGGTACCACGCTTGTGGTTTACATTCGAAAACTCGGCCTTCAAATCCGGCTTGTCGGAACCGCCCATACCAGCACGTGAAGGGTTGAAGCTTGCGCCACCCTGCTTGCCGAATTTCACGTCGCCGGTCTGCGCCATGAAATCATTGATAACGCGGTGGAAAACAACGCCGTCATAAGCACCTTCACGTGCCAGCTCTTTGATACGTGCAACATGGCCAGGTGCCAAATCTGGGAAAAGCTCAATTGCTACTGTACCTTTGGTGGTTTCGAGAATGAGCGTATTTTCTGGATCTTTGTAAGCCATCTGGCCTCTCCTGTTTGTTTTATCTTTACCGCTTGCATTCAGCATCTGCATCAGCGGCGAAAATTTAATCGTTCATACGGCCAAACAAGCTGGCCGCATAAATCTTATTTACGATCACTCAAAACAATTGCTTTGACGATCTTGTCCGGATTTTCGACTGAACCATTATCAGCTTCATTACCCTTCTTTATCTTATCGACAGCTTCCATGCCGCTGGTAACTTCACCAATGACCGTATATTGGCCATTGAGGAAAGACCCTTCATCGAACATGATAAAAAACTGCGAATTGGCTGAGTTCGGATTCTGGCTGCGAGCCATGCCAACTGTACCGCGCACAAATGGCTTGTCAGAAAATTCAGCCGGAATATCGGCATATTGCGAGCCACCAGTGCCAACACGGGTGGCGTTATAATTCTTGTCGAGATTGCCGAATTTCACATCACCGGTCTGCGCCATAAAACCTGGAATCACGCGGTGGAATGCAACACCGTCATAAGCACCTTCACGCACGAGCTTTTTAATCTGCTCAACATGCTTTGGTGCAACATCAGGCTTGAGTGCAATCTCTACATCGCCGTCTTTCAGGGTCAAAACAACGGTATTTTCTGGATCTGCCGCATAAGCGCTGATTGACGAGGTAAAAGCCATCGCCATGAGAGTTGTTGCGGCCAGAGCCGAATGCAGAAATGACATATTATATGATCTCCCTGATGTCAGGATTGAAATTTGGCTTTTAAAGCACTTGCCACACAAGCGGGTACAAAGGGTGAAATATCACCCTTCATCGCTGCAATTTGACGAACCAATGTGGCAGTAATCGTTCGAACGGCCGGATCGGCCGGTAAAAATACTGTCTGTAAATCCGGTGCCATAATGCCGTTCATACCGGCCATCTGCATTTCATAGTCAAGGTCGGTGCCGTCACGAAGACCACGCATCATCAATTGTGCATTGTACGTGCGGGCTGCATTGATCACCAAACCATCAAATGAAATGACAGAAATACGCGATTTGGCATCTTGACCCAAAACATCAAAAACGGCCTGTTCAATGAGCGACAGACGCTCATCAAACGTAAAAAGCGGCTTTTTTCCAGGATGAACACCGATTGCGACGATCACACGCTCGGAAAGACGCAGTGCACCTTTCAAAACATCCATATGGCCATTGGTGACCGGGTCAAAAGAGCCCGCATAAATCGCTGTTGTCATATCTTCCAGCTAGCCTTTTTACGCACCATTTTCAACATGCCGAATAAGGAAAAACAAATCTATCATGCAAATGCGGCAAGGTTTCAATCAAAATTCACAAACTGTGCGGAAATGGCCTGAATATTATTAATTAAAGGATGCTTCAATTTGACAAATCATTTTAATTTTAAGAATTTTTTTACAATAAATTTTAACGAAGATGAAACCAAATCGCACATCTCGCGTTTTCCAAATGAAAGGAAACGGAGATGATGATTTTTCTACTCGCTTTATCCATGATGATCGCAATGACAGCCTCGGCAATTATTTTGCTCCTGGAAGAACGTGCATCCAAGCGTCAGAACAAATCAAGAGGCGCTATCTCTTGGCATGCAATGCATAATAACCGGAACTTCTAAATGTCCGGGCATGCTGTCACCGTTAAAATCAAACGTATTTATGAAGTAAAATTCATAAATTACTGATTTAAAACAATTTTACATATTTCTCCTCGAAAGAGAAGAAAGCTGACCTCCCGATGAAACGCCAATTCCCTCCAGTCTTGGCATTTAAAAAGGGCGACGCTTTTAAAGCGCCGCCCTTCTTTTTTTATTTAATTTTTATTCTGCATCCGGTGTTGGCTCAGACACTTCAGGAGCACTGGCCTGCTCCCCCTCGTCACCTTGAACTACCGCATCACCCTCGTCTTCATCGTCGCTTTCAGTTTCTGAAATGCGCTCGACGGACACAACCTTTTCACCATCAGCGGTGTTGAAGATCGTTACGCCCTTGGTGGAACGACCGGCAATGCGAATACCTTCAACCGGAACGCGGATCAGCTGCCCGCCATCCGAAACCAGCAAAATCTGATCACTTGGCTCAACCGGGAACAGAGCAATCAGCTTGCCGATTTCATCTGTTTTCGATGTATCGGTTGCGCGAATACCCTTACCGCCACGACCCGAAATCCGGAACTCATAAGACGAAGAACGCTTGCCGTAACCAAACTCGCTCACGGTCAAAACAGTTTGCTCGCGGGCTTTCAGCTCTTCAAAGCGCTCATCACTGAGTTCCGCATCTTCTACGGCTTCTTCAAGTGTATCCACCACATCTTCAGCCTCGTCTCCGGATGCATTTCTGCGCTCCGCAATGACGCGCTTCAGATAGGCAGAACGCTCAGCCGGTGTTGCATCCACATGGCCGAGAATTGCCATTGAAATGATACGGTCACCTTCGGCAAGATTAATACCACGCACACCGATAGAATTACGTCCGGCAAAGACGCGGACATCCGTCACAGAGAAGCGGATACACTGGCCGCCAGCGGCTGTCAGCAATACATCGTCAAATTCGGTACAGGTATCAACCGAGAGAATTTCATCACCGTCATCTTCCAGTTTCATCGCAATTTTACCGTTGCGATTAACCTGAACAAAATCGCTCAGCTTGTTACGACGCACAGTACCGCGCGTTGTTGCAAACATCACATCCAGATTTGCCCATGAATCTTCATCCTCAGGCAATGGCATAATGGTGGTGATACGTTCGCCCTGCTGCAATGGCAGCATATTGATCAGTGCCTTGCCGCGTGATTGCGGCGTACCGATCGGCAGACGCCAGACCTTTTCTTTATAAACGATCCCGCGTGAAGAGAAGAACAGAACGGGCGTATGCGTATTGGCAACAAAGAGACGTGTGACCGAATCTTCATCGCGCGTTGTCATACCTGAACGCCCTTTACCGCCACGACGCTGCGCACGATAAGTCGCCAATGGCACGCGCTTGATATAACCGGCGTGACTGACAGTCACCACCATATCTTCACGCGCAATCAGATCTTCATCATCCATTTCAGCGCCACCCATACCAAGTTCAGTACGGCGTGGTGTGGCAAATTCATCATGAACAGCTTTGAGTTCGTCCTTCACAATGCCCATCACGCGCTCACGCGAGGCCAAAATAGCAAGGAATTCACGGATTTCTTCACCGATTTTGTTCAATTCATCGGCAATTTCATCACGACCCAAAGCGGTCAGACGCTGCAAGCGCAATTCAAGAATTGCACGAGCCTGTTCTTCAGACAGATTGTAAGTAGTGTCTTCATTAATTTTGTGACGTGGATCATCGATCAAACGGATCAACGGTGCCACATCAGCAGCAGGCCAGCGACGCTCCATCAACTGCTCACGTGCAGTTGTCGGATCCGGCGCACGGCGGATCAGAGCAATGATCTCATCAATATTGGCAACAGCAATGGCCAAACCAACCAAGACATGGGCGCGTTCGCGGACTTTATTGAGCAGGAATTTGGTGCGTCGGGTAACAACTTCCTCACGGAACGCCACAAATGCGCGCAGCATATCCAGCAGCACCATCAGTTCCGGCTTACCGCCATTCAGCGCAACCATGTTGCAGCCGAAAGATGTTTGCAGCGGCGTGTAACGGAACAACTGGTTCAGTACCACATCAGCAACAGCATCACGCTTCAATTCCACCACAACACGGTAGCCGTCACGGTCGGATTCGTCACGCAGATCAGAAATGCCTTCGATACGCTTGTCGCGCACCAATTCGGCCATTTTCTCGATCATTGTCGCCTTATTTACCTGATAAGGAACTTCAGTGATAATAATGGCTTCACGATCACCGCGCATCGGCTCGATAGCTGTGCGGCCACGCATAATAACAGAGCCGCGACCTGTGCTATAAGCTGAATGAATACCGGAGCGACCAAGGATGATACCGCCGGTCGGAAAATCAGGCCCCGGAATGATTTCCATCATTTCTTCGAGGCTGATTTCCGGATTGTCGATCAGCGCGATACAACCATCGATAATTTCGCCCAAGTTATGCGGTGGAATATTGGTAGCCATACCAACAGCAATACCACCCGAACCATTGACCAGAAGATTTGGAAAACGGGCAGGCAAAACGCGTGGCTCATGCTCGCGGCCATCATAGTTATCCTGAAAATCAACCGTATCTTTATCGATATCGGCCAGCAAATATTCGGACACTTTTTGCAGACGGCACTCGGTATAACGCATCGCAGCCGGCGGATCACCGTCGATGGAACCGAAGTTCCCCTGCCCGTTGATCAGCGGTTCGCGCAGCGAGAAATCCTGCGCCATACGCACAAGCGCGTCATAGATAGAAGCATCACCATGCGGGTGATACTTACCCATAACCTCACCGACGACACCGGCGGATTTACGATATGGTTTGTTCCAGGCAAGCCCCATTTCATTCATCGCATGCATGATACGACGATGAACAGGTTTCAGCCCGTCGCGCACATCAGGAAGCGCGCGACTCACGATTACGCTCATCGCATAATCGAGATAGGAACGCTGCATTTCCTCAACGATTGAAATCGGCTCGATACCGCTCGGCCCAATTGGACCATTGGCATCATCTGAACCGGGTGGCGGAGTTAGATTTGACACTATTCAAAGGTCTTTCTTAACAGAATCGGTAAACTCAACTTATATAGGAAAAACTCGCAAAACACCAATTTACCAACTTTTTGCGCCCGCTGAAATGTGAATGAAATTCAACGCCTTGAAAGATATTCACAAATCATCGCCTATACAAGAAGTTATGCCCAATCACCTATCCACAGGATATGCTGTAACTTCATTCCATAGTCGAAAGCTCGGCTCATCGACCTGCGGCGGCAACTAAGCTAGATTAATGTTCTTACAACAATTTGAGTCGCAAATTCAACCGGAGGACTAAAACCCCATGGGTTTCATTGATACAATTTTGAGTGCTCTGGTCACACTGCTTGTAACAATTGACCCTCCCGGCCTGGCACCATTGTTTTTAGCACTCACACCGGGCATGAACCGTCAGGCACGCAATCAGGTTGCCAAACGCGCCACCATCATCGGTTTTATTCTGCTCACCATCTTCGCCATTGCGGGCGCGCAAATAATGAGCCTGTTCGGCATCAGTATCGGTGCCTTCCGCGTGGCCGGTGGTTTGCTCCTGTTCTGGATTGCGTTTGAAATGATTTTTGAGAAACGCACCGAGCGCAAAGAGAAAAGTGCTGAAGTCGCGATCACCAAAGATCATATCCACAATATCGCCGCCTTCCCGCTTGCCATTCCGCTGATTGCGGGCCCCGGTGCGATTTCGGCGGTGATCCTCCTCTCCGACGGTTTTCATGCGCCCGTTGAGCGCTCCATGCTCATTGTGGTCATTCTGGCCTGTATGGCAATTACTTATGTCACGCTTTTGCTGGCCGAGCGTGTTGACCGTTTCTTAGGCGAAACCGGTCGCTCGATCCTCACCCGCCTCCTCGGTGTCATTCTGGCAGCCCTTGCGGTGCAATTTGTGGCAGACGGTGTCAAATCGCTGATTGCCGGCTAATCAATCAAAAAAGGCCTGAAGAACATAGTCTTCAGGCCTTTTTTAATTCTGGTTTTATTTGGTTGCATCCTCAGCCCACCAGGTAGGTAGCTGATAACCAAACAGCGATGTTTTTTCAGGATATTTTACCCGCCCCCAATGCGCCAGCCATTGCTGCGGCAGATGATAAAGCGGGACATAATAATCACCGGAAATCAGCACCCGATCCATCGCACGCACCGCACTGACAAAATCTTCCTGACTTCGCGCGGCAAGCATTGCCTCAATCATCGCATCAATCGCCGGATCGGCAGCACCTGCATAATTGAAACTGCCCTGTGCATCACGCGATGCACTCCCCCATCGGTTCCATTGTTCATTGCCGGGTGAAAGCGTTCCGGTCAATGCGCCAAGCATCATATCATAATCATAGGTCTGCATACGATGCTGATATTGCGCATCATCAACAGTTCGCACACTCACTTCAATGCCAAGACGCTCCAGATTACGTTTAAAGGCAAGCGAGACTTTTTCCTCGTCCACCGAACGGGTCATGATTTCAAATTCGAAGGGCTTGCCATCTTTGCCAATGGCCTTACCTTTTTCAAAACGGAAACCGGCCTGTTTAAGCAATCGCATCGCTTCGCGCACTAATTTGCGATCATGACCACTGCCATCGGTTCTCGACGCATGCCATTTTCCCTCCATCACATCACTGCGCACGGCATTGGGGAAAAGCGCCAATAATGACCGCTCGCGCTCATCCGCCTTTATACCCACCGCCGAAAGATTGGAACCGAACCAATAACCTTCCGTACGTTTATATTGATCGGAAAACAGGCTGCGGTTAGCCCATTCAAAATCAAACAACAGGCTTATGGCGTGGCGCACTTGGCTGTCGGCAAAAATTTCGCGCCTGGTATTAAAAGTAAAGCCCAACAGATTAACCGGAATACCACGGCTAAAGCCTGCCTTGATAATGCGTCCGTCCTTAACCGCAGGGAAATTATAAGATGTCTGCCATCGGGTCGGATTGCCCTCCAGAAAAACATCCACCACACCTTTTTTAAAAGCTTCGAACATTGCCGTTTCGTTGCGGAAATATTCAATGCTTATTTTGTCGAAATTATCAAAGCCGCGCTTGACGGGAAGATCTTTCGCCCAATAATCATCATTGCGTTCATAAAGAATTGATTGTCCAGGTGAAACGCGCGCCACTTTATAAGGTCCGCTGCCAACCGGCGCTTTTAAGGAAGCGTTGCCGAAACTGTCCACATCAATGGCATGTCTGGGCAAAACCGGCATCGTGGACGCAATCAGCAACGGAAATTCACGATCCGACTGATCATTGAAGGTGAAGCGCACTTTACGCTCGCCGGTTTTTTCAATTTTCTCGATGCGACTCATACGGCTGCTATAAGGCGGGCGGCCTTTTTCAGTGAGCAGCTCATAGGTAAAGATGACATCCTCAATGGTGACAGGCTCACCGTCCGACCATTTGGCCAAGGGATTCAGTGTAAATTCAACCCAATGGCGATCTTCATCACTTTCAACTTTTTCAGCCAGCAATCCGTAAAGCGCAAAAGCTTCATCGCGCGAGCGCTGCATCAGACTTTCATAGACAAGATTGCCGAAATCGCCGTCCATAAACAATCCGCGTGCAGTGGTGCGCATACTTTTCAAGACAAACGGATTAAGACTATCGAATGTACCGACAACCCCGTAGCGCACCTGCCCGCCTTTCGGCGCATCCGGATTTACATAAGGAAAATACTGATAATCGGCAGGCAGTGCAGCCGTGCCATGCATGGCAAGTGAGTGGGTTGGCTCAGCCCATGTAAACGAAGTCAAATTCAATGACATAGCCGCCGTCAGCAAAGCGGAATAGGTTAGCGTTTTCATTATCCTCAAATTCACCCGACATGAGCTCCGTAAAATATTTTCAATCGGAACGATTCGTAAACAATCAGCCCTAAATTAAGGCTTTTGATCTTTATAAAGCGTGTCAATAGAGTGACATTCGCCAAGGAATGTGTTTTTTTTAACAATTGCAATGAATTGTGCTTAAAGCGCCACTGGATTACACCGAAAAGTCAGTGTAACACAACATTAAGCATATTGGTCACGCTCTCGCCGCATTTTTAAACAATTGAGTTTGCAGATGTTTAAGCAGTAGCTGACCGCCCTAACAAAGGGTAATCGGGATTAAAGCCCAAAACAAAAGCATTGAAAGGAACCTGTTGATCATGTCCAGCAAAAAGACGATCGCGGCCTCATCTGCACTGGCTGGCGTGTTCGCTTTGCTTGCAGCTTCATCCATCCCGGCCTCTGCCCAGCAGCCGCCTGAAGGCTGGTTTAAAGTATGCTCCAAGCAGGAAGACAACGATATCTGCAACACGCAGAATATCGTAACCGCCAATTCCGGCCAGCTGCTGACCGCCGTTAATCTGATCGAAATCAAAGGTAAGATTAACCGCAAAATCTTTCAGGTTTCCGTTCCGACCGGTCGTCTGATTCCTGCAGGCGTAGGCCTCCAGATCGACAACAACAAAGCAGTTAAAGTCGAATACGGCATCTGCTTCCCGGATCGTTGTATCGCTGAAGCACCTTTGACAGATGAATTGGTAAATTCATTCAAAAAAGGCGGCAAAATGGTTCTGACCTCGGTCAACTTCCAGAACCAGCCTAACCCGATTTCTGTTTCGCTGACAGGCTTCTCCGATGCATTGACGGGCCCCGGCCTGCAGCAGAACGAACTGGAAGAACGCCAGAAAGAATTGCAGGATGCAGTTCAAAAGCGTCAGAAAGAATTTGAAGCCAAGATGAAGGCCGAGCAGGATAAAGCCAAAGCCGGCAAATAAGCTTGTATTTCTTCAATCAAAAAAGAGGCGCTTCGAGCGCCTCTTTTTTATGCCTGTTCAAACAATCAGGCTGAATCTTGTTCCAAGTGTATTAGAGGCGCGGCATCACCGCACCAGTCAGCTGCTCGACCATTGAGATGGTCAATTCGTCATAATGGGAAATAATCCGGCTTGGGCCCAAAACATTAACCGGCACATCCGTATAACCAAAATCCACTGCTACAACAGGAATACCCGCTGCCTTTGCCGTATCAATATCGGTGCGGCTGTCACCAATCATCACCGCACGGTCGGCATCGCCACCGGCAGCGGCAATGGTCTGCGTCAAGTGGCGCGGATCCGGTTTGCGGAAAGCAAAACTGTCGGAGCCGCTGATGGCACCGAAACGGTCAGACAAATTGAGACCATCCAATAATTTGACAGCCAGCCCTTCAAATTTATTGGTACAGATTGCCAAAAGATAGCCGCGGCTGGCAAAACGATCCAGCGCTTCGATTGCGCCATCAAAAATTCTGGCCTTACCGGGCATATTATATGCGTAATGCTCCAGAAAAACTGCAACCAACTGATCCAGCTCATCGGATTTCAATTGTTTTTGCTGCGCCTGATAAGCGCGCTCGATCATCACCCGTGCGCCCAAACCAACATAGCGACGCAGTGAAACAGGATCAGCTTGTTGTAATCCTCCCACATCAAGACAATGATTGAGACTTTCCAGAAGATCTGTTGCCGTGTCGACAAGAGTGCCGTCAAGGTCAAAGACTATTATAGGTTTCAACATTCATATATCCGATAACGGTGATCAAATTCATTTCTATGCCTAGCCGATGAACGCCCTGCTCTCAAGCCGGATTCGTTCCCATTACCTGATGTTGGCAAATAAAATGACAAAATACGGTTTTCGTTTTGATTTTTAAAAAATTCACATGTTTTCTTGCAAAATACACTCAAATTTTCTCAATCTTCGCCGCGCATTTTCAAAACAAAGTGAATATGTGCTTTTGTGTCTTGATCAGTCCATGCTAAATGTAAGGTTCAAAATATCGAGAATCCTTACGGCTTTTATAAAGAGCCGCTCTCAAGAGGAATGTAACTATGGATGAAGCCCGTCGACTTAAGATCGCGGCCGCAGCAGAAGCTTTGACACATGTCAAAGATGGCATGCGTCTTGGAATCGGCACGGGTTCAACCGCAGAAGAATTCGTTCGTCTGCTGGGTGAAAAAACCGCCAACGGATTTAAAGTCATCGGCGTGCCAACTTCAGAGCGCACTGCTGCACTTTGCAAAGAGTTGAATATTCCGCTCACCACCTTGGAAGAAACGCCACATCTTGATCTCACCATTGATGGTGCGGATGAAGTTGACGCGGCCCTTACCCTTATCAAAGGCGGCGGCGGTGCATTGCTGCGCGAAAAGATCGTGGCTGCAGCCTCCGATGCAATGATTGTTATTGCCGACGAGAGCAAGCTGGTTGACACATTGGGACGTTTTCCTCTGCCGATTGAAGTCAATATTTTTGGTCTTGGCGCCACTAAACTTGCCATCCAAAAAGCAGCCGACAGCCTCGGTTTGAGCGACGAATTGGTTCTTCGTCAACAAGACGGAAAAACTTTTGTGACTGATGGCGGTCATTACATCATTGATGCATCTTTTAGCCGCATTCCCGATTCAAAAGCATTATCAGACGCTCTCTTCGCCATTCCGGGTGTTGTAGAGCACGGACTTTTCATCGGACTTTCGGAAACCACTATTATAGCGGGCGCTGATGGTATCCGGACAATTAAACCGTCTAAAAATTAAATTACGGAGTGACGACCTTATGACCAAGACAACAGGCTTACACCGTCTGATAGCGCCACTGGCTGCGCTTGGTATTCTGGCAGGTTTGCAAGGCGCAAATGCTCAGGACGTTTCAGAAGCCCATCTCAATGCTGCACGTTCTGCAATTGCCGCCATTGGCGCGACAGAACAGTTCGATGCCATTCTGCCTCAGGCTGCAGCATCGCTGAAAGCTGAACTGATTCAGAAAGATCCGAATCTTGAAGAACTGATCACCAAAACTGTTGATGATAAGGCGATTGCATTGGCTGCACGTCGCGCCGATCTGGAAACAGAAGCTGCACGCGCCTATGCAAATTCTTTCTCGCAAGCTGATCTTGAAGCCATTGCAACTTTCTATAATTCAGAAAGCGGCAAGAAGCTGATTGCTGAAGGCCCGATCGTCACCCGTGAAGTGATCAAAGCAGCAGGCATCTGGCAAAATGGTATTGCCCGCGATCTGGCTGTTGGCGTTGGTGAAACGCTTGCCGAACAAGCAAAAGCTGCCGCTCCTGCGTCAGAAGAGCCAAAGCCTGCACAATAAATTTTGCTTCAGCGCACAAAAAAGCCTCCGGTTGATGAAACCGGAGGCTTTTTTTGTGCAGAGTGTTTTCTTTTAAAGTTTCAGCTTAACTGCCACGGAAAAAGCTTTTACTAAATCCGTACCAAAATCACTGGTACTGACCTTATCGTGAAATTCACCTGATCGTAACAAACCAAGCGCACCGGAAAGCTTGATATCAAAATGATCTGTGACTTTATAATTGGCTCCCGCACCCAATAACCAGACATCGGTCTGTGATGTCCATCCGGTCGAGGTTCCCCTATCCCACGTTAAAGTGGCAGCACCCGACCAATGATCATTAAATTTATGCGCGACACCGCCACTTACCGTCCAGCCATCGCGGAAATAAAGGTCAAGGGAACTCATGACCCTTCCTTTCATCAATCCGAATGCCGGAACATCATCACTCAGCGTGAAAGGCACCACTTGGATGCTTTTCCAATCTGTCCATTTCACCGACGCCAGCGCCACCCAATCAGGCGCAATGCCGGTTTGAAATTTAAATTCGACAGATTGCGGCAGACTGACATCGGAACCGACATCAAGCGCCATTGTTGGTATGACGCCCGCAATCGTTCCGTTCAAATCATATTTGACCTTCGATTGATAAACGACACTGCCACGCAATGCGATTTCCGGCACCTCATAAGCCGCGCCCAATCGCCACCCGTAACCACGTCCATCGACATCCAAAGTAGCAATTGACTGATTTGGCAGCAGTTTTGTTTGATAACCACTCAGCTCCTGATAACTTAAGCCACCAAGCAAACGGACAAAGCCCTTCTCACCTACCGCGAGTCGGTAAGAACAGTTCAAACCAAAATCATGTGATGAAATTTCTTGTTCAATTGAACTATAAGCGCGCAAAGTATCCGTACCAACATCCATAACGATGCCCCAAGGACGGCGATATTGTGCGGCACAAGCCAAATCATCATTGAGTTGAAAACGTGCTGAAACTTTCGGAACCCAATAAGATTTTCCTTCATTGACATTATCTTTGGCGACAGTCACCGACTGTAAATCAGGCGCAATCTGGCGAATATTTTTAAGTTTACGCTGTGGCATCACATAGGTTACGCCACTTTCAGCCAAATTGCCTTCTTCAAACAGAATATCAAAATCCTGCGAACTGCGCTCAAAACCACCCGCTTGCGCATAGAATGTGCCGCCTATAAGTGCAGCAGTCAAAACGCACGAAATCTTTGCAGCCTTTGTTGTTATCAAGCGCATTTGTCCCCTGCGGTCCTATTTCGTAACATGCATGTTTTCATAAATCTCCAGCACACCATGAATGATAGTCAAAAGACTTTCAAACTTTAGTTGTAGATGAGGCAATAAATCACACAATTAAAACAATAAATTAAATGCCAAACCCAAATCAGCGTACAAAAAAGCCCGCGATGCAATTTTATAAAAATGCATCGCGGGCTTTAAAAGTCTCAGATGAGCTTAACCGGCTTCCTGAATACGCTTCTGCGCCAGTGCCACTTTTTCAGCCGCTTCCTGCAATTCAACAAGACGCGCACGCTCTGCCGCCACAACATCTTCGCGCGCATTGGCAACAAATTTCTCATTCGAAAGCTTGGCATTGATCTTCTGCATTTCTGCATCAATCTTGCCTGCTTCCTTGCTCAGACGTGCAGTTTCTGCACTCAGGTCAATCAAGCTGCCAAGCGGCATACATGCTGTTGCTTCGCCGATAACCAGCTGCGCCGAACCTTTTGGCGCTGCATCGGAAAATTCAACATTTTCCACCCGCGCCAGACGCTTGATCGCCGCATCATGACGCTCAAAACGCTCTTTGGTTTGAGCATTTGCTTCCAACACGATCAAAGGTGCTTTGGCTGATGGCGGTACATTCATTTCAGAGCGAACCGAACGAATACCATTGACCAGGTCAATCAACCAATTCACGTCTGTGGCAGCGTCATTATCCTCAAAGGACAATTCAGGCCACCGAGCCAAAGCCAAAACGCTGTCACGCTTTTCGCCTTCACCAGCGGTCAGATCCCAAAGCTCTTCGGTCATAAACGGCATAAACGGATGCAACAAACGATAGATTTCGTCCAAGCAATAAGCCGCACATGCCTGTGCTTCCGCTTTTTCTGCTTCATCATCGCCCATGAAAATGGGTTTAAGCAATTCTAGATACCAGTCACAGAACTGGTTCCAGACAAAACGGTAGGCAGCAGACGCTGCTTCATTGAAGCGGTAACTGGTAATGCCGGCAGTGATCGCGTTTGAGGCTTCAGTCAGCTCGGTCAAAATCCAGCGGTTAACCGCCAGTTTTGCCTGTTCCGGCTTGAAATTCGGATCGCGTTTCACGCCGTTCATCTGCGCAAAACGGGTCGCATTCCAAAGCTTGGTGCCAAAATTACGGTAACCGGCAATACGTGCTGGATCGAGCTTCACGTCACGTCCCTGTGCGGCCATAATAGCCAGCGTAAAGCGCAGCGCATCAGCACCATATTCTTCAATCAGTTCCAGCGGATCAATGACGTTGCCCTTCGACTTCGACATTTTCGCACCGTTTTTATCACGCACCAGCGCGTGAACATAAACAGTATGGAACGGCTCTTCATGCATGAAATGAAGGCCCATCATCATCATTCTGGCGACCCAGAAGAAGATAATGTCAAAACCCGTTACCAGAACATCTGTTTGGTAATAGGTGGCGAGTTCCGGTGTTTTGTCAGGCCAGCCAAGCGTCGAGAACGGCCACAACGCAGAAGAGAACCATGTATCCAGAACATCAGGATCACGGGTCAGTTCTGTCGGCTTGCCATAATGTTTTTCGGCTGAAGCCAAAGCTTCAGCTTCGCTTTTCTCGACAAAAATCTCACCATCTGGACCATACCAGGCTGGGATCTGGTGCCCCCACCACAATTGGCGGGAAATACACCACGGCTGAATATTATCCATCCAGTCATAATAGGTTTTTTCCCATGTCTTTGGTACAATCGCAGTGCGTCCTTCACGAACGCTGTCGATGGCAGGCTTGGCCATTTCAGCAGCATTAACGTACCACTGGTCGGTCAATAGCGGTTCAATCGGCACGCCGCCACGGTCACCATGCGGAACCATATGGATGTGATCTTCGATTTTCTCGAGATAACCACCCTCTTCCATCTTGGTGACAATGGCTTTGCGAGCAGCAAATCTGTCCTGACCATCAAGCTCGGTAATCAATGCATCAAGCTCGGCACTTGCAGCCACGCCTTCCAGAAAATCTTCATTGTCTTTCAGGCAGATGGTGGCATCTGGCGCCATAATATTTATTTGGCGCAGATTATTACGCTTGCCAACTTCCGCATCATTGAAATCATGAGCAGGCGTGATTTTAACCGCACCGGAACCAGCTTCCGGATCCGCATAATCATCACCAACAATCGGAATTGCACGGCCAACCAGCGGGAGAATAACGGACTTGCCGATACGTGCCTGATAGCGCTCATCTTCCGGATTAACCGCAACACCACTATCACCCAGCATGGTTTCAGGGCGTGTGGTGGCAACAACGATATAAGTGCTTGGGTCTTCTGCGTTAAAGGTCACACCTTCCAGCGGATAGCGGAAGTGCCAGAGATTGCCCTTAAGTTCACGCTGCTCAACTTCAATATCGGAAATCGCGGTCAGCAATTTCGGATCCCAATTGACCAAACGTTTGTCTTTATAAATCAAACCTTCGCGGTGAAGTGTTACAAACACTTCCAGAACCGCCTTGGACAGACCTTCATCCATGGTAAAACGTTCACGTGACCAATCGCAAGATGCACCAAGACGGCGCAGCTGATTGGAAATCATGCCACCGGATTCACTTTTCCACTGCCAGATGCGTTCGACGAATTTCTCACGCCCCATCGCATGACGGTTTGGCTCTTTACGCTCGGCCAGCTGACGCTCGACAACCATCTGCGTTGCAATACCGGCATGGTCAAAGCCCGGCTGCCACAGCACGTTTTTGCCGCGCATACGTTCAAAACGAACCAGAATATCCTGAATCGTATTGTTCAGCGCATGGCCCATATGCAAAGAACCGGTGACATTTGGCGGCGGAATAACGATTGTAAATGGCTCGGCACCCTCTTTAGCACCGGCACCCGCTTTAAATGCGCCTGCCTCTTCCCATCGCTCAGCAATTTTCGGCTCTGTTGCCGCTGCATCATATGTTTTTTCTAGCATCAAACTGTCCGGTCGTTGTGCAAAGAATGAAGATTAATTCAGCGGTTCGCCGCCTTCACTCAATAATAAAGTCTAAATGAGAGTCACTTTGATTGATCTCTTAAACCGCCATGGGTTTTGTGTCAAAAAACAATAATCCCGCCATATATAATGACGGGATCATCGCATTCCAACTTAATTAGTTCCAATCAGAGTTGTTCGCCGCGCACCATCCGTTCGATTTCCTCACGCACCAAGCGCTCGACCATGGACGGCAGATTTTCATCAAGCCAATTTTGCAGCATCGGACGTAACAGCGCTTCTGCCTGCTCTTCCAATGAGCGGATGCGTTCCTGACGAACCGCTTCCGACAATTGGTCAAAAGAAGCAGCTACCTGCTGCTTGGTCGCATCCGATGCCAGAGCGGCTGATGGTTTTTCTTGTTCTTCCGGCTGCTTTTCCATCATTTCCGAGATAATCTTCTGAATATCGTTTTCCACGCTCTCTTCGACTTTCTCTCTGATGTTGAAATCAGCAGATTCCGCTTCCAATGAAGACTGCACAGCCGATTGGGAAACCAAAGCAGGATCAGCTTGTTCATCCGGCTCTTGCAGGCTATCAACCGCGACAGCTGCATCATTCGCCGGAACCGGCTTTACAGCCACATATTCAGCATGCGTTTCTTCGGCATCAAATGAGCCGCGCAGATTGATATTTGTATCAAAAACAGGAGCGTCCGGATTTTCAAGTGCTGCCGAAACCGCGGAAATAACGGAATTACGGACAGGCTCTGAATGAGATGCCGATGTATCAGCTACCTTTTCCTGCAATAAAGGACGCTCAAAATTACGTGGCGGCGCCGAAACAACAGGCTCACTCACCTCGGCAGCAGGACGCCGGAAAGGCGCAACTTCACCGCGCACCGGCTGCTCATTACGCATAATCGGCTTTTCAACCGGCGCCTCTTCAGCAGAGACTTGCCGGGTCACATCGCTATCCTCAATAATACGACGGATAGAAGCGAGGATTTCTTCCATTGAAGGCTCACGAGCCGCGCTTGATGCCTGTGCCATAATCTTAACGATCCCATATTCTCGCTGGTGGAAGCGAATCTTACCGGACTAAAGTAACGAACTATTAATGATTTGAGAATCCCTAAGCGACAATCCAAACCGCAAACTCACAGATTTATCATTTATTAATAAATTCAACATCCGCCAGCGATTCGCCAAAATATGGACATGAAAAAACGGGCGCTGCAATCACCCGTTTTTTAAAAAACTTAAATTGAAAATAAATAAGCCAGAATAATAACTGAAAACAATGCCACGACGCCCCAGAGCGTCACGCCCCAGCAAGATTTTTGAACTGTTTCGTCCATTTTATAATCGCATCTTTTCTGCTGATTGAGAATTCTCCACCAGATATATGGTTAGCTTTGCGTTTACGCAATCTTTCTTTGCGGCATAAATATGGCGCAAGCTATGCAAAAAAATACATTGACGATTAAAAATCGTATAAAAACAACTCCTTAATGATATATTATTTATTAGCATTTCCTTAAAATTTGCGGCAAAAATATGCCTGTCACGGCTTGGGAAAGAGCTCTTCAGTCTTTCCTTTCCACCAATAGATCACCAATCCCAACCATTCATGCAGCGCAGTTGAGGTTCGCGCGAAGGCTTCATTGGCATTTTGGAAGTAAAGACGGAATTTCGTTTCCGGTACGGTTTTATAATCAACCGGCCATGCAATAATATCAAAACCCGTTTTCCTAAACACGCCGACAGAGCGCGGCATATGAAAAGCCGATGTCACCAGCAGCCATTGCTCGCCGCCCTTAGGCTGCACCAAATCACGGGTAAAGAGAGCATTTTCAACCGTATTGCGGGATTTCGCCTCATATACCACATGATCATCGGCGATCTGAAACGCTTCAAAAAGCTGCTTTGTACTATCTGCATCCGGCTTTGACTGGCTAAAATAAGTTCCTTCACCGCCCGTTACGATAATTTTAGCCTCCGGATAGATTTTAGCAAGGCGCATGGTTTCAATGATCCGGTCGCCGGCACTGTTCAATTCTGTCCCACCACGTGCAGCATTAATTTCACCACTCATATAACCACCCAAGACAATAATGCCTGCAATTTTATCAGGATAGTTTTGTGGTCGCTGGAACCGCTCTTCCAAAGGATTGAGAAGCACCGCGCCCAAGGTCGTAAATCCACATAAAATAATAATAACGCAAGCAAGCACTGCCAATGAAACGGCCAGAATTTTCCAGCCGCAATAAAATGCAACAATGATCAAAGTGCATAAAAAAAGCAGCACCGACAAAGGCTGCACAAAAAGCCAGATAATTTTGGACAGACTAAAAAACATATTGCCCCATAGATGACGAAAAACAGAAGAAATCATCCCGTTTGTAGCATGGAATATAATGCATCATAGTATGGATCGCGTCATCTTACGCGACAGATCACCGCTTATTCATTAAATTTTAACAAACAGCCCAATGCGCCATTGTTAAAATCCCTTAATTGTTATACTTAGCCCGCGTACCCTGCGGAACTTATCTCCCGCTCATCACAGATTTCCATATCCGGGAACAGCCATGAACCGTCGCCGCCGTATATACGAGGGTAAGGCCAAGATTCTTTATGAAGGACCTGAGCCAGGTACTCTCATCCAGTTTTTCAAGGATGACGCAACCGCGTTCAACAACAAGAAGCACGAAGTCATTGACGGAAAGGGCGTGTTGAACAACCGCATTTCCGAACATATTTTCCAGCTCTTGAACCGGATCAATATCCCGACCCACTTCATCAAGCGCATCAATATGCGTGAACAATTGATCAAAGAAGTCGAGATTATTCCTTTGGAAGTTGTGATCCGTAACGTTGCTGCCGGTTCGCTGGCAAAACGTCTCGGCCTTGAAGAAGGCACTATTCTTCCACGCTCCATTGTCGAGTTTTACTATAAAGCCGACGAACTTGATGATCCGATGGTCTCAGAGGAACATATCACCGCTTTCGGATGGGCTACCCCTCAGGAACTCGATGATATTATGACGCTTGCAATCCGCGTCAATGATTTCCTCACCGGCCTGTTTCTCGGCATCGGTATCCAGTTGGTGGATTTCAAAATTGAATGCGGCCGCCTCTTTGAAGGCGAGCTGATGCGTGTTGTCATTGCGGATGAAATCTCCCCTGATTCCGCCCGTCTATGGGACATCAACACCAACGACAAGATGGACAAAGACCGTTTCCGCCGCGATATGGGTGGTTTGGTTGAAGCCTATCAGGAAGTGGCACGTCGCCTTGGCATCATGAATGAAAATGAGCCATCGCGTCCGACCGGCCCCGTTCTGGTGAAATAAAATTTCGCAAAGCCCGTCTGCCTGCAGGCGGGTTCTGTGATTTATAAAACAGCTTTTACGGCAATCTTTTTTTACAGGATAAAACAGTGATCAAAGCACGTGTCACCGTTACATTGAAAAACGGCGTTCTCGACCCTCAGGGCAAGGCAATTGTTGGCGCATTGGGCAGCCTTGGTTTTGACGGCGTCAACTCTGTTCGTCAGGGCAAAGTTTTTGATGTTGAGCTGGAAGGCGCCGACAAAGCTGCTGCCGAAGCTAATATCAAAGCAATGTGCGAAAAGCTTCTCGCCAATACCGTCATCGAAGATTATAGTATTACTATTCTCTGACCATTGATGAGATCGCTTGGCAGTTATCAAGCTGGTCTTTTCACTTTTGTTATATGAACAACAGGACGATTGGTGTCATGAAATCCGCTGTCATTCTCCTTCCGGGCCTCAATCGCGACCGCGATATGATTGCCGCTTTAACAAAAATCTCCGGTCAGGCACCTGTCACTGTCTGGCAGACGGATACCAGCATCCCTGATGATGTGGATCTGATCGTCATTCCGGGTGGTTTTTCTTACGGCGACTATCTGCGTTGCGGAGCTATTGCTGCGCGTATGCCTATTATGCAGGCTGTGCGTGAAAAAGCTGAAAAAGGCGTCAAAGTTATGGGCGTCTGCAATGGTTTCCAGATTTTGCTTGAAGCAGGTCTGTTGCCAGGTGCGTTGATGCGCAACACATCGCTGAAATTCGTCTGCCGTGAAGTGAAACTCGAAGTTGCCAATGCGACTTCCGTCTTTACCCGTGCCTATCAGGCAGGCCAGATCATTCGCTGCCCTGTAGCCCATCATGATGGCAATTATTTTGCCGATGCGGAAACATTGAAGCGCTTGGAAGATAATGGTCAGGTTCTGTTCCGTTATGCGGAAGGCACGAACCCGAACGGTTCCGTCAATAATATTGCCGGTATTATGAACGAGCGTGGCAATGTGCTCGGCATGATGCCACATCCGGAAAATCTGATCGAAGCAGCCCACGGCGGTGACGACGGACGCGCATTGTTTGCCGGTGCCCTTGGACTGGCGGCCTGATTGACAAAACTGTCTTTCAGGACAGATAAACTTGTTTTCGTTTCAAACTGAGTGAGCATCAAACCTCACCATTACAGCGCTTAAGCATCAAGGAGATTGCGACCCATGAAACTTTATTCCCGGCCTCTTTCTCCTTATGCGGCGGCAGTGCGCGCGGCTGCTTATCTGAAAAACATTCCGCTCAAACTGATTGATCTGCCTTACCCGTTTCAAGAGCAGATTGCTGATATTACGCCAGTACAGCGTGTACCAGTGTTCGTCACAGGTTCCGGCACTTCGCTTTTTGAAGCCATTATTATTGCCGAATATCTGGAAGAAAAATTCCCTGAAATACCACTGCTGCCACAAGATCCCAAAGATCGTGCACTGGTCCGCTTATTGGCGCGCATGGCCGAGCTGGAAGTGTTTGTACCTGCACTTACCATTTTCAAATTGCCTGCCGATGCTGCCGATCATCAGCAAAAAATCGATGAGCAAATCGCGATCATCAAACGTGGCCTTGCCATTATTGAAGAGCGTTTAACCGGTGAAGCCTATGCTTTGGGCGATCATGCAACCCTTGCGGATTGCTGGTTGTTGCCGATCCGTTTCTTCTTGGAACCAATCAAAAAGCTCAGCAATTACCCAACGCTTTTTAATGATTATCCAAAGTTTGAAGCCTATGCTGCCAATGCCCGTCAAGATGATGCACTCGCAACCGTCTGGAACGAAATGCAGGATGGTCTGGTCGCCTTCAAACCACAACTGGCCTAGAATTTATAAGCTGGCGGAGCGCGCACTTGTTAAAGTTTAATCTCGCGACAACCTTGGGTCTGTCAGCTTTATTGTTCTTATCATCATGTCAGTCAGCCCGTCAGGCTGGACCGGGTCCTTTGATGCTTAACTCGTCCAAGCCAGCTTTGCCGACAATGGAGATGATGAGTCAGTCCGCAACAGCTTGCTGGTTCAAGTCAAAAGATAAAGATTTCCGCGCCTATAAGATGGCCGCAGAGCTTAATTCTTTCTCCGGAAGACCACGTTTTTTATTAGTGCCGGTTAAAAATCCGACTGCCCGCCCATTGCTCGTTGTGCAAGCGGAAGGCAATCCGGCCAAAATTGAAGTTTTCGGGCCAATGATGGGGCAACCTGTCGGTTCAAAAATTGCCCATGATGTAAAGCTTTGGGCTGAAGGGCAAAAACAATGTTCCTGAATAAACCGCGATAAAGCCTGAACTTCAGGCTTTTTATACTCGCACTCCTCCTCATCTTGCGGTAAAGAAGCCGCTTGAAACACTAGATTTTCGGTGGGTTTTCTGTTTCCATGACCAATTCCTCATCCAATATCACAAACAATCAGGCAATCACGCCAGAACTGATCGAAGCGCACGGCCTGAAGCCGGATGAATATCAGCGCATCCTCGGTCTTATTGGTCGCGAGCCAAGCTATACAGAGCTTGGTATTTTCTCTGCCATGTGGAATGAGCACTGCTCTTATAAATCATCTAAGAAATGGCTGCGCACGCTGCCGACAACTGGCCCGCGCGTTATTCAAGGCCCTGGCGAAAACGCCGGTGTTGTTGATATCGGCGATGGCGACTGCATCGTCTTCAAGATGGAAAGCCACAACCACCCTTCCTATATCGAGCCTTATCAGGGTGCGGCGACCGGTGTTGGCGGTATTCTGCGTGACGTCTTCACCATGGGTGCACGTCCCGTTGCTGCCATGAATGCGCTGCGCTTTGGTGAGCCAACCCATCCAAAAACCCGCCATCTCGTCTCTGGCGTTGTTTCCGGTATTGGTGGTTACGGCAACGCATTCGGCGTGCCGACTGTTGGCGGTGAGGTTAATTTCGACAAGCGTTACAACGACAATATCCTCGTCAATGCTTTTGCTGCGGGCTTAGCTAAAACCGACGCAATCTTCTACTCAAAGGCTGAAGGCGTTGGCCTGCCGGTTGTTTATTTGGGTGCAAAAACCGGTCGTGACGGTGTTGGCGGCGCGACAATGGCATCAGCTGAATTCGATGAAACCATCGAAGAAAAGCGCCCAACCGTTCAGGTTGGTGATCCGTTTACTGAAAAATGCCTGCTCGAAGCTTGCCTTGAGCTGATGGCATCCGGTGCGGTTATCGCTATTCAGGATATGGGTGCAGCAGGCCTTACCTGTTCGGCTGTTGAAATGGGTGCCAAAGGCGACCTCGGCATTGAACTGATCCTTGATCATGTGCCAGTGCGCGAAGAAAACATGACCGCTTACGAAATGATGCTTTCTGAAAGTCAGGAACGCATGCTGATGGTTCTAAAACCTGAAAAGGCAGAAGAAGCAGAAGCAATTTTCGTCAAGTGGGGTCTGGATTTCGCTATTGTTGGTAAAACCACTGATGATCTGCGCTTCCGCGTGATCCATCAGGGCGTTGAAGTTGCCAATCTGCCGATTAAAGAACTCGGCGATGAAGCACCTGAATATGATCGCCCTTGGAAAGAGCCAGGCCGCCATGCTCCGCTTGCAGCCAGCGCTGTGCCGGAAGTTGAAGATTATGCCGACGCTCTTTTAAAACTGGTAGGCTCTGCCGATCAGTCTTCTCGTCGCTGGGTTTACGAACAATTCGACACCATCATTCAGGGTAATTCTTTGCAAATCCCTGGTGGTGATGCCGGTGTTATCCGCATTGACGGCCATGAAACCAAGGCGCTTGCTTTCTCGTCAGACGTAACGCCGCGCTATTGCGAAGCTGATCCGTTTGAAGGCGGTAAACAGGCTGTTGCAGAATGCTGGCGCAACCTGACCGCTGTTGGCGCAGAGCCTTTGGCCTCCACCGACAACCTCAATTTCGGCAATCCTGAAAAGCCTGAAGTGATGGGTCAGCTGGTTAAAGCCATTGAAGGCATTGGCGAAGCATGCCGTAGCCTCGCCTTCCCGATCGTTTCGGGTAACGTATCGCTTTATAACGAAACCAATGGTCAGGCGATTTTACCAACGCCAACCATTGCCGGTGTCGGTCTCATTCCTGATTGGAAGCAGATGGCTAAAATCGGCGGCATGCAGGATGGCGATGTGCTGATCCTGCTCGGTGGCGATGGTACCCATCTTGGCCAGTCGATTTACCTGCGCGATCTGTTTGACCGTGCCGATGGCCCGCCTCCATCCGTTGATTTGAGCATTGAAAAGCGTAACGGTGATTTCGTCCGCTCCGCCATCCGCAACGGTCAGGTTACCGCTTGTCACGATCTGTCCGATGGTGGTCTGGCGCTGGCAGTTGCTGAAATGGCAATCAAATCCGGTAAAGGTGCTACGCTTGATATCGGTGAAGGCGCACGCCATGCACTGATGTTTGGTGAAGATCAGGCGCGTTATGTTGTTTCAACGTCTGCTGAAACTGCCAATCTTTTGGCACTCAATGCAGAAGGTTCCGGCATTCCGTTCCGTATCCTCGGCACTGTCGGTGGCGATGAGCTCAACTTCGGGGACGCTTGCAAAACCTCTGTCGATGCTCTGAAATCAGCCTATGAAGGTTGGTTCCCGAACTACATGAACGGCGTTGAAGCTGCCGAATAAAGAATATTTGATTAGGAAAACAAGAGGCTGCGCTTCAAAACGCAGCCTTTATCTTTTGAGAGCCAGCCACAATTTGCACCAACAGAGGCAAATTGCCGTCTGGCATCAATCGGCTTAAACGCCCATATATAAAGTTCAATACCCCGCATTTATAACCGAGCTTTTTATGTCTGATTTTTCCCGCGACTATATTAATACATATTTCCATGCCACCAATGACGATATCCGTCCGGTTGAATGGCTTGTCACAGAGGGACTGACAGATTACGAATATGCGCTTAAATTCATGGAAGAACGGGTGAAAAACATCCGTGATAATAGCGCACCTGAATTAGTCTGGTTGATAGAACACCCGCCACTTTACACAAGCGGCACCAGTGCCAATCCAGCCGATCTTTTGACCCCAGATCGTTTTCCGGTATATGAAACCGGACGCGGCGGTGAATATACCTATCATGGCCCCGGCCAGAGGGTGGTCTATGTGATGCTGGATTTAAAACGCCGTCGTGAAGATGTGCGCGCCTTTGTAGCGGCACTCGAAGAATGGATCATTCAGACATTAGCCGAGTTCAATATCAAAGGTGAGCGCCGCGAAGATCGCGTCGGCGTTTGGGTCACACGTCCTGAAAAGCCGCGCCTTGCCAATGGCGCCATGTCGGAAGATAAAATTGCCGCCATCGGCATACGCCTGCGCCGTTGGGTCAGTTTTCACGGCATTGCTTTGAATGTGGAGCCGGAATTGGAAAATTTCAACGGCATTGTCCCGTGCGGCGTTACTGAGCACGGTGTCACCAGTTTGGTTGATCTTGGCCTTCCTGTGACGATGGATGATCTTGATTTAGCCTTGGCCAAAACATTTCGCACCATTTTTGGTGAAAGCTGAAAAATTCAAAACCACTCGACAGTAAAATAACAAAAAGAGCATTTGCGAAAACCGCAAATGCTCTTTTTATTTAAATAGTTTTTTTAAAAGCTTAAGCTTTCTTCAAAAACTCGGTTTTCAGCACCAAACCTTTAACCTGCTTGGTATTGCATTCGACTTCACCCGGATTACCGTTCAGGCGTACATTTTTAACCAATGTACCGCGCTTGATGGTTTCAGACGTACCTTTAACTTTCAAATCTTTAATCAAGGTAACAGAATCACCTTCCAAAATCTGCGTACCATTGCTATCTCTTACAATAACGTCATCACTCATGCTCATCACCTTTAAAAAAATAGCCTCAAGCTGTTCTTTCAAACAAAGCTTAAGGCCGTTTCAGAACTTTAAATACACGTCTTACCAGTTTAAGATAGCCATGCTTAACCTTAACCAAGCAGCGTGCTCTGCCATTTTTTGTGGCGCAATAGCTAACCTAGCACCGGCACCGATTTATCAGGTGATCTGTTTAACGCACCTGATCAAGCAAACGTTTGCATTCCAGCAAATCAAACAAGGCTTCCTGTAACAGGCTGCGATTATCTTTGGATGCACGACGATCATCAGCGCCCACCGGCCCCGATTCCTCCCCCTTCAGCAACCCAAATAATTTACGCGGTGCAGCCGGCGCTTTAATGCCGGATGGAAGCGATGATTCGTCAAATCCGTCCACTTCGGCATGACGGCTCGCATCTAATTGCTTTTGCTTGGTAATCGCGTCAATAGCAGCGACATCACCATTGCCGAGTGCAATGATAAACTGCACATTATTTTCACGTAAAAGCTTCTGAACGCCTTTAATCGTATAGCCCTGATCATAAAGCAGATGACGGATGCCTTTGAGCAATTCAACGTCGAGCGGGCGGTAATAACGACGACCGCCACCGCGTTTTAAAGGCTTGATCTGTGTAAACCGCGTTTCCCAAAAGCGCAAAACATGCTGCGGCAAATCAAGATCATCAGCAACTTCACTGATTGTCCTGAAAGCATCTGGACCTTTATCCATATACTGCCCCTTCTGATATTACAGTCTCTTCATCAGCCTTATATTTGCAACAAATCACAAAGCTTCAGAATTTTCATTATACATGATGGCCAGCCAATGATGAAACGAAATGTCACATCAACCGCTAAAAACCATACGAATCATTTATATAATGAACATGCAATATCAACTATTTACAGGCAAGCATTTAAGCACGCTGTTAATGGGCAATATGGATTGCAGCTAATTATTTCGCGCTTGCAGCCTGCTTGTTTCGCTTTTGGTGCTCTTCAAGAATACGCTGCTTCAAGACGTTGGAAGCCTTGAATGTCATAACCCTGCGCGGCAAAATGGGAACTTCTTCGCCGGTTTTCGGATTGCGGCCAATACGTTCATTCTTCTCGCGCACCTGAAAAGTGGCAAAAGATGAAAGTTTGACGGTTTCTCCATTCACAATTGCATCACACACTTCATCGAGAATCATTTCGACAAGTGCTGCTGACTCTGTGCGCGAAAGACCTACCTTACGGTAAACAGCCTCTGCCAGATCTGCGCGTGTGACTGTCTTACCCCCCATGACGGAACCTACCTGGTTAGCGTTGGACTAATATTATCCTTAACTGCCAGCAGGTTACACAAATAAAATGGTTTTGGTCAAGCAGCCATTTTCACGCGACAGAAATTAAACCGTAACTTTACCAACGCAACAACACCGCGCCCCAAGTAAAACCACCGCCCATGGCTTCCAAAAGGATCAGATCACCTTGTTTGATACGGCCATCTTTTACCGCAGTTGCCAATGCCAATGGCACTGACGCCGCAGAAGTATTGCCGTGTTGATCAACGGTAATCACAACTTTCTCATCAGCTATGTTCAGCTTTTTGGCCGAAGCATCAATAATGCGTTTATTAGCCTGATGCGGCACAAACCAGTCGATATCATTAGCAGTCAGACCGGTTTCTTCAAATGAAGCTTCAATCACATCGGTGATCATACCAACTGCATGTTTGAAAACTTCACGGCCTTCCATGCGCAAATGACCAACGGTCTGTGTGGTTGAAGGGCCACCATCCACAAAAAGCTTGTGCTTGTGCGAACCATCGGAGCGCAAATTGGACGACAGAATACCGCGATCCGAGGTCAAACCCTTACCTTCGCCGGCTTCAAGCACAACCGCACCGGCACCATCGCCGAAAAGAACGCAAGTGCCGCGGTCATTCCAATCGAGAATACGTGAGAAGGTTTCAGCACCAATCACCAGAACGCGGTTAGCCATACCGCCGCGGATATAAAGATCAGCGGTGCTGATCGCATAAATGAAACCGGAGCAAACAGCCTGCATGTCAAATGCAAAGCCATGTGTCATACCGAGTTCTTTTTGAATTTCAACAGCGCTGGCCGGAAATGTATTATTAGGTGTGGAAGTCGCAACAACAATCAGATCAATATCATCCGGTGTCAGGCCGGCATTTTCCAATGCAGCACGTGCTGCAGCCGCACCAAGCGAAACCGTTGTTTCATTTTCATTGGCAATATGACGCTGACGGATACCTGTGCGCTGCACAATCCACTCATCTGACGTTTCAACCATATTTTCCAAGTCAGAATTCTTAACGATACGCTCCGGCAGTGCGGTTCCGATACCCTTAACGACAGATCTGATCATCGCTTTTTCCATTTTCCAAGACATCGACATCCCTGATGGGGGAGCGCTTATCATTAAGTCATAGGCTCTATAGCCTGTATGCTTTTTTCACGAAATTAACTCAGCTGATCTCAGCTAGCATTATTTATGAAAAACGCCAAGTTTCTTACATTAAATCCGGGCGGTCACGCCTGATTTTCATCAGACATGCCAGCCTCTTCCGCTTTTGTATTGACGGGAGCGCTATGCTGGAAATGCGACAGATCTGCGGTAATTTTCTCTAAAAGTTTATTACGCACCATATCATAGCCCACTTCGATGGCAGCAGCGATACCATCGGCATTCGCACCACCGTGACTTTTGATCACGACGCCATTGAGCCCCAAGAACACGCCGCCATTGACCTTGTTCGGATCCATTTTCTCGCGCAGGCGATCAAAAGCACCTTTGGCAAACAAATAACCGATTTTGGCAAGCCATGTCCGGCTCATTGATTGACGCAGCAGTGTTGCAATCTGACGAGCAGTTCCTTCAGCTGTTTTAAGTGCGATATTGCCGGTAAATCCTTCGGTCACCACCACATCAACCGTGCCGCTACCGATATCATTGCCTTCAACAAAGCCATAATATTCCAGGCCGTCCAATGGTGTATCCCGCAGGATCTGTCCGGCTTCCTTGATTTCATCAAGACCTTTCACATCCTCAACGCCCACATTGAGAAGGCCAACCGTCGGACGCTTCACTTCAAAAAGTGCGCGCGCCATTCCGGCACCCATCACTGCATAATTGACCAATTGCGGCGCATCGGCACCAATAGTTGCCCCCACATCCAGCACAATGCCCTCGCCGCGCAAATTCGGCCAGATTGCTGCAATTGCCGGACGCTCTATCTGCGGCATCATCCGCAGACAAAACTTGGACATCGCCATCAGCGCACCGGTATTGCCGGCTGAGACGCAAGCATCCGCTTCACCGTCTTTAACGGCCTCAAGTGCCTGCCACATCGACGATTTTCCCCGACCATTGCGCAAAGCCTGCCCCGGTTTTTCATCCATACGCACTGCCATTTCACTGACGCGAAACTCGGATGCGGCCTGAAGTTTAGGATATTTGGCCAGAACCGGTTCTACCTGCTCTGCCAGCCCATAAATTACAAAACGGATATCCGGATGACGCTCATGCGCAGTTGCCGCTCCGGGTATGACTACTTCAGGGCCAAAATCGCCACCCATGGCGTCAATCGAAATTCTTATCACTCTGGAATGTCCTGTGCGGTCCCTGTTGCTCGTATAGCTTTTTACAAAAAATCAGCGATCACGCTTTAAGATTTACGCGAAAATAGCTTTTTTACACCGCCATACAACTTAAATTTGGCAAATAGCTTAATTCAGTTCTTCTTCTGCCAATTCCCAAGACTTGCAAATGGTGAGACAGTGTCACTGTCGCTCTCGTCTTCGACCTCGCCAACACTGACAATAACAGAATCAGCCAAATCGCTTTTGCGCGGATAAGGATCAATTGCCAGATCAAAAAACTCTTCAGCAATTGCGCCTATATCAATTTTATCTCCCGAAAAAGTTTCTGGAATATCGGGACCATCGGCTGAAATCAGCATTTCACCGCTTTCATCCAGCGGAACTCGGGCAAGGCGTGAATGCTCCGGCACCAGCACAATTTCGACATCTTCGTCGATCTGATTCTCAATCGGCTCCAATGTAGCGACACAAGCCTGCACGATATGCGCCTGAATTTTACCACGAATTTTAATGCCGCTCTTTTTCCAGGGCGTAATGGTAAAACCGGCAGAAAAGGCCAAAACCTTATCCAGACCGTGGGCTTCAGCCAAAGCCGCACGCTCATTGTCGTCGCTTTTCAGTGTCACTTCAATGCCTTTCTGGGGCACATGCTGCACCGAAACCGGAAAACTCAAAACTGCTTCTCGCATTATGCTGTCTCAATTTGCACGGTCGATTTTAAATCTTCCGCATTCAAAAATGTTAGATTGCCTGCTGCAATATCCTGATCCTGCAATTTTGACAAATGATCACGACTCGCAAACACATACCTACAAAGGTCGTCCGCTTGCGGCCAGTTTTCAAGATCAGGCTGTATATTGCGTGCCAAGGCAATGCTTAAAGCTTCACGATCATTAGAATCAAGTGCGGCTCCATAAGAGCCGACACGACCGTAAAACATCCTCGCCAATTTTTTCATGCGTTTTGGCACAGATTGGTCACCAATACCGAATTCACGCAATGAATGATCAATATCTTTAAAGAATTCATCAGCCAAGTCCTGCCCCAGCGCGGTAAGCGCTTTATTTTCGATATTATCTGATTTGAAGCGATGAAGGGTCAAAAACATATGTAACGACAACATTTCATAGCGACCAAGCGGCGTATCTGGCACCTGAAACTGTGCATAAAAATATTTTTGACGTGTTGCCAACACGATATTTTCATAAATATGCAGTTTAATGGCTTCATTAGCCTTCGATTTACGTCGAAAAAGTTGAAGAATCATAATCTAGCGACCGTTCTTATTGCATCCAGTTGCAAGGTGGTTTACCGAAGTTCTTTTAACGGCGAAAGTGCCGCCCTGATTTAGATCATGGAGATATCATTGTTGCAGCGATTTTTAACAAGCCCCCGAACAAGAGGCGCGATGCTTGCTAGCACTGTGGTTCTCTTATCAGCAGGTTTAGCAGGATGTAATACCGCATCAACCCTGAACCCGTCTGAAATAATGACCGAAGGCTATGTACTCGATAAAGAAGCACTGGATTCCATTCCGGTCGGTTCAAGCCGTGAACAGGTTATGATGGCGATGGGTACTCCATCCTCGACTGCCACGTTTGATAATGAAGTATTCTATTATATTTCACAAAAACGTTACCGTGCGGCTCAATTTATGCCGCCTAAAATTACCGATCGACAGATTCTCGCAATCTATTTTGATAAAGATGAAAAAGTCAGCAAGATTGCCAATTATGGCCTGCAAGACGGCAAATTATTTGATTTCATCTCCCGCACGACACCAACAGGCGGTAAAGATCAAACCTTCCTCACACAGGTTATTCAAGGTGTAAGCAAGGCACCGACTTCGCTTCCAGGCGGTTGATACGTCAATAATCGACAAAACTGTCAAACCCCGCTTTAAAAAGCGGGGTTTTTTATTATTTCAGTCCCTCACACCGAATGCGCCAGCACCGCCAAAAGCAACAGCGCCACAATATTGGTGATCTTGATCGCCGGATTAACCGCAGGCCCTGCCGTATCCTTATAAGGATCGCCTACAGTGTCGCCGGTGACCGATGCTTTATGTGCTTCTGATCCCTTTAAATGCAGCACACCGTCTTTATCGGTAAAGCCGTCCTCAAAGCTTTTCTTGGCATTATCCCACGCGCCGCCACCTGATGTCATGGAAATGGCCACAAACAAGCCATTGACGATCACACCGAGTAAAGAAGCGCCGAGCGCTGCAAAAGCCGCCGATTTGGAGCCGGAAATCATCAATACACCGAAATAAACTACCAATGGAGCAAGCACCGGCAACAAAGATGGCAGTATCATTTCTCGGATAGCTGCTTTGGTTAGAATATCGACTGCACGCGCATAATCAGGCCGTTCCTCACCGGTCATGATGCCCGGATGCTCGCGGAATTGACGGCGCACTTCATGCACCACAGAACTGGCCGCCCGCCCCACAGCGGTCATGGCCATGCCGCCAAAGAGATAGGGAATAAGCCCGCCAAAAATCAACCCCGCCACCACATAAGGATTGGAGAGATCAAACGACACCTCACCCATATTGGCAAAATACGGATATTGATCCCCATGCGCGGCAAAATAAGCCAGATCATTGGAATAAGCTGCAAAGAGCACCAATGCCCCAAGCCCGGCCGAACCAATCGCATAGCCTTTGGTGACCGCTTTGGTCGTATTGCCCACCGCATCCAGCGCATCAGTTGCCTTGCGAACCTCACCATCAAGACCGGACATTTCGGCAATGCCACCGGCATTGTCTGTCACCGGCCCGAATGCATCAAGCGCCACAATCATTCCGGCAATGCCCAGCATCGCAGTAACAGCAATTGCTGTACCGAAAAGACCTGCCAACTGATAGGTGGCAATAATACCGCCAACAATTACCAATGCCGGCAATGCGGTTGCCTCTAATGACACCGCCAAACCTTGAATGACATTGGTGCCGTGACCACTCACGGAAGCCTGCGCGATGGAATTGACCGGTCTCTTGTTGGTACCGGTATAATATTCGGTAATCACCACAATCAAACCGGTGACAATCAATCCGATAATACCGCAGATAAACAGATTGGTACCGGTGATGATCTGCCCATCCACAACACCCACCTCGCCCCAACCAATGGTCAGCATATTGGCAACAGCAATACCGAGAACCGACAGAATGCCTGTTGCGATCAGCCCTTTATAAAGCGCACCCATAATTGAGCCGGATACACCGAGTTTGACAAAAAATGTGCCGGCAATTGATGTTAAAACGCAGACACCACAAATCGCCAATGGGTAAAGCATAATGATGGCAAGCTGATCGCCACCACCAAAGAAAATCGCTGCCAACACCATGGTTGCAACGACTGTCACCGCATAGGTTTCAAATAAATCCGCTGCCATACCGGCACAGTCACCGACATTATCGCCGACATTATCGGCAATGGTTGCGGGATTGCGGGGATCATCTTCAGGAATACCAGCTTCCACCTTGCCGACCAGATCACCGCCGACATCCGCACCTTTGGTGAAAATACCGCCGCCCAATCGCGCAAAAATGGAAATCAGCGAAGCACCAAAACCGAGTGATACCAGCGCATCAATCACTACACGGTCAGAGGGTGCATAGCCCAGATAATAAGTCAGCACGAAATAATAAAGCGACACGCCAAGCAACGCCAATCCCGCCACCAACATGCCGGTAATTGCACCGGACTTGAAAGCAAGCTCCAAGCCGCTGGCCAGACTAAATGATGCCGCCTGCGCGGTGCGCACATTGGCACGCACCGAGACATGCATACCGATAAAACCGGTGACACCTGAAAGCACCGCACCGATCAGAAAGCCGATGGCGGCTGTGATGGAAAGAAGATACCATACGGCCAGAAAGACCACCGCGCCCACAATTGCTATTGTTGTATATTGTCGTGTCAGATAAGCCTGCGCGCCTTCACGTATGGCACCGGCAATTTCCTGCATCCGGGCATTGCCCTGATCTGCTGCAAGAACTGAACGGGTCGCAAATACGGCATAAACCACTGAAAATAAGCCGCATGCGATAACAAGAAGAAGAACCCCTATGCCAACTTCCATTAAGCCAACTCCCATTTCCTTGCGATCCGTTTGCCTTTAAGCGGATCGGTTTATCGGCATGAGAGTGCCTTGATAATGAACCCTGATCAGGCCATCATTTGATTAATGGATTTGAAATTTCATGAGAAAAGACAAAAACTTGTTCCAATCCATCATTTCCGCATCTTTCACATGCCGTTACAGATGAAAGATGCGGAACTTGGAACCAAAGGTCAAGCTGAACTTAAGCGAAGCGCCAAAGGCAGCTTCGCCAGCTATTAATGCTGGCAGCAGATATTATCTTTTGTTGCGGTTGACCGCACCGCGGCTTTCGCCACGCAATGTAAAGGCCAGACGATCCAATACAGCGTTGGTTAGTTTTGGCTCTTCTTCGCCATAAAAAGCCTTGGCAATATCAACATATTCCGAAACAATCACCGCAGTCGGAACATCTTTGCGGTTTTTCAATTCCCAAATACCGGCACGCAAAATGGCTCGCAGAGTAGAATCAAGGCGTGATAATGGCCAATCTTCGTTCAACGCTTCGTGAATCATCGGGTCAATCACGCGCTGTTCGGCCACAACACCGGCCAGAATTGCGCGGAACCATTGCGGATCGGCATCCAGATATTGTGTGCCATCCACTTCTTTGCCCAAACGGAAAGCTTCATATTCGGCTACAACTTCCGAAATACCCGTTCCGGCCACATCCATTTGATAAAGTGCCTGCACGGCGGCCAAACGTGCAACGCCACGCTTATTTGCTGTACGTGGAGCGGAGGCTACAGGTTGCCCATCATGAGAGGATGTCATTATTACGCGCTCCAAAACTTCTTGTAAAATCTCATTATAACCCATGCTGAAAAACAGCATACCTTATTTGCTAGAGTATTTAGACTTTCTCTTAAATGCTCTATTGATACAAAAACGCATTTTACCCAAAAACCGTTTTACAGTTTTCGGGATGCGTTAATTCATTAATACGGCATGCCGGTAACAGGCTGCGCCAATTTTAAACAGGCTCTAAGCCGATTTTGAAAATTGTGCAAGACGTGCCGCGTAGCGGGCCAGCTGATCTATCTCAATATTGACCAAATCACCCACTTTTCGCTCACCCCAAGTGGTGACAGAGAGCGAATGACGGATCAAAAGCACGTCAAACTCATGACCATCAACACCATTGACAGTCAAAGACGTGCCATCCAGCGCCACTGAACCTTTTTGGGCAATAAATAGAGCCAAGGCTTCCGGCGCCCGCAAGGTGAAGCGAACAGCATCGCCCTCTTCTTCGCATGCAATAATCTCTGCCTTGCCATCGACATGGCCGGAAACCAGATGGCCGCCCATCTCATCGCCAAGCTTCAATGAGCGTTCAAGATTGATCGGCGTACCAGTCTTCCACTCAGAAATAGTCGTCAGACGCAATGCCTCTTCCCATGCTTCCACTTCAAACCAACGGGCATTGCTACCCTTTTCAGGCAAGGAAACCACAGTCAGGCAAACACCTGAACAAGCAATGGAAGCACCCAGTTCAATTGTCGTCGGATCGTAGGCTGTTTCAATGCGCAGCAAGACACCTTCATTCAAAGGTTTAATGCGCCCCACTTTACCCACATCTGTGACGATACCCGTAAACATATCAGCACTTCCTCACATATTCTGCATAATGATCAGCACCAAAATCGGCACTGCGTAACAATGTAAATTCAGTCTCTATATAGTGTTGTAAACCCTGAACAGGAATACCACCCGCACCAATTTTGACAGGTGCCTGAAACAGCGCCAAACGATCAGCCAAACCTTCACGCAGGAATGAGGCCGCAATCGAAGCGCCTCCCTCCACCAGTAAAGTGGCAACGCCAAGCTCGCCTAAATCATTGAGCAATTCCGGCAAGGCAATCACACCTTCGCTGGTATCGGTTGCAATGATATGACACCCGGCATTTTGATATTGAATGCGCTTTTCAAGTGGCACATCAACGCCGCAAGCAATCCATAACGGCACGCGCGCGGCCGACTGCACCAGCTTTGAGGATAGCGGCAAACGCAAAGCGCTATCCAGCACGATGCGGATTGGCGAGCGATGCGCCATACCATCCAAACGACAAGTAAGCTCCGGATCATCTTCCAGCGCCGTTGCGATACCGATTAAAATGGCATCCGTCTCCGCACGCATCAAATGACTTTGTGAACGGGCAACAGAACCGGTGATTGGCACCTGCCCCTGCCCGTCAACACCGATAAAACCATCAGAAGAAAGTGCTAATTTTACAATAACTTCCGGACGTTTCTTAAAAGAACGAACGAGGTATCCTGCAAGCTGATTGGCCGCCATTTTTCCAAGCACATTTTCCTGCACTTCGATGCCCGCTGCACGCAGCATTGCATAGCCTTTGCCACTCACCCGTTCATCGGGGTCATTGGCAGCCGCCACCACACGCGCAATGCCGGCACTGATGAGTGCTTCGGCACAAGGCGGCGTTTTGCCATGATGGGCGCATGGCTCTAATGTCACATAAGCGGTAGCGCCGCGCGCATTTTCGCCCGCTTCACGCAAAGCTTCACGTTCTGCATGTGGACGCCCGCCAAGGGCGGTTACACCGCGTCCGATAATGACAGGGCCAAAACCATTATCTTTGACAATTAATGTGCCGACCGACGGATTTGTGGAGGTCAATCCGAGATTGCGCCGCGAATAACGAATCGCAGCCGCCATAAAACGCAAATCTTGCGCGGTAATTTTATCTTGAAAAAGCCCTTCACTATCCGACATTTAATCGTCCGAAAGTTTCACAGCCGGAGCTGCAGACGCATCATCATTCAGCTCGTCAATCACATTATGAAAATCATGTGCTTCGCTGAAATTGCGATAGACAGATGCAAAACGGATATAGGCAATATCATCAATGCCCTTCAATGCATGCATAGCCAAGCGACCGATTTCATCGGAATGGATTTCCGCCTCACCTGAACTCTCGAGCTGGCGCACTATGCCTGATATCGCGCGCTCCACGCGCTCCGGATCGGCATCACGCTTGCGCAGAGCCACCTGAATGGAACGCGTAAGTTTTTCACGATCAAAAGACACTTTTCGACCGCTCTTTTTCAGCACCATCAAATCGCGCAACTGGACGCGCTCGAAAGTGGTAAAACGCCCCGCACAGACCGGACAGACACGACGGCGACGAATAACGGCACCATCCTCTGCTGGGCGGGAATCTTTAACCTGTGTGTCATCAGACTGGCAAAAAGGACAGCGCATGGCAATCTTTCATAACCGCTCAGCATAAATACTACTTGTGATTCTAGTATCCCAAGATAACCGATCAACGACCCAGCACATAATCTTCGCGGCAAAATAATGTGGAGAAGAAAATCCCCGCGCAACCAATCAGATCACGCGGGGATTTGCAATCAATCAGTCACTTAAAAATCAGCCCTGATAACCATACATCGGGAAGCGTTCGGTCAAACTTACGACCTTGTTCTTAACAGCTTCCTCAACAGCAGCATTTCCTTCGTCGGAGTTGGAAGCTTTCAAACCATCCAGCACTTCGCCGATCAGATTACCAATCTCAGTAAATTCTGCTGCGCCAAAGCCGCGGGTTGTACCAGCCGGCGTACCCAGACGGATACCGGAAGTGACAAAAGGTTTTTCAGGATCGAAAGGAATACCGTTTTTGTTACAGGTAATGTTAGCACGGCCAAGAGCAGCCTCAGCACGCTTGCCGGTTGCGTTTTTAGGGCGCAGGTCAACCAACATCAAATGGTTGTCCGTGCCGCCAGAAACGATATCAAGGCCGCTGCCCTGCAAAGCCTTTGCCAATGTGCGGGCATTATCGACCACATTTTTGGCATAGGTTTTAAATTCAGGCTGCAAAGCTTCGCCCAATGCAATCGCCTTACCGGCAATCACATGCATCAGCGGGCCACCCTGAAGACCAGGAAATACAGCCATATTGAACTTCTTGGCCAGATCGGCATCATTGGTCATGATCATGCCGCCACGCGGGCCACGCAGGGATTTATGCGTCGTGGTGGTGCAAACATGCGCATGCGGCACTGGTGACGGATGCTGGCCACCGGCCACAAGACCAGCAATATGCGCCATATCAACCATCAAATAAGCGCCGACTTCATCAGCAATTTTGCGGAAACGTTCCCAGTCCCAAACGCGGGAATAAGCAGTACCACCTGCAAGGATCAACTTAGGCTTGGTTTCGCGCGCAATACGCTCAACTTCATCCATATCGATCAGGTGATCTTCTTCGCTTACACCATAAGAAATAACATTAAACCATTTACCGGACATGTTGACCGGTGAACCATGGGTCAGGTGACCACCGGAGTTCAGATCCAGCCCCATGAATGTATCACCCGGCTGCAACAGCGCGAGGAAAACGGCCTGATTCATCTGACTGCCGGAGTTTGGCTGTACGTTGACATATTCAACATTGAACAGCTTCTTCGCACGTTCAATCGCCAGTTCTTCAACCACGTCGACATATTGGCAGCCGCCATAATAGCGCTTGCCCGGATAGCCTTCAGCATATTTGTTGGTGAGAATTGAACCCTGCGCTTCAAGAACTGCGCGTGAAACGATATTTTCCGAAGCAATCAGCTCGATTTCATGGCGCTGACGGCCAAGTTCATTGCGAATTGCACCAAAAATATCCGGATCAACTTCTTCAAGTGGCTTGTTGAAAAAAGCATCTAGATTTGCCTGCGACATGGTTTAATCCCTCCGGTTGCCGATCAAAGCTGCTTGGTAAGAGCGCGGATTATCATATTTGCCCGACAAGCGCCAATCCAAAGCTTCGTGAAAAACGGGTTTCCGACAAAAGAAACAAAAAAGCCTGTGCGACTTATTCTCACACAGGCTTTGATTTGATCAATTTTGCTCAGAACCAATCAGACATCAGTACCGATTGCCAATTCTGCCGCACCATCCATCTTATAAATATCATCGCGGAACTGCACGACACCATCGCCGGTTGACCAGGCCGAAACATAGACAAAATGTAACGGAACCGGATCAGCAAGCAGAATCGGATGGTTTTCGCCCGACTTGATCGTGTTTTCGATGGTCTGACGATCCCAGCCCGGCGTGTTTTTCAACAGCCAGACATCCAGATCACGCACATTCTGCACGCGCACACAACCGGACGAGTCAAAACGCATCATCTTGTTGAAATAGCTCTGTTGCGGCGTATCATGCATGTAGACTGCATGATTGTTATGGAAGTTGATCTTGGTCGAGGACATCGCATTGATCTTGCCCGGATCCTGACGGAACATCAGGCGAACAGCCTCATCCGTGTTCCAGTCAACGCTTTCCGGCGGCACTTCCTGCCCCTGCGCATCGTAGAGACGGATTTTATTACGCGTCAGATAAGTCGGGTCTTTGCGCATCACAGGGATAATATCTTTGAGGATAATCGACTTCGGTGCCGTCCAGAACGGATTGAGAATAACTTCGTGAATTTTGGAAACAAGCAACGGTGTCTGACGGTCAATCTTGCCGACAACCGCAGTATGGCGCTGTGAAACGCGGCCATTTTCATTGGCTTCAATGAGTGCAGCCGGAATATTGACCATCACAAAGCGCTGCTCGTTGACATTGGCAATTTCGTTCAAACGCCCAAGATTGGTCTGCAACTGACCAAGGCGCACATCCACCGGAATATTCATGGCGGAATAGGTAAATTGCCCCATTACACCGTCAGCAGGCAAACCATGACGCGATTGAAAACGCTTCACACCTGCATCAACATATGAGTCATATGAAGCAGATAATCCCGCACTTTGTGGCAAATCACCGGTAATCATCAGACGCTTGCGCAACACAGAAACTGCCGGATCGCTTGTACCCAGTTTCAGCTTGGCATTGCCCGGCACCTGCGGCCAGCCCCCCTGCATGGCAATATTGCTATATTGTGAAATAGCATTCTGCACATAGGAAACTGTCTGCGGGCTCATCACAGGCTGGTTGGTTGCAACTTGCTGATGGCTGCTGGTGCTGGCACGCGCATCAAACTGATCATCCCAATTACCACGCCGCGGAGCAGAAATAATATCATTGAGCGCATTTTGCGCAAAAGCCGATGTTCCGGCGATTGATAGCCCGAGCCCTGCTGCACCAAGACTGGCGGCACCGCGCAAAAACATGCGTCTGTCCAATTGTGACATAGCGGTAGTCTTTCCTGATTTCATGCCTGATTTAACCCCGGACTTAATTATTGCAAATTCCTGAAGTTCAACAACAGCTTTGAAAAAGCTTGTCAGACCCGCGCTCCCCCGCGCTGCATGTCGAAATATGAAAAAATCCATACCCTATTTTATGGCTTAATAATGTCTGCCATGCAGGTTTCAAGCGGCAAGCATCATAACGCGCTTCTGCATAAGTGTAATTCTATAATGTACCTGCAACTTGTTGCAAAACTGACACATAATTGCCCGTTAAATGTTCGGACGGAACCTAATCTGTAAAACGAAAATTATTTTGCTGTCTTCTTTGCCAAAACAAAAGACCACGCAAAATAATGTAAACCAAAATACAACCAAGATTGATAGCAACAATTTCAGGCCTGTATTCAAACAGACGAGACCAATAACTATAAATACCGATTTCAATTGCGGCAGCGAAAAACCAGATCACCGGCCCCCATGCAGCACGCAACCATAAGCCTGTTGCCGCAACAGGAAACAAAATCGCCAGCCCGACAAAGGCGGTTTGCCACTGCCAAGGCATCAAATCAAAGCGCCACAGCAGCCCCGGATAAACACCGATCAGCCGCACCCAATAATAAAGACCGCACGCAATCGAATAAATCGCAAGCAAACGGACAAACCAGAGCATGCCGGTTTCAGTCAATGTGGGGCGCAAACTTTGGCGCAATCTTTCTTCATGCATCAAAGCTCAAGTTCCCCATGGCTTAAAGGAGAAAAACACTGGCCAACATCTTCATCACTCACGTCTTCCAGTTTCTCCGGTCTCCAAACCGGTTGCGTGCCTTTTTCAACCAATGCTGCCCGCACACCTTCATAAAAATCAGGTTTCTTGATCATATGGCAAGCAATGCGATATTCCATCTGCATGCGTTCATCAAATCCAAGTACCTTCGCGCGTTTCATTTGCTCAAAAATAACGGCCAGACTTGTCGGCGAACGTTTAGCCAGAACAGTCAGGGCATCAGCCGCAAAAACGTTTTCTTTGGCAACAGCTTCTAAAGCTGAAAGACATTCAGCCAGCGTATCAAACCCAAAACAATCGGCAATCAATGCACGATGATCGACGGATGTCTCAAAATCCGGATAATCCAGATGCACCAGCGCCTGATCAAGATCACCGGTGGCAAAAAGAACACGACGAAACTCGGCTAAATGTTCACTTTTCATCGCATGGGTGGCTATCCCGCTTTGCAAGCAATCACCCCAGCGGATAATATTGCCGGTCAATGCCAGATAAATACCGAAATTGCCCTCCAAGGGTGGCAAGAAAACGCTCGCCCCCACATCGGTGAAAAATCCGATAGCAGATTCAGGCATGGCAAACATGGTGTTTTCGGTGACAATACGATGTGTTCCATGCACCGAAACACCAGCGCCACCGCCCATCGTAATGCCATCAAGCAGTGAAATATAAGGCTTTGGAAAAGATGCAATTTCTGCATTCATTGCATATTCGTCGGCAAACATCTGGAATTTATATTTGCCCTCACGGCCAAGATGATAAACCTCGACCACATCGCCACCGGCACAAAAAGCGCGCCCCTCGCCCTCAATCAAAACAGCCGCGATGGAATGATCGTCTTTCCATGCTTGTAAAGCGCGCCTGATCGCCTTGATCATTTCATGGGTAAGTGCGTTCAAAGATTTTGGCCGCTGTAACCGGATCAAGCCGATTGTACCATGCTGTTCAAAGAGGATCTGATTGTCTGCGCCAAAGTTAATCTGCATTTTTTCCTCTCATGATTTAAACTGCGGGAGTAAAAAGCAAACTTTACTGTGCCAATGCCGCTAAAAATATTAATCCTTGGATAATGCAGTTTTCCCATGATAAGCAAGGGGCAATTGAACCGGACTCGCATATCACAAAAGAATTGACTGGTTCTTTTTATTGTTTTTTCACGCCAAAATGAGCTCGCAATTTTTTTGCAGCAGTTTGACATTGTATCCCATCATCTACCGGGGGACCGATAATGACTAAGCCCGCTTCCATGAAAACACCATCCGCAACCACCAAGGCCATTGACGAAGCAACGCAGGGCCGCAGATTGCGCCGTATGCGTAAAACCGGCTGGTCACGTCGTATGGTGCAGGAAAACCACTTGTCGGTTGATGATCTGATTTTGCCTTTCTTCCTCACCGGTGGCGAAAAAGTTGAAGAACCGATTGAAGCCATGCCGGGCGTTTCGCGTTATTCGGTTGATATGGCTGTGCGCATGGCTGAAAAAGCTGCAAAACTTGGTATTCCCGCCATTGCCCCTTTCCCGCGTGAAAGCGCCGATGTAAAAACCGAAGACGGCAACCATATCGCTCATCCCGACAATCTGATTAACCGCGCCATCCGTGCGATTAAAAAAGAAGTTCCGGAACTGGGCATCATCACCGATGCCGCCCTTGATCCGTTCACCACCCATGGCCACGACGGCATTTTGCGTGAAGGTATCATCATCAATGATGAATCGGCAGAAATGATCGTCAAAGGCGCCTTGGCACAGGCTGAAGCCGGCACCGACATTATCGCTCCTTCCGATATGATGGATGGCCGTATCGGCCTTATCCGCGATGCACTCGACGCCAATGGTTTTCAGGATATTCCGATCCTGTCTTATGCCACAAAGTTTGCCTCCGCTTTCTATGGCCCCTACCGTGATGCCATCGGCACACTTGGCCTTTTGAAGGGCGACAAGAAAACCTATTATATCTCACCAGCCAACACAGACGAAGCGGTACGCGAGGCCGAACAAGATCTGATGGAGGGTGCGGATATGCTGATGGTCAAGCCTGGCCTGCCTTATCTTGATATTATCCATCGCTTGAAAAGCACTTTCCATGTGCCGACCTTCGCCTATCAGGTCTCCGGTGAATATTCGATGATCAAAGCCGCCGGCCGCAATGGCTGGATCAATGAAGAAGCGGCGATGATGGAAAGTCTGATGGCCTTTAAACGTGCAGGCTGTGATGGTATTTTGACCTATTATGCCTTTGAAGCAGCTGAGAAAATCCATCAGGGCTGGCATATCGGCAATTGAACCAATGCCGGAATTGCTGGCCTGTTCATACACATTCTCTTGAAATTGGTGCATAAGTGAACCATCTTTAAACAGCCGTACGATTGGTGCGGCTGCTTTTATGAAAGATGGATCATGTCTTATCAGACATACACAAATGACATGCAGGGCGCTCAACTGACCGATTACCGGTTATTTGACGGCGTACGTACGCGCAGAATTTTTGCCTTTCTGATCGACTATGCCATCATTTTCATGCTGACCATTCCGGCAGCCATTATCATCGCCATTTTAGGTGTTTTAACCCTCGGCCTTGGCTGGATGCTTTATGCCATCATTTTCCCGTTGATTGCGCTTAGTTATATTGCTTTCACCATGGGCGGTGAGCAACAGGCAACTTTGGGCATGCGTGCAATGAATATCCGTTTGATGCGTCTTGATGGTCTGCGCGTGGACAGCATGCTTGCGATTGTTCACAGCATTTTATTCTGGGCACTCAATACAGTTTTGACCCCTTTGATTCTCTTTGCCTCCCTGTTTCTGGATCGTAAACGTACACTTCATGACCTGTTGCTTGGAACAGTCGTTGTACGTTCTGACCGGTTGGACAGACGCTAAAGATAAGAAACCAACTCATATGGCGTTTAAAAAAACAATTCCTACTTGACCTTTTAAATAGTCGTATCATTCTAGGCAGATAAGTTTAAACGGGAGGAAAGTGCCGTTCATCCCGCTTATCTTATTATAATATAATAATAAATTAGGGTGAACTTATCTAAGAACGGGCAACTATTATGATGGCAGTGTTGGCAATTATCGCGGATAATACATGACCCAGCACATTCAAAACACGCCGCAGTTTTTTCTGACGGCTCCCGCTCCTTGCCCTTATTTGGAAGATAAGGTTGAGCGCAAGGTCTTTACACATCTCACCGGCTCCAAAGCATCCGAGATCAATGATCTGCTCACCCAAGGCGGTTTCCGGCGCTCACAAAATATTGCCTACCGTCCCGTCTGTGAAAATTGTCAGGCTTGCGTCTCTGTGCGTATTATCGCCGACGAGTTCAAAATGAACCGTTCGATGAAGCGTATCTGGCAAAATAATAAAGATCTGATCGGCACGGTCAATAATCCCGACACCAATAACGATCAATATGCTCTGTTTCACGAATATCTCGAAGCGCGCCACCGCGATGGCGGCATGTCGGGCATGTCGGTTCAAGATTACACCATGATGGTGGAGGATACCCACGTCACGACCAAGGTGATTGAATATCGTCGCCGTGGCCCCGATAGCTTCATCACCGGAAAGGGTGAAGGCGAGCTGATTGCGGTTGCCCTTACTGATGTTCTGTCCGACGGTCTTTCGATGGTTTACTCTTTCTACAAACCGGAATTGCATTCGCGCTCGCTTGGCACATACATGATCCTCGACCATTTGCACCGTGCGCGCCAATATGGCTTGCCGCATGTCTATCTCGGCTATTGGGTCAATGGTTCGCGCAAAATGGAGTATAAAATTCGTTTTCGTCCGCAGGAGCAATTGGGGCCCCGCGGCTGGCAGCGCGTGGATTAATTACAAAAATCGATCAAACGCATCGATCTGAGGAAAAGGCGCAATATCCAAAAAATAATGAGGGGGAGATTTGTCTGGCTCGGTTCAGAAAAGTGGCAATCATGCCAAGGGTTTGCTCATCACCGCGATAGGCGGCTTGTTTTTAACCGTAGATATTCCGCTGATCAAACTGGCAGACGGCAATGCATGGTCTGTCATTATGGTGCGCGCAGGATTAACCTTTATCGCAAGCATCATCATATGGACGGTATGGTCATTACTGACAGGCAAAAAACAAACATTGATACCGGGTAAAACCGGCCTGATTGTTGCCCTGCTCTATGGCATCTCCGCCACTTGTTTCGTTACCGCCGTTTTTAATACATCCACCGCCAATCTGGTTTTCATTCTTGCTCTCAACCCGATGGTCTCAGCCATTTTGGGCTGGGTATTTTTAAAAGAACGTCCGCAACGCGCAACCTTCATCACCATGTTCTTCATGGTTATAGGCGTGTTGATTATTGTAAGCGACGGTGTCACCTCCGGTGGCTGGTTTGGTGATATGGTGGCACTGCTTGCCACCACCTGTCTTGCGACAGCCATTACCATCAGCCGCACCACCAACAAAGAAATGGGACTTGCGGCCATTGTTGCCACTTGCCTGCCCTGTGCCGTGGCAATTTACTTCGTGGTGACAAAAACCGGCTATCAGATCAACGACATCAAATGGTTAGCTCTTGACGGTGCATTGATTTTGCCTGTCGCCTTCATCTGTCTTGCAACAGGTCCACGCTATCTCTCAGGCCCCGAAGTTGCGATGTTCTATTTACTTGAAACGATATTAGCGCCGATCTGGGTCTGGATGATCTTTCAGGAAGTGCCAAGCCCTGCCACACTCACCGGCGGCGCCATCATGATTACGGCACTGCTTAGCCACTCTACATGGCAGTTGCGCACCTATCGGGCGCGCCGCAAAGCATTTGCCTGAAAAAGCATATAAAAAAACGGGACATGTCATCATGCCCCGCTTTTTTATGCTCATAAATAGTGATCAGAACTTGCCAGAACGCGGAAAGCCTTTCGGCACCACACGGCCGGCAGTTGCACGTGCGCCCATCCATTCCAGCAACTCGTCTTTGCTGCGGGTAAATGTTCGTCCGGCCGAATCCTGCCATGACAGGCCGTTTTCTATCGCAAAGCCACGGATATCGGACACGCCGCCATCCTTATAACGCTGCAATCGAACACCTTTACCACGGGTCAGTTCCGGAATTTCGCTCATCGGGAACACCACCATCTTGCGGTTTTCACCGATAACAGCCACATGATCGCCTGCAACGCGCATACAGATTTTTGCTTCATCCGGCGCTTTGACATTCATGATCTGCTTGCCCTTACGGGTATTGGCAACTGTATCGCTTTCCGGAATGATGAAACCATAGCCCAGATGCGACGACAGCAGCAATTTGGCCGATGGATCATGCACAAAAGCAGTCAGAATATCCTGATCATTCTCCATATCCACCAGAATACGGATCGGATCACCATGACCACGTCCACCCGGCAGCGTGTTGGCACCCAACGTGTAAAATTTGCCGCCCGTCGTGAAGAACAAAATTTTGTCTGTGGTTTCCGCATGGAAAGCCAGCTTCAGCTTGTCGCCTTCCTTGAAGGTCAATGTACTGAAATCGGGTAAATGCCCTTTCATCGCACGCAACCAGCCTTTTTCAGACACAACAATCGTGACCGGTTCTTTTTCGATCATCGCTTGCTGGATTTCTTGTAAGTCATGGTTCGGCGCTTCGGCAAAATGCGTACGGCGCGCGCCTAATGGTGTCTTAGGTCCATATTTTTCGCGCACCGCTTTGATCTCGCTGCTGATTTTCTTCCACTGCTTGGTGCCGGAAGCCAACAGTTCTTCGATCTCTTTTTTCTCTTTCGACAAGCCGTCGTGCTCTTTACGGATTTCAAACTCTTCGAGTTTGCGTAAAGAGCGTAAGCGCATGTTGAGGATCGATTCTGCCTGCAAATCGCTCAGCTCAAAAACCCGCATCAGCTCCTGTTTCGGCTCGTCTTCCTCACGGATAATCCGGATCACTTCATCCAGATTAAGATAAGCCACCAGATAGCCGCTCAAGATTTCGAGACGCCGTTCAATTTCGGCCTTGCGGTGTTCCGAACGCCGGATCAGAACTTCCTTGCGATGCGCAAGCCATTCGCGCAGCACACCATCAAGCGAAAGTACATTGGGCACTTTACCATGCGACAGCACGTTGAGATTGAGCGAGAACCGGCTTTCAAGCTCGGTGAGCTTGAAAAGTGATTCCATCAACAATTCCGGATCAACGGTACGGTTCTTAGGTTCCAGCACAAGACGGATATCTTCCGCGGATTCATCGCGCACATCGTCAAGCAGCGGCAGTTTTTTAGCAATCAGCAGTTCGGCGATCTTCTCGATCAGGCGCGATTTTTGCACCTGATACGGAATTTCGGTGACCACAATCACCCAAGTGCCGCGATTGCCCTCTTCCTTTTCCCATTTCGCACGGGTACGGAAAGCACCGCGTCCAGTGCGATAGGCTTCCAGTATATTATCCGGCGTTTCAACCAGCACACCGCCAGTCGGGAAATCCGGTCCGCGCACTTTGGTTTTCAGCAAAGCATCAGGGTCGGTCAACGCTTCACGCTTGATCTCTTCCCACTGTTCTTCAGTGGTCATCAAGTCTTCAACTGTCGCATCCGGATGATTGATCAGATAAAGCGCTGACGAGCAAAGCTCTGCCACATTGTGCGGCGGAATGGATGTCGCCATGCCCACAGCAATACCCGAAGACCCGTTGGCCAGAAGATTTGGAAAAGCACCGGGCAAAACAATCGGCTCTTCATCTTCTTCATTATAGGTCGGGCGGAAATCAATGGCATTTTCCTGAATGCCTTCCATCAGGAGTGTTGCCACTTCCGTCATACGCGCTTCGGTATAACGCATCGCCGCCGCATTATCGCCATCGATATTACCGAAATTGCCCTGCCCGTCCACCAATGGATAGCGCACGGCAAAATCCTGCGCCAAACGCACCAATGCATCATAAATCGACGCATCGCCGTGCGGATGGAATTTACCCATCACATCACCGACAATACGGGCGCATTTCGCATAGGCCTGATCCGGATTAAGACGCAGCAGGCGCATGGCATGGATGATGCGCCGATGAACGGGCTTCAAACCGTCGCGTACATCCGGCAGTGCACGATGCATGATCGTGGACAGTGCATAAGCGAGATACCGCTCTTCCAGAGCTGATTTTAAATTAATCGGCTCAATGTGATTATCGCCGCCACCAGGCGGAATCAAACTTTTTCCCATACGAAATGAATACCAATTCGGCGATTCGACGGCAAGTCAAGAACCCCGTCCACGAACAGTTTAAAGTCATAAATCTGTTTCTAACTTCGTATTCTATGGGAGAAACTGATAAAAGATCACGACAGTTAACAACTCATCCCAATTTATGAGTAGGAAAAAAGTAAATATGTTACTATCAAACAATTCGACTTTGACATCCTTCCAATAATAACAGGTCATAAAAATGAAAATGAAATATTTTATTTCAGCCACAGCAGCATCCCTGCTGATGAGCACTTCAGCATTTGCGCTGGACGCCAATGCAGTCGCTGAACGCATCAAATCTTTATATTCAAAACAGGGCGGCGAAATCAGCTACAGCTCCGTTGAAGGCGATGCTTCAGCTATTCAGTTGCGTGGTGTTAAAGTTTCATTGACCGCATTGCCTGACGAAACTTTCGAAGTCGGCGATGTCACTTTGAAGAATGTTGAAGAAACCAAAGATGGCGGCTACCGCATCGGTGAGCTGCTCATTCCGGACATGACAGCCGATCTTCAGGATGAAGGCAAAAAAACCGGCAAACTGGTCATTGAAGGTGTCAGCTCGACCGGCTTCACCATTCCTTCTGAAAATGCAAAATCCGCTCTCGACAAGATGTCATTTTATGACACAGCAACCATCAAAAAGCTGGAAATCATCGGAGATGAAGATGTCAGCCTGTTGATGGAAGGTATCGATGCCACTTTCAGCAACAAAGACGGTAAAAAAATCGACTATAGCTGGAATGTCGGCCGCATTCACATGAACTTGGAAAATATCGAAAAAGACGGCAGCATGCCTGATTTCGGCATGGACGCCATTGACGCAACCATTACCTCCAATGGTACATGGTTGCCTGAAACCGGCGTTGCCACCCTCGACAAATTTGATGCAGACATCAAAGATCTCGGCAAGCTGTCAATGACCACCGAAATTGGTGGCTATGATCTGGCCTTTGTTGAAGCTGTACAGAAAACACAGGAAGAAATGCTGGAAGCCGGCACAGATGATGCTGCCAGCGGCCTTGCACTTCTCGGCCTTGCCGAACAGCTGACCATCAAAGACATCACCATCCGCTTTGATGACAAGTCACTGACCAACAAACTGTTTGACTTCTACGCAGAACAGCAAGGCACAGAACCGCAGATGCTTCGCGAACAGGCCAAGATGCTGGTGCCTTTGATGGCAATGCAGCTTAATAATCCTGAATTTGCCGAAAGCGTAAAAGTTGCAGCTGAAAAATACTTTGACGATCCAAAATCCTTCACCCTGAAGGCTTCGCCGGACAAAGCTGTTTCGATCGCATCCATTGTTGCAACAGCAACGATTGATCCGACCAAGATCATCCAGCTTCTCAAAGTTTCGATCTCGGCTAACGACTAATCGATCCGTTAGAGCGTGTCGCACTTAATCGCATGCACTGCGCTCGCTCTAACCTTTTATTTTTACGCATGTCTTTACCCCAAAACAGGTACCCAATTTTGGGAAACATGCTCTCTCTAAAAAAACCTCCGCTCACAAGGCGGAGGTTTTTTATAAGCAAAATTATTTAAAAAAATGGCCGCTTTCGCGGCCATTTTATTTTGTAAAATCAGTTATTTACAATCAATTCTTCTGAGCCGGATTGAGACGGATATGCAGATCACGCAGCTGTGCCGGCGTTGCTGGTGCAGGTGCACCCATCAGCAAATCTACAGCCTGCTGGTTCATCGGGAACAGTGCGATTTCGCGCAAGTTCTGCACGCCGCAAAGCAGCATCACAACACGATCGATACCAGCAGCCATACCACCATGCGGAGGTGCGCCATACTGGAACGCACGGTAAAGACCGCCAAAGCGCTCTTCCACATCCTGCTGGCTCAAGCCCACTTTTTCAAAGGCTTTAACCATCACTTCCGGCAGCTGGTTACGGATCGAACCGGAAGCCAGCTCATAACCGTTACAGACCAGATCATACTGGTATGCTTTAATGCTGAGCGGATCTTGGTTTTCCAGCGCATCCAAACCGCCCTGCGGCATGGAGAACGGGTTATGCGCGAAGTCGAGCTTCTTATTGTCCTCGTCCCATTCGTAGAACGGGAAATCGATGATCCAAGCCAGTTCAAAACGATCACGGTCAACGAGGTTCAGTTCTTCACCAGCGCGTGTGCGTGCTGCACCTGCAAAGGAGTAGAACTTGGCAGGATCACCAGCCACGAAGAAGCAGGCATCACCGTCACCAAGCCCCATCTGAACGCGGATCGCTTCAGTGCGTTCCTCGCCGATATTCTTGGCAATCGGGCCCGCGCCTTCCAGCTTGTCGCCTTCTTTGCGCCAGAAGATATAGCCAAGACCCGGCTGACCTTCGCTCTGCGCCCATGAATTCATGCGGTCACAGAATGCACGTGAACCACCGGTTTTCGCAGGAATTGCCCAAACTTCCACTTTCGGATCGTTCGCAATCATATTGGCGAAAACTTTAAAGCCGGAACCGGCAAAGTGTGTCGTCACCTGCTGAATTTCGATCGGGTTACGCAAGTCTGGCTTGTCCGAACCATAGGTGCGGATTGCGTCATCATAAGCAATACGACGGAATTGCTGTGTAACCGGCTTGCCTTCAGCAAATTCTTCGAAAATGCCGCGCATCACAGGTTCCATTGTATCCCAGACTTCTTCCTGAGTTACAAAGCTCATTTCCAGATCGAGCTGGTAGAATTCGCCGTAGAAGCGGTCAGCACGCGGATCTTCATCGCGGAAGCATGGTGCAATCTGGAAATAACGGTCAAAGCCTGCGACCATCAACAGCTGCTTATACTGTTGCGGTGCCTGTGGCAGTGCGTAAAACTCACCTTCATGCAGACGACTTGGCACGAGGAAGTCACGCGCACCTTCCGGTGATGAAGCGGTCAGAATCGGCGTCGAAAATTCGTTGAAGCCGAGTTCGTTCATATGGCGGCGCATGGAAGCAATGATCTTGCTGCGCTTCATCATGTTTTTGTGCAGCGTCTCGCGGCGCAAATCGAGGAAACGATATTTCAGACGAATGTCTTCCGGATAATCTGGCTCACCGAAGACCGGCAATGGCAGCTCTTTGGCAGCGGCCAGAACTTCGATATTAGTGGCGACAATTTCAATGGCACCGGTTGGCAGATTTTCATTCACTGCATCGTCTGCACGAGCAACAACTTCACCGTCCACACGGATAACCCACTCGCCGCGAACTGTTTCAGCGACTTTAAATGCAGGTGATTCAGGATCGGCTACAATCTGGGTCAGACCATAATGATCACGAAGATCGATAAAAAGAATCCCGCCATGGTCTCGGACGCGATGAACCCAGCCGGACAAACGGACGTTGGAACCAACATCCTCTTTACGAAGGGCTGCGCAGGTATGGCTGCGATAAGGGTGCATGATGTCTGCCTTTTAAATATAAAAAACTCTGTGCAGGCAAGAGGCTGCAAATTCAGTCGGACAAGCGCATTTTGGCTCACTTTTGTCAAGTGCGCAGTGCTTATCTTACCTTGTGAAGTTTAGCAGTTTTACCTTATAAAGTGCATAATACACCATTTTTATTCAAACGGGCGCGACAAAGCACTCCGCTTTCTTTATAGAAAATGTCATGACACTGATCACCACTACACAAGACCTCCAAGAGGCAATTGAAACGCTGTCGAAATCTGATTTCGTCACAGTTGATACGGAATTTATCCGTGAAACAACCTTCTGGCCGGAATTGTGCCTGATCCAGATGGCTTCGCCTGATGCGACCGCTCTGGTGGATGCGCTGGCACCCGGCCTTGATCTTAGCTCGTTCTTCAAGCTGATGGGCAATAAAGACATCGTCAAAGTCTTTCATGCCGCGCGCCAGGACATCGAAATCATTTATCATTTAGGCAACCTCATCCCCGAACCGGTGTTTGATTCACAGGTTGCGGCGATGGTTTGCGGCTTTGGTGATGCCATTTCTTATGACGCATTGGTGTCAAAAATTACCGGTGCCCATATTGACAAAACATCACGCTTTACCGATTGGCGCCGCCGCCCGCTGACCGACAAACAGCTAGATTATGCGCTGGCCGATGTCACCCATTTGCGTGATGTTTATCTGTATCTCAAAGAACAGCTCGAAAAAGACGGCCGCAGCGACTGGGTCAAGGAAGAAATGGCGATTTTGACCGCTGTTGGAACCTATGACCTCCATCCGGACGATGCTTGGAAGCGCGTTAAATATCGCGTTCGCAAGCCGATAGAACTGGCAATTTTGAAATCCGTTGCAGCATGGCGTGAACGCGAAGCCCGCGAACGCAATGTACCGCGTGGCCGTATTATCAAAGATGATGCCATCGGCGAAATTGCCCAGCAACAGCCACGTGACCTGGAAGCTTTGGGTCGGTTGCGCACCATTCCAAAAGGCTGGGAACGCTCGGCACAAGGCGCAAGCCTGCTGATTGCAATTCAGGCAGCGCTGGCAATCCCTAAAGAGGAACTGCCTAAATTGCCGAAGCAAACCCATTCGCAGGAAGGTTCAGCCGCTGCCGCCGATCTTCTCAAAGTCCTTTTGAAACTGACGACTGAAAAACACGGTGTAGCCGCCAAGATCGTTGCCAATTCGGATGACATCGACAAGATTGCCAGTGAAGGCGAAAAAGCCAATGTGGCCGCATTGAGCGGTTGGCGTCGGGAAGTTTTTGGTCAAAAAGCAATTGATCTGATTAATGGTAAACTCAGTATCAAATTTGAAAACCGCACCATCACCACGGTTGAAGCTTGATTTAAAATAAGCAATCGGGTCATGAAAAAAGCCGCATCTTGATGCGGCTTTTTCATTAGAGCGCCGTGTGCCAGACTTGACACACAAAGGTCGCTCTAACACTTTAAAATTAGAGTATAATTTTACCTTAAACTTGGATCAGTTTAAGGAATTATGCTCTATTCAGCTTTTTCAAGCTCGACTTCTATTTCAAATGACAGCTTTTTGCCGGTTACTTTCGCCAATTGTTGCAATCTGCCAAGCGGGCGATCCGAGACAAGATCTGCCAGATCAGCCGGCACCATCAGCGCATATTCATCGCCGCTCCCAACCCAATAAAGACGTGGAATAACGCCCGGCATGGATGCAGACAATAGATAAACAACACGCAGCAAAGCGCCAAGCAATCTGGCTCTTTCACGCAGACGCGGTGTTGCAAGTGTCAAAATTTCCGGCGCCAGATCATCATCCACCAAGCCTTCATGGCGGTAATAATTGGCAAGCGCCATGAATGAGCGCCCTGCATGATCAATGCCGCCAAAGGAACTATGCGCGATAATGTTTAAAGCCTGCGAGCCGCGATAATCGGGATGGGCGCGCCAACTGATATCAGCCAACAAACAGGCAGCCTGTCGATAACGCCCCTCGTCTTCGGTTTCATCATAGCCTAGCGAGTTCAGCGAAAGGGTTGTCCAAGCAGCAAGCTCGCGGGCATGACGCGGCGAACGGGAACGCAAAATGGCGAGCTCTTCCGCAGAAGCCAAGAGCGGGTCAAGCCGCTGCTCATTTTTAGGCAAGAGTGAATAAAGATAGCCTTCACGCACACCCAGCGCCGAAAAGACAATCTTTGAAGGTTTCATACGGCGCAGCACTTCCAAAAGCACCGTCGCACCAAAAGCCAGCAATTGACGTCGATTTTTGGAGACGGCTTCAATGCCGCGCATTTTGTCGACATCGCCTTTAGCCACACGCGTTAAAAAAGTCTGCGCTTCTTTCAGCGGAATTTCATAACCATGCATGACATTGAGCGGATATTTTTTCGATGTCATATAAAGCTTGGCAAGGTTACGCCATGTCCCCCCAACCGCATAGAAAATCTGGCCTTGCGCTTTTTTGAGCAAATCAGCTTTGCCCAAATGTGAACGGGCAATTTTGGCGGCCTCTTCCAAATTATCGTTCGACATATCCTGCAAACGCAGGCCACCAAGCGGCAAGGTAATACCGTCACCAATATCATGGCCGCTCACTTGTACCAGTTCCAGTGAACCGCCACCAAAGTCGCCGGTAATGCCATGCGGGTTGTAAAAGCCGGAAATCACACCATCAGCTGAATAGGTTGCTTCTTCCTTGCCGGTTAGCACTTCAATATGGCGGCCGAGGATCGCTTCGGCCTGTGCGATAAAATCCGGCCCGTTTTCTGCTTCTCGCGCCGCAGCCGTTGCAATCGCATGCAATGAAATAGCGCCCGCCTGCTCGGCCAGAGCCCGAAAACGCTTGAGCGCCCTCAAAGCATCCTGCACAGACTTGTCGTTCAACCGTCCGGTTTTGGCCAATCCCTTGCCCAGTCCGCACAGGATTTTTTCGTTGAACAGCACGGTCGGAGAACGCACCACCCCTTCATAAACCACAACGCGGATGGAGTTGGATCCGATATCAATCACAGCAACCGGACGTAAACCTTTAAGGCGCCCTTGAGCAGACGGAGGGTTGGACATTAGCTTTGCGTTCTTTCAGCTTGGGCAGCTTGGGCAGCTTGAACCCTTTTTCGCAGCGCAATCAAGCGCGGTGCAGACGATTTGAGCGACTTGCCACGACCCGACAGGCTCGGATTCGTCATGAAATATTCCTGTGCGTTGAAAGCCACCTCGCCTTCTGCCGTTTCTATCCGGCGTGAGGTCCCATCGGCCAGAAGTTGATAACTTTGCTGATTATCGACAATATTGGCCAGCATGATCTGCGATAAAATCTGCTGATGCACCGTTGCATTGGTAATCGGCACCAAAGTTTCAACGCGGCGATCCAGATTACGCGGCATCATATCGGCCGAGCCGATATAGACGATAGCGTGATCGGAGGGCAGTTCATGACCATTACCAAAGCAGAATATCCGGCTGTGTTCTAAAAAACGACCGACAATAGATTTGGCGCGGATATTCTCAGACAAACCGGGCACGCCCGGACGCAAACAACAAATACCGCGCACAACCAGCTCGATTTGCACATCTGCCGAACTTGCCCGATAAAGCGCATCGATGATTTGCGGATCAACCAGCGCATTCATCTTCATCCAGATTGAACCTTTACGCCCAGCTTTGGCGTGAGCAATCTCATCCTCAATATGTTTGAGGATACGACCGCGCAAAGTCAACGGCGAAATCGCAATCTGCATCTCGTCGGATGGCTGCGTATAACCGGTGATAAAATTGAAAATATTGGCGACATCACCTGCAATCACCGGATCAGAGGTAAAGAACGACAAATCGGTATACACTTTAGCCGTCACAGGGTGATAATTGCCGGTGCCCAAATGCACATAGGTGCGCAATTTCTGATTTTCTCGACGCACCACCAGCGACATTTTGGAGTGTGTTTTCCAATCGATAAAACCAAAAACCACCTGCACACCCGCACGTTCCATATCACGCGCCCAGCGAATATTGGCCTCTTCATCAAATCGGGCTTTCAACTCAACAAGAGCTGTAACAGATTTTCCGGCCTCTGCCGCATCGATTAAAGCGCGGACGATCGGGCTGTCATTGGAGGTACGGTAAAGCGTTTGCTTGATCGCCAAAACATCAGGGTCTTGTGCTGCTTGGCGCAAGAACTGCACCACCACATCAAACGACTCATATGGATGGTGGACGATAATATCTTTTTCACGAATAGCGGCCATGCAATTGCCGCCGTGTTCTCGAATGCGCTCCGGAAAGCGTGGATTATAAGTCACAAATTTTAAGTCATTGCGCGGAACATTAATCAGTTCCGAGATGGTGTTGAGTGCCAGCAAACCTTCCAAAACACTGACGCGCTTTTGCGAAACACCAAGTTCATGACCAACCAAATCGCGTAAATTTTCCGAAATGTCGGAATCAAACTCAATGCGGATCACTTCGCCATGACGACGACGTTTCAGCGCGCTTTCAAACAAACGTACCAGATCTTCCGCCTCTTCCTGCAATTCGATATCGCTGTCACGAATGATGCGGAACGTCCCTGCCTCGTTCACCTCATAACCCGGGAACAACTTACCGATGAACAGGCTGACAGTGTCTTCCAATGTCACGAAGCGGTAGCTTTTCTCAGTTGGCAATTGAATGAAGCGCTTTAGTGCCACCGGCAAACGCAAAAGCGCCGTCATATTGTGTTTGTCTTTTTTGCGCACCAATTGCAGCGCAATGGAAAAGCCCAAATTCGGGATAAACGGAAACGGATGCGCCGGATCAATCGACAATGGAGTGAGAACCGGAAAGATCGTTTCCTGAAAATGGATTTCAAGCCATTTCTGCTCTTTTTTGGTCATCGTATTGGGGCGGACAATCTCGATCTTTTCCGCAAGCAATTCCTGACGCAAGCTTGCCAGACAAACTTGCTGGGCATGCTGTAATTTACCCACTTCGCATAATATAAAATCAAGCTGTTCTTCCGGCGTACGGCCATCGGGCGTACGTGTCACCACACCTTCGCGCACTTGTGCCGCAAGGCCTGCAATGCGCACCATGAAAAACTCGTCCAGATTAGCAGCCGAAATTGAGAGAAAACGCACCCGCTCCAGTAATGGCTGGCATTTGTTGGAGGCCTCTTCCAGCACCCGATGATTGAACTGCAACCAGGAAAACTCCCGGTTTACAAATCTCGCCGGGCTATGTGCCAGTAAGACCGGTTCCTGCGCAACGACGCTTTCAGCAGAATTCACCATGTCCAGCTCCGAATTTTGCATCACTGTCGTATCATTCATGATTTAACCATCCCGTTGCAACCTGATTTGGGTTATGTTTGCAACCTATGGACATTTCATATGACAGTTTTATAGCAAAAATAACAAATAATAGTTAGAAGAGATAAAATCGCTTACCAAAACAAGTCAACCTGGTTGCAGGCGGGTTACAAGCAGGTTACAGGCAAGCAACAGACTTTATCATGACCGTGGTTAAAACAACGGAGCCAGCAATGTCAGATCATATCATCCCTCACTTTCAAAACAGCGACGGCCATCGTGCTATTGAAATCGGTGTTAAGGAATTTATGTGCGTTGGTGCCAATCCGCCATTTGATCATCCGCATGTCTTTATCGATATGGGCGCAGATGCCGAAGCTGTTTGCCCTTATTGCTCGACCCATTATCGCTATAACAACAAGCTTGATGCGACCACCACCATTCCGGCTGGCTGCGCTTATGTAAGCGATGCGGCAAAGGTTGCTTAAACAGCAATATCAATACAAATGACAGACAGTGCAAAACCAACTGTTCTTATTGCCGGTGGCGGCGTTGCCGGCCTAACAGCAGCACTGGCTTTTGCGCATAAAGGTTTTTCCGTTTGTCTTTTTGATAAAGCGGTGGAATTTTCCGAAGTCGGTGCCGGCCTGCAACTGGCACCCAATGCGACAAGGCTGCTTCAGCGCCTTGGCGTGATGGAAAAATTGGCGCTTTCTGCGGTCACACCAAAAGCCCTGCTGCTCTTAGACGGTAAAAGCGCTAAAACATTAACGTCGATGTCTTTGGATGCGGCCACGCATCGATGGGGTGCGCCTTATGTGGTGTGCCACCGTGCCGATTTGCAATCAGCCTTGTTAAGCGCCTGTCAGGAAAATCCCGATATTACCATCAGGCTTGGCTGTGAAGCAGTTCAATTTCAAGAACATGAAAATAGTATCAGCGTTAGCATCCGTGATGGTAACAAAGAGGCCAAAATTGAAGGTGCCCTGCTGCTTGGCTGTGATGGTGTCTGGTCTAAACTGCGCCATCCATTAAAAGCACCGGAATTCAGCGGCCATATTGCCTGGCGTTTATCGGTTGATAAAGCAGCGCTGCCGCAAAGTTTTTCAAAAGCCATCAATCAACAAACTGCGGTCTCTGCATGGCTTGGCGCAGATCGTCATTTCATCGCCTATCCGGTTAAAGCAGGTAGTGCCTATAATTTTGTCGCCATTACGCGCGGTCAGGTCAGCGATAAAAGCTGGGACAAAGTTGGCGACCATCAAAAACTCATCACAGAATATCAAAACTGGCATCCGGCCATTCGCGATATTATTGCACAAAATATACAATGGACTTACTGGCCGCTTTTCCAAATGGCAGAACCGCATTTTGTCATCAGCAACCGTTTTGTACTGCTGGGTGACGCGTCCCATGCCGTCACCCCATTTGCCGCCCAAGGCGCTGCAATGGCGATTGAAGATGCCTTCAGTCTTGCGGCTCATTTATCACCAGATCAAAAACAGTGGCCGCTAGCGCTTAAAACTTATAATGCCACGCGATTGAAACGCATAGAAGCTGTCGCCAAACGCGGCGCATTCAATAAATTTGTTTATAATGCCAGCGGGCCTATAGCCCTTGCGCGCAATCTGGTTTTCAAATTGCGCTCCCCGGAAAGCCTGCTTAGCGATCTTGATTGGCTCTATGCTTATAAAGCTGATCAACTATTTGAATAAACACAATTTAAGCGAATGCTAATATCTTGTGCATAAGCCGCATCATAGTTTAATCATGTCTAAAATGTGACACTACTAAAGATTTTCCGTGACAAACATGAAAATGTGGGCTAATTTCTAAATACAACTGAGGGAGTAGAACAAACTACTCTTACTACGCGGTCAAAGTCTTGGGAGGATTGATCTAGGCGCGGTCATCGCAGCCGCCGGAAACGGATACAGATCGGGCGCGAATTTAATAGCAAGGCGAAAGCCTTGCTTTTTTTTATTCAAATTCCGCCGAAGCGATATTTTAAACTCATGCAATACGTGCATTGCAAAATGAGGTAAATGTACAATCTCCTTATTTAACAAGGAGTTACACATAAACCTCTTAATGACACTGTTTTTATAGGATTATCAAAAACAAAACGCAACCCCAAAATGGAGCTTTGCGTTGATAAGTTTGTTTTTTGTAATTTTATTGCGCGTACCTATACAAAGCTTAGCAGAGTTGCAAACAGCAGCGCTCTAAATAGTGATGGAATCATAAGGATGACGTTCGACTCATTTTAAAAGAATGATTCTCTTCAGAAGAGCCGCTTTGTAGAAAAAACGCTTTTTGAATTATTCAGCTCCGTTTTCACGATAAATATCGATATCCAGATCACGAATTTTTTTCCGCAATGTATTGCGGTTAAGCCCGAGCACCTCTGCCGCTTTGATTTGATTACCGCGGGTCGCAGTCAAACAGGCAGCAATCAACGGACGCTCCAGCTCTTCCAAAACACGTTGATAAAGTCCGCTTTCCGGTAAGCCATCATCAAAGAAAGCCTGCATATGCCGCTCTAAAAGTTCGGAAAAATTGACCGCTCCGGTGTCCCCGTCAAATGCAGCAATACCCTGCCCCGCAACACCTGCGCTCAGTTCCGCCTTAATCACATCTTCGCCGATTTCATTTTGCGGATAAAGCACGCTTAGACGGCGCACCAGGTTTTCCAATTCGCGTACATTGCCGGGCCAATTGTGCTTTTGCAGCAAGGTCATAGCTTGAGAAGATATCTGCTTTTCTTCGAGATTTTGCGTGCGTCCGAGCCGGAAAAAATGCCGGATCAAATCAGGAATATCGTCTCGCCGCTCGCGCAGGCTCGGTACTTTTAGCGGCACCACATTCAGCCGGTAATAAAGATCTTCTCGAAAAAGATTACAGCTCATCAAATGCAGCAAATTCTGATTGGTCGCTGCCACAATGCGTACATTGGTTTTAATCGGCTTGTGCCCGCCGACAGACGTATATTCACCCTGCTGCAACACGCGTAACAAACGCGTTTGCGCCTCCATCGGCATATCGCCGATTTCATCCAAAAACAATGTACCGCCTTCCGCTTGTTCAAAACGGCCGCTGGCACGCTGAAAAGCTCCGGTAAATGCCCCTTTTTCATGGCCAAACAACTCGGATTCAATCAAATCGCGCGGAATGGCCGCCATATTAACCGCCACAAAAGGCGCTTTGGAACGCCGGCCAAAATCATGCAGTGCACGTGCAATCAGTTCCTTGCCCGTGCCTGACTCACCGGTAATTAAAACCGTCAAATCGGACGGCATCATCCGCGCCACAACACGGTAAACCTCCTGCATGGCTTGGGAGCGCCCCACCAGCGGCATTTGTTCAGCGGCTTCATCATTTGCATCAGCGCTCAGTTTTTGCGCCTTCATTGCCAATGCGCGCTCGACCACCTGCAATAATTCGTTCAAATCAAAAGGCTTTGGCAAATATTCATAAGCACCGGCTTCATTCGCCTGCACCGCCGTCATGAAGGTATTTTGTGCACTCATCACCACAATCGGCAAATCAGGCCGCAAAGTTTTAATGCGCGGGATAACATCAAACACGTTTTCATCCGGCATCACCACATCGGTGATCACCAAATCTCCCTCACCGGCCAGCATTAATTGCCACAGTGCATCGGCGTTCTCTGCCAGTAAAACGCGGTAACCGGCACGGGTCAGAGCATGGTTTAAAACTGTCCGGATCGCACCGTCATCATCTGCAACAATGATTGTATTCAGATGATCTTTATCACTCATTTTTGCCCCTCACTGCGCTGATTTTTGATGTTTTCACCTGTCCACATCGGCATTAAAATACGAAAAATAGTGCGTCCGCTCTGGCTGTCGCATTCAATCACGCCACCATGGTCTCCCACGATTTTTGCAACCAGCGCCAGCCCCAAGCCAGACCCGTTGGTTTTGCCGGTAATAAACGGATCAAACAAATGCGGCATCATATCAGCAGGCACACCGCCACCATTATCAGTGACGCTGAATTCCAATGGCAATGCAACTCTGGGAGCAATTTTCTGGTGCTTTTGCATCTCCACAAAATGCAACCCTGGCTTATAAGTGCTTCTTAAAATAATCTCGCCGTCACCACGTTTACCAATGGCTTCAGCTGCATTTTTAACGAGATTGAGAATCACTTGTACTAACTGATCGTGATTGGCAAAAACCGGTGGCAGCGAAGGATCATAATCCTCATTAAAATGAATATGCTTGGCAAAGCCGTGCACCGCCAATGAGCGCACATGGCTGAGAATATTATGAATATTGACCGGCGCTTTTTCCACCGGCCGTTCGTCGGAGAAAACCTCCATCCGGTCAACAAGTTTGACAATCCGGTCAGCTTCGTCGCGGATGAGAACGGCCAGCGCCTGATCATCCGACTCTACCACTGTTTCGAGCAATTGCGCGGCACCACGGATACCTGACAGCGGGTTTTTAATTTCATGCGCCAACATCGAAGCCAAACCAGTGACCGATTGGGCAGCACCCCGATAAGACAATTGCCGCTCGATCTTTTCAGCCAGTGTTTTCTCTTTAAAAACAAGCAGCATATGCATCGGCATTTCGGCCAGCGGACGCATGTAAATATCGCTAATTTTATCATCACCCAAACGTGGGCAGGATAAATCAAGCCGGTTTTCCTGTAATGGCACATCACGCGCACGCGATTGCGCCACCATCGACATCAATGGAGAGCCAACAGGTAAAAGCTGTGCCAATTCCTGACGGCGCAGCATCGTCACACTGCTTTTGAAAAAACCCTCTGCCTCCTGATTGGCATAAATAATATGATCTTGCCCATCGAGCACCAAGATCGCCTGATTAAGATTATCAAGAACAAGCAGGCTTAAAGGAACAGTGTCCATGTCACGCCGCCATCTTATTGGATTTATTGAAAATATCGGTGAGCTGAGCAATCACTTGTGCCGGATCAGTCATCGTCATAATGCTGGCGCGATCTGCCGGAACAAGCGCATCACCGATATGGCGATCAAGATACCAGCCTAAGTGCTTGCGCGAATGGCGAATGCCTGTTCGGTCACCATAATGCTTCAACATATCTTCGTAATGCATTATAATATAAGATAAAATTTCATTTTTATCAGCAAACTGCTTACGCGCATTTGTAGCAATGGCACCCGCCAGCCACGGCTGGCCATAGCTTGCACGCCCGACCATCACCGCATCTGCGCCAGAGCGGCGTAAAATCTCGTCTGCATCCGCAGTGCTGGTCACATCACCATTGGCAACCAGCGGCACTTTGATTTCCGCCCGCACAGCAGCAATCGCATCCCAATCGGCATGGCCTTCATAAAACTGGTTGCGGGTGCGCCCATGCACAGTAATCATCGCAATACCGGCGGCTTCAGCACGCCGTGCCAGTTCAGGCGCATTGATGCTGTTTTCATCCCATCCAAGGCGCATTTTTAAAGTAACAGGCACTTTCACGGCTGCAACCGTTGCCTCCACCAGTGTCATTGCATGATCAAGATCACGCATCAAAGCCGAGCCGGAATAACCGCCCGTCACCTTCTTGGCAGGGCAGCCCATATTGATATCAATAATATCAGCACCTTCGCCTTCAGCAATTTTGGCAGCCTCCCCCATCCAATGCGCTTCACGTCCGGCCAATTGCACCACATGGGTGCCAAGGCCATCGCCATTCAGCCGCAACATGCTTTCTGAATGACGTGCACAAAGTTCGGCACTGGCCACCATTTCCGAGACCACCACACCGGCGCCCGCTGCTGCCGCACGACGACGGAACGGCAAGTCAGACACACCCGACATCGGAGCCAAAAACACACGGTTCGGCAGTTCTACACCTGCAATAGAGATCGGGTGATTCAGCAGTGCCATTTAAAGCCCTTTAAGAAATTGCCTATTATTTAGGCATTTTTATAATGCCTATTATTTAAGCAATATACTATTAATGCGCAAGAAAACACCCACAGAAATGCAGTTAATGCATTCATTGGCTGGCATTTTTTATCCTCCCGCTTTAAATCACTGGAAAGGCTTAATTTAATTGAAGGCAATGCAACTTTGAAAACAGCAGCAGTGGTCGTCGCTGCCGGACGCGGAGAACGCGCCGGACAGAGCATTGAAGGTCCGAAACAATACCGTCACATCGGAAATCAGGCAGTTTTAATGCGCACGCTGGCCACATTTCTGCAATGTGATGCGATTGCGCGTATTGTTGTTGTTATCCATGCCGATGACAAAGCGCTTTATCAGGCAGCCTGTCCGTTGGCAGATCCGCGCATCATCACTGTGACCGGTGGCCCGACCCGTCAGGAATCAACGCAACTTGGCCTTTTGGCACTGGAAGTTGATAAGCCTGATTATGTGATGATCCATGATGGCGTGCGCCCATTCGTGACCCAAGATTTGCTCGCCCGCATCATGGCCAATCTGTCGCCTTCAAGCGGCGTATTACCAGCCCTTGCTGTTTCCGACACGCTGAAACAAGCGGATACAAATGGCATGGTACAAAAAACCGTGCCGCGCGCTGGCCTCTATGCCGCCCAAACCCCGCAAGCCTTTCCTTATGCACCAATTTTTGAAGCCCATAGTAAAGCGCTCAAAGCAGGTTTGACCAATTTTACCGATGATGCCGCCATTGCCGAATGGCACGGGCTGGATGTAACTATCATTGAAGGCTCCGCCGACAACACCAAACTGACATGGGCAAAGGATATTGAAATGGCCAACCAACGCTTGAACAATGCGCAAGGTTTTTTTCCTGATGTGCGCACCGGCAATGGCTATGATGTGCATGCCTTTGAAGAAGGGGATTTTGTCACTTTATGCGGTGTTGAAATTCCGTTTGATAAAAAGCTCTCCGGTCACTCCGATGCCGATGTTGGTTTTCATGCCCTCACCGATGCGCTGCTTGCAACCCGTGGTGCTGGCGATATCGGCACGCATTTTCCGCCATCCGACCCGCAATGGAAAGGTGCTGCATCGCATATTTTCCTCGAATTTGCGGTGAAATTGGTGCGTGAAGCAGGCGGTCGTATCACCAACACGGATGTGACACTGATCTGCGAAGAGCCAAAGATCGGCCCGCACCGCCCTGCCATGACAGAGAGACTCGCCAAAATTCTCAAGATCAGTGCAGATCGTATTTCGGTTAAAGCCACCACCAATGAAAAGCTCGGTTTTTTAGGCCGCGGTGAAGGTATCGCAGCACTTGTTACCGCAACTGTCGTCTATCCCGGTGAAGTGCCCGCCAGCGAGAAAATCTCATGAGTGAATTGATCGCAGAAAGCAAAGCTATTAAAGTTTTGGAAGCCTGCCGCAAAGCAGGCCTCATGCTGGCAACGGCTGAATCCTGCACTGGCGGCATGATTAGTGCCAGCCTTACCGATATTGCCGGTTCATCAGATGTCGTTGATCGCGGCTTTATCACCTATTCCAATGCGGCCAAAACCGCGATGATTGGCGTACCCGCAGCACTTATTGACGATAAAGGTGCGGTTTCCAAAGAAGTAGCACTTAGCATGGCAAAAGGCGCATTGAAAAATTCCGATGCGAGTGTGAGCGTTGCCGTAACGGGCGTTGCTGGCCCTGCTGGCGGTTCAGATGAAAAGCCGGTCGGCCTTGTTCATATTGCCAGTGCCATTCATGGCAAAGACACTATTTTACACCGTGAATGCCGCTTTGGTACCGACAAAACGCGCGCAGAAATCCGGCATTTGACCGTGCTGGCAGCACTTGATTTAGTCTTGGAAAATATCAGCGAGAAAGACTGATCAAGCTTTAAAAATCTGATCGGCACGCTTTTCAAAGGCTTCCGAAAATTTGCGGAATGCCAGATCAAACATTGAGCCCATCAAAAGCCCGAGTGTGCGGCTTTTAAACTCATAATCGATGAAGAACTCGACATCACATGCTTCGCCATCGCCCACCGGAATAAATGTCCAGCGGTTATCCAGATAGCGGAATGGCCCGTCAATATATTTGACCTCAATCACATTCTCGTCCGGTTTGAGTAAAACCTGACTGGTGAATGTTTCGCGAATAAGTTTATAGCCCACCGTCATATCGGCGATCAGCAAGGCTTTGCCATCACGTTCTTTGCGCGAACGGATGGTCAGCGCTTCACACATCGGCAGAAATTGCGGATAGCTCTCCACATCCGCAACCAGCTTGAACATGTTTTCGGCGCGATGCGCGACGCGCCGTGTATTGGTAAAACTCGGCATGCGGTTCTTATACTCGCGCCATCACCTGCGCTTCACGCGCAGCTTTCAGTTTCGCAAAATCATCACCCGCATGGTGCGAGGAACGGGTCAACGGGCTTGATGCAACCAGCAAGAAGCCTTTGGTACGGCCAATGGTTTCAAACGACTTAAATTCATCAGGCTTCACAAAACGGATGACCGGATGGTGCTTGCGGGTTGGCTGTAAATACTGACCGATGGTCATGAAATCCACGTCAGCAGAACGCAAATCATCCATCAATTGCAAAATTTCATTACGCTCTTCACCCAAACCAACCATGATGCCGGATTTGGTGAAAATGGTCGGATCCAGTTCCTTGACGCGCTGAAGTAAGCGAATGGAGTGGAAATAACGCGCACCCGGGCGCACTTTCAGATATTTCGACGGCACTGTTTCCAGATTATGGTTGAATACATCAGGACGCGCCTTAACCACAATTTCCAATGCGCCTTCTTTGCGCAGGAAATCCGGTGTCAGAATTTCAATGGTCGTGCCAGGTGCGGCTTCACGAATGGCATGGATCACTTCGGCAAAATGCTGTGCGCCGCCATCCGCCAGATCATCACGGTCAACAGACGTGATCACCACATGCTTCAAGCCCATCTCTTTCACGGCCTTGGCAACACTGGCTGGCTCACTGCGGTCAAGCGCTTTAGGAATACCGGTTGCAACATTACAGAAAGCACAGGCACGGGTGCAGATTTCACCCATAATCATGAAAGTTGCGTGTTTCTTGTCCCAGCATTCGCCGATATTCGGGCAACCAGCTTCTTCACAAACCGTCACCAGCTTGTGCGAGCGGACAATCTCGCGTGTTTCATTATAGCCTTTGGTAACAGGCGCTTTAACGCGGATCCAATCCGGTTTTTTCAGAATGACATTATCCGGACGATGCGCCTTCTCAGGATGGCGCGGACGCATGTCTCTGGCAACCGTATCAAGAACTGTGACCATAAGTTAAATCCTGCCTGTCCTCTATTTTGACCGTTGACCGTTCAACAGATCAAAAAACCAAAGAATAATAATGGCACCTGCGGTTGCGGCAATCAAATTGCCGGCAAAACCCCAAACCTGAAACGACAAAGCTTGCGCCAATGCCGTACCCACAAATGCTCCGGCGATCCCTAACAGAATACTGATCAGGAATCCATAGTTTCGCTTCATTGCTTTATTGGCGATATAGCCTGCCAGAAAGCCGATCAGCAGCGTGCCGAAAAACCCATAGCCATCAAAAACAACTAATTGATTTTCCATCGGCTTTTCCTCACTTTTCGGCAGCAATACCGATTGCGCGCACCAATAATGCGCCAATCAGACCAAAGAAAAATCCACCAATTCCAAGTGCCAGTGTCAGCGACCAAACGCCGTACCAACCGGAAAGCGCCGTTCCGTTCATCGATATAATATTGCCGGACAGCATACTCAAGGTCCCCGCACCAAATCCCAGTGCCAGACCGATGACTGTTGCCCATTTCAATATCGGCCATGCCATAGCACGCCACGGATGGCCGTTTTTAATAAGCGGAATAGCGCTTCTCCTGCGTTATTAAGCGTTCAACACTTTGCCATAGGCATCCAGCACGCTTTCCTTCATCATTTCTGACAAGGTCGGATGCGGGAAGACTGAGTGCATCAGTTCTTCTTCGGTGGTTTCCAAATTCATGGCAATCACAAAGCCCTGAATAAGCTCGGTGACTTCCGCACCAACCATATGGGCACCAAGCAACTGACCGGTTTTCTTATCAAAGATGGTTTTAACCATGCCCTGATCTTCGCCCAATGCAATAGCTTTACCATTGGCGGCAAACTGATAGCGGCCAACGCGGATATCATAGCCCTGCTCTTTGGCTTTGGCTTCGGTCAAACCAACGGATGCTACTTGCGGGTTGCAATAGGTGCAGCCTGGGATCATGCTTTTATCAAGTGGGTGTACATTTGGCACACCGGCAATTTTCTCAACGCAGATAACACCTTCATGCTCGGCCTTGTGTGCCAGCATTGGTGGGCCTGCTACGTCACCAATCGCATAAATACCAGCCACATTGGTTTTACCGAAACCGTCAATCACCACGCAACCGCGGTCTGTTTTAACGCCAAGCTTTTCAAGGCCGAGATTCTCGATATTGCCCTGCACACCAACCGCCGAAATCATCCGGTCAACGGTCAAGGTCTGCACTTTGCCGTCTTTGGTTTCGATATGAGCAGTCACATTATTGGTGCCCTTCTCGACTTTTGAAACCTTGGCATCAGTAATGATTTTAAGCCCGCGCTTTTCCAAACGCTTGCGCGCAAATGTAGAGATTTCCACATCTTCCACCGGCATGATCTGTGACATCAGCTCAACCACTGTCACATCAACGCCCATATCATGGTAGAAAGAAGCAAATTCGATACCGATCGCACCGGAACCCATAACGAGCATGGTTTTAGGGAATTCTTGCGGCACCATAGCCTCAAAATAGGTCCAGATCAGCTTGCCGTCCGGCTCGATACCCGGCAATGCACGCGGACGAGCACCGGTTGCAACGATCACATGCTTGGCCTGATATTTGCCTTCACCAAGCACACCCTTTGGTGCTGGATGCTGTGGCTGCATCGGCACTTTGGTGCTTTTACCAACAGAAATTTCAACAGGGTTGTTGCCGGAAGCTGCTTTTTCAAGCTTGGCTTCGCCCCAGATCACATCGATCTTGTTTTTCTTCATCAAATAAGAAATGCCGCCGTTCAAACGCGCAGAAACCCCGCGTGAACGGTCAACAACAGCCTTAACATCGGCTGAAATCTTGCCATCGAGCACAAGGCCGTAATCTTTGGCATTTTCGCCTAAGTGCAGCACTTCAGCAGAACGCAACAAAGCTTTGGTCGGGATACACCCCCAGTTGAGGCAGATACCGCCCAAATGTTCGCGCTCAACGATTGCGGTTTTCAAACCCAACTGAGCTGCGCGGATCGCAGTTACATAGCCGCCAGGGCCAGATCCGATAACAATCACATCATAAATGTCGGCCATATCGTTCCTGCCTTTGTTCACATCACGCTGCGGGTCAAAAACACCCAGTCGTGTTTGTTACAATCTTCGAAGTGCGGCACCTGAGCGAGCCTGCTGACTTCCTTGAAATTCATTGATTTGTAGAGGGAAAGTGCCGCATGATTGTCGCTTTCCGTAATCAGGCTGGCAGCAATATTGCCTTGCTTTTCAGCCTGCTCAATCTCATGTGCCACCAGCAACCGGCCAAGTCCCTTGCCGCGAAAGCGCTTATAAACGCCCACACTGTCAATAAAACGATGGCCGATCATTTGCTGTTGCAATTGCAGCAAAGGCGCAAAAACCGGATGATCGGCTTCCTGATCGAGAATACCGGCCTCAATCGTATAACCCACTGAAAGACCGGCTGTTTCATAGTCAACTTCCGCTATAGCGGTGTTCTCCCAACCCTCTGATCCAGCTTGCGCCAGTGCCCATGCACCATATTCCAATGGCGTATCGGCTTCGCCTTCCAACACAGCCTTGTTCCAAATCCAACTGGCAAAACCATGCGACGACAGATCAACCAGAATGGCGATCTCTGCCGCATCACGTTTATGCGCCGGACGGATGGAAATTTGTTGTGTCATCAAAGCGTCTCCGGTGCTGCGCTTATGAGTATTTTCCAAAGCGCAGCACTGATTTTAATGCTTATACCAGCATGCCCATCGGATTTTCGATGCGGCGCTTGAAGGCCTGAGCAAGTTCGGCAGCCAATGCACCGTCAACAGCGCGGTGATCGGTCGACAATGTCACGGACATGACAGTTGCCACTTTCACTTCGCCGTTTTCAACGATTGCACGCTGTTCACCAGCGCCCACTGCAAAGATAGTTGCATGTGGCGGATTGATGATGGCCGCAAAGTCTTTCACGCCGAACATACCAAGGTTTGACACCGAAGTGCTGCCGCCCTGATATTCTTCAGGCTTCAGCTTGCGGTCACGGGCGCGCTTGGCCAAGTCTTTCATTTCATTGGAAATGACCGACAGGGTTTTGATTTCTGCATTGCGAACGATCGGCGTGATCAGACCGCCCGGAATGGAAACAGCAACACCAACATCCGCATGCTTGTGCACGATCATGCCGCTATCTGTCCATGATACGTTGGCATCCGGCACATCTCGCAGCGCAAGTGCAGTTGCCTTGATAACCATGTCATTGACGGAAAGCTTGTAAGCAGGCACTTCGCCCTTTTCGGTTTTAACCAGCGGTGCCGACGCGTTGATTTCACTGCGCAATGCTAGCAATGCATCCAGATTACAATCAATGGTCAGGTAGAAATGCGGCACTGTCAGCTTCGATTCCATCAGGCGGCGCGCAATAACTTTACGCATACCGTCATGTGGAACCACATCATATGAACCTTCCTCAAACAATTTGAGAACGGTTTCATCCGACATACCCTGCGGAGCAGCAGCAGGTGCCTGAGCAGCACTTGGTGCTTTTGTTGCACCGGAGCTTAATGCTTTTTCCACATCCTTCTGGATGATACGGCCACGCGGACCACTACCTGTCACGTCAGCAATATCAAGACCGGCTTCTTTAGCAATACGGCGTGCAAGCGGTGAAGCAAAAACGCGCTCACCTGTTGATGCAACTGGTGCAGGCTGTTGTGGTGCAGCTTCGGCCTTTGGTGCTTCTGCTTTCGATGCAGCGGCCGGTTCTGGAGTTGCTGCCGGTTCTGGAGTTGCTGCTGGAGCTGGCGCAGCATCGCCGCCCTTTGCAGCTTCCGCTACATCTTCACCTTCTTCGGCAAGGATGGCGATAACCGCATTGACCTTCACACCTTCGGTGCCGGCCGGAACCATCAGCTTGGCCACAACACCTTCATCAACAGCTTCGACTTCCATCGTTGCTTTATCGGTTTCGATCTCGGCGATCACATCGCCGGACGATACCTTGTCGCCTTCCTTGACCAACCATTTGGAGAGGTTGCCCTCTTCCATGGTTGGGGAAAGCGCAGGCATGGTGATTTTAATCGGCATGTCCTAAGAGCCTCCTCAGGCGGTGTATGTGACGGCTTTCACCGCCTCGACAACTTCCGCCACACTTGGCAGAGCCAGTTTTTCCAAATTCGCTGCATATGGCATCGGCACATCTTTACCTGCGATGGTCATGATTGGCGCATCGAGATAATCAAATGCCTGCTGCATCACACGGGCGGCAATTTCCGTACCAACGGATGACTGCGGGAAGCCTTCTTCAACGGTTACCAGACGACCGGTCTTCTTGACCGATTCAATCACGGTTGGAATATCCATCGGACGAATGGTGCGCAGATCAATGATCTCCACATCAATACCTTCCGCGGCCAGCTGCTCGGCAGCTTTGATCGCATAGGTCATACCGATACCAAAGGATACGATCGTTGCATCGCTACCAACCTTGTGGATACGTGCCTTACCGATTGGCAGTACGAAATCTTCCATATCCGGCACATCGAAATGCTGACCGTAGAGAATTTCGTTTTCCAGGAACACAACCGGATTTGGATCGCGGATCGCCGCTTTCAGCAAGCCTTTAGCATCAGCTGCCGAATAAGGCATCACAACTTTAAGGCCCGGAATATGGCTGTACCATGCTGCATAGCACTGGGAGTGCTGGGCACCAACGCGGGCAGCTGCACCACTTGGACCGCGGAACACCATAGGCGCACCCATCTGACCACCGGACATATAAAGTGTCTTGGCAGCCGAGTTTACGATCTGGTCAATTGCCTGCATCGCAAAGTTGAAGGTCATGAATTCAACGATCGGACGCAGACCGGCAAATGCTGCACCGACACCGATACCGGCAAAGCCATGTTCGGTAATTGGTGTATCAACCACGCGCTTATCGCCGAATTCGTCGAGAAGGCCTTGGGTTACTTTATAAGCACCCTGATATTCAGCAACTTCTTCACCCATCACGAATACGTTAGGGTCGCGGCGCATTTCTTCCGCCATTGCATCGCGCAATGCTTCACGAACAGTGGTCGAAACCATCTTGGTACCAGCCGGAATATCCGGATCATTGGCAACATCCAGAACAGGCGCCTGTGGTGTTGCAGCAGCAGTTGCAGACACAGTCGCGGCAGGTGCCTCAGCCGCAGCCGCAGCCGGAGCAGCAGATGCGCTTGCATCTTCGGCGCTTTCGCCGTCGCCAAGCAGAACTGCGATCACGGAGTTCACTTTGACACCCTCGGTGCCTTCAGCAACCACGAGCTTGCCAATGGTGCCTTCGTCAACAGCTTCAACTTCCATTGTTGCCTTGTCGGTTTCGATTTCGGCCAGAATGTCACCGGAGGTAACTTTATCGCCTTCTTTCACCAACCATTTGGAGAGCTTGCCTTCTTCCATTGTCGGAGAAAGGGCGGGCATGAGAATTTCTACAGGCATTTCTACACCTTCCTCGAATCAAAGCAAAATATCTGTGTAGAGCTCGGATACATCCGGCTCCGGATCGTGCGTCGCAAAATCAGCCGAATCGGCAACGATTTCACGCACTTCCTTATCGATATTTTTCAGCTCTTCTTCGGTTGCCCAGCCTTTTTCAAGCAAACGCTGCCTGACCTGTTCAATCGGATCGTGCTCGGCACGTATCTTCTGAACTTCTTCCTTCGAGCGGTATTTTGCCGGATCGGACATGGAGTGGCCGCGATAGCGGTAGGTCTGCATATCAAGAATGATCGGACCTTTGCCCGAACGTGCCCATTCGAGCGCCATTTCAGCAGCCGCATTCACCGCGCGCACATCCATACCATCAACCTGAATACCAGGAATGTTGAAAGACGAGCCGCGCTTGGAGAAATCTGTTTCCGCAGAAGAACGGGTCACCGATGTACCCATTGCATAGCGGTTATTTTCAATGATGAAGACAACCGGCAAATTCCAAAGCTTTGCCATATTGAATGTTTCGTAGACCTGGCCCTGATTGGAAGCGCCGTCGCCGAAATAAGTCAGGGATACATTGTCATTGCCGCGATAACGGTTGGCAAAAGCCAGACCTGCGCCCAATGGCACCTGCGCACCAACGATACCGTGGCCGCCATAGAAATGCTTCTCTTTCGAGAACATGTGCATCGAGCCGCCCTTGCCTTTCGACAAGCCGCCACGACGTCCGGTCAGTTCAGCCATCACGCCGCGGGCGCTCATGCCTGTTGCCAGCATATGTCCGTGATCGCGATAGGCGGTGATAACCTGATCACCTTCCTTCTGCGCCATCTGCATACCAACAACGACAGCTTCCTGTCCGATATAGAGATGGCAGAAACCACCGATCAGACCCATACCGTAAAGCTGACCGGCTTTTTCTTCGAAGCGTCGAATCAACAACATTTCGCGATAGCTGCTCATTTCTTGTTCTTTAGTGAAATCAGCAGGCTTGGGGGTCTTAGGTGCAGTGTTTGAAGCCGACTGTGATTTGGTCACAGGCGCCTTGTTAGCCCTCGATGCCATAATTTGCTCCCTATTGTCTTTCTGAAATAACCTTAAACGGGTGTCAAACAAGTTACAATATGCATGGGGGGCATAGCAGCTATGTTATTAAGTCTTTAATTTCACTCATTAAAAAGACTATTAACCATTTTTCAGTTAATCAGACGCATCTTCACGAGAAATAATTATCGTCAGTTCATTTTCATGAGAGAGATTAAGCGCGCGTCGCGCCTGTTCGTCAAGCATATCCTTTTCAATGGAGCCATCACGCAAAAGCGAGACGCGTCTTTCCATTGCACGACGCTCATGGGTCAGCTCATCTAGCTCGACCGTAAGAAGGCTCACTTGCTGCTGCAACCGCGCACTTGAATCGATGCCATATTCGCCGTGATAGGCGTGAAAACCAAAATAAGACAAGAAAGCAGTGGCCAGCAACGGCAACACAAATCGTCCCCGAATAGACTTACGCTTTTGCTTGGTCCACATACTCAACACATCCTTTGAGCCTTTTTAAGTTTCCGTCGAAACGTCTCAAAAAGGCCCTATCACTCATTTTACGCGCAACATCGTCCAACACCGCTGATAAAATTGTGCGGCGGCATCAGAAAAACGGTGGCGCACCCAATACAAGGCTGCACGAAATCCATCCGCATTCTGATTTTAACAATAAACATTATTTTGCTTAACAGAGCCTTACTCAAAGGCAGCGCAACCAAAACTTTATTAGAGCGCCGTGCACCAGACTTGATACTCAAAGATCACAATAACCCATTGAAACCAGATCATGTTTTCACGTTAAGCTGCTCCAAATTTAAGAAATTATGCTCTAAATATAAAAAAGCGGAGCATTGCTGCCCCGCCCTCATGTTTCATAAGCGATGAAGTTGTGACCTCACCGCGCTACAACTGTATTAAAGGAACTTCAGTGCCGAACGGCCGGCATAGCGTGCCTGCAAGCCCAGTTCTTCTTCAATACGGATAAGCTGGTTGTATTTTGCGGTACGGTCTGAACGCGCCAGTGAGCCGGTTTTGATCTGGCCACAATTGGTGGCAACAGCGAGATCCGCAATGGTAGAATCTTCTGTTTCACCGGAGCGGTGCGACATCACAGCTGTGTAACCAGCCTTATGAGCGGTTTCAACCGCATCCAAAGTCTCTGACAAGGTACCGATCTGGTTCACTTTGACCAGAATCGAGTTGGCAACGCCCATTTTGATACCATCACGCAGACGTGCGGAGTTGGTCACGAACAGGTCATCGCCAACGAGCTGGGTTTTGGTGCCGACGAGTTCAGTCAGGTATTTCCAACCTTCCCAGTCGTCTTCGCTCATACCATCTTCAATGGTTACAATCGGATAAGCACCAACCAGTTTGGCCAGATATTCAGCCTGCGTGCGCGGATCACGGGTTTGGCCTTCACCTTCATAAACGTAATTACCGTCTTTGAAGAATTCCGTCGCGGCGCAATCAAGGCCGATAGCGATTTCTTCGCCCGGCTTGAAGCCAGCCTGCGTGATTGATTCCATCACGAAATCAAGCGCAGCTTCAGCAGAAAGCAGATTAGGCGCAAAGCCACCCTCGTCACCCACATTGGTATTGTGACCAGCCTTTTTGAGGCGGGATTTCAGGGTGTGAAATACTTCTGCGCCATAACGAACAGCTTCACGCATCGAATTCGCGCCAACCGGCAGAATCATGAATTCCTGAAAATCAATCGGATTGTCCGCATGTGCGCCACCATTAATGATGTTCATCATCGGCACTGGCAGAATGTGGGCATTTGCACCACCGACATAGCGGTAAAGAGGCAGATCGCATGACTGTGCGGCAGCTTTGGCAACGGCCAATGACACACCAAGGATCGCATTGGCGCCGAGATTGCTTTTATTGGCAGTGCCGTCAAGATCAATCAAAGTCTGGTCAATATGGATCTGGTTTTCAGCATCCATACCGGCGAGCACGTCAAAAATCTGACCATTAACCGCAGCAACAGCCTTTTCAACGCCTTTGCCCTGATAGCGGCTGCCGCCATCGCGCAGTTCAACCGCTTCATGCGCACCGGTGGATGCACCGGAAGGAACGGCTGCACGGCCAAACGCGCCATCTTCCAGCAACACATCAACTTCAACAGTCGGATTGCCACGGCTATCCAGAATTTCGCGGCCGACAATATCAATAATCGCAGTCATAGAGACTTCGTCCTTCCACTTTTTGCAAACCACCTGCATGGCTGATGCCCTGATCAGTCATGCCTCAAAACCCAATTTATCTGACGCCCGTAACGAGCATACGGATTGACCCGTTCTACTTATGCTAACTGGGAGTGCGTGTAAAACATTACCGCACCCTTCCACAGGGCAAAAGCCTGAAATAATATAGCAGTAAAGTCACAAACCTTTGGCCAGACGATCAAATGCCATCAAAGTTTCAAGCAAAGCCGGCATATTGTCGATCTGCACCATATTCGGGCCATCTGACGGCGCATTGTCCGGATCTTCATGGGTCTCGATAAAGACGCCAGCCACCCCAACGGCAACAGCGGCACGCGCCAATGTTTCAACAAATTCGCGCTGCCCACCCGATGAACCACCCTGACCGCCCGGCTGCTGAACGGAATGGGTTGCATCAAAAATGACCGGCGAACCAAAATTCGCCATAATCGGCAGTGAGCGCATATCGGACACCAGCGTATTATAGCCAAATGATGCACCGCGTTCACAGGCCATCACATTCGGATTGCCGCTTTCTGTCACTTTCGCCAGCACATTCTTCATGTCCCAAGGTGCCAAAAACTGGCCTTTTTTAACATTGACGGCACGGCCGGTTTTGGCAGCTGCAATCAACAGATCTGTCTGTCGGCACAAAAAAGCAGGGATTTGTAAAACGTCGATGACATCAGCCACCAGCGCGCATTGCTCTTCGGTGTGAACATCGCTCAGAACCGGAAAATTATATTCTTTTTTGAGATCAGCGAACACTTCCAGCGCTGTTTCAAGGCCAATACCACGCTTGCCACTCAATGATGTGCGGTTGGCTTTGTCAAAGCTGGATTTATAAACCAAACCAATGCCGAGTTTGTCGGTCTGTTCTTTCAAGCGTCCCGCCATGTCAAACGCATGCTGACGGCTTTCCATCTGGCAAGGACCGGCAATCAGCGCCAATGGCTGATCATTACCAAAGGTCACATTACTTACACGTATAATCGAATTTGCTGTCGTCATGGTTGGTCAACCTTCATTATCATACATTCAAGCAGCTTTAGTTCCACAACTCCGCCGCAAAGAGAACCAATGTCACTGTAATTACATCGATAATATAAAAAAGCGCCACTGTTTATCACATATGGCGCTTCTTGTTTATTATTACATCAGGCAATCACACATTTGCAATCAAACCATTCTGCTTTGTTCCAATGCTGCGGCAATGAAGGACGCAAACAATGGATGCGGCTCGAACGGGCGTGACTTCAGTTCAGGGTGATACTGCACCCCGATGAACCACGGATGATCAGCATATTCAACGGTTTCAGGCAATACGCCATCCGGTGAAAGACCCGAGAACACCAGACCGCATTGTTCAAGACGATCTTTATAATCGACATTGACTTCATAACGGTGACGGTGACGCTCGGAAATGGTGGTATCGCCATAAATATCGGCAATACGGGTTCCGGCTTTTAACACGGAATCATATGCACCAAGACGCATGGTTCCGCCCAGATCACCTGACTGGCTGCGTTTTTCGAGCAGATCGCCCTTCAGCCATTCGGTCATCAAACCAACAACAGGTTCTTTGGTTGGGCCAAATTCTGTTGAAGAGGCATCTTCAATACCAGCCAGATTACGGGCAGCTTCAATGCAAGCCATCTGCATACCAAAGCAAATACCAAAATATGGCACCTTGCGTTCGCGGGCAAATTTAGCAGCTTTGATTTTGCCTTCCGCACCACGCTCGCCAAAGCCACCCGGCACCAAAATGCCGTGTACTTTTTCCAAATGCGGAGCAGGATCCTCGCCTTCAAAGACTTCCGCTTCAATCCATTCGAGATTAACGCGTACTTTGTTGGCCATACCACCGTGCTGCAATGCTTCAATCAGAGATTTATAAGCATCTTTCAGCTCGGTATATTTACCAACAACCGCAATCGTTACCTCGCCTTCCGGATTATGGATCAGACGGGACACTTCTTCCCAGCGCTCGATCTGCGGCTTGGGAGCCGGATCAATGCCGAATGCACGCAACACTTCCGCGTCAAAGCCTTCATTATGATAAGCAATCGGCACATCATAGATCGACTTGACATCCAGCGCCTGAATAACGGCACTTTCACGCACGTTACAGAACAGGGAGAGCTTGCGACGTTCATTTTCCGGAATCGGACGATCTGCACGAATGAGCAGAATATCAGGTGCAATACCGATGGAACGCAGTTCTTTGACAGAGTGCTGCGTCGGTTTGGTTTTCAATTCACCGGCCGTCGGAATATACGGCATCAAAGTCAGGTGAATATAAACCGCCATCCCGCGTGGCAATTCATTGCCCAGCTGACGGATTGCTTCCAGAAACGGCATGGCTTCAATATCGCCAACCGTTCCGCCGATTTCACAAAGAACAAAATCATAATCATCATTGCCAGACGTGATGAAATTTTTGATTTCATCCGTGACATGAGGAATAACCTGAACCGTCGCACCGAGATAATCGCCGCGGCGTTCTTTTTCGATGATATTGCGGTAGATACGACCAGTCGTAATATTGTCCTGCTTGGAAGCAGGCTGACCGGTGAACCGCTCGTAATGACCCAGATCAAGATCTGTCTCTGCCCCGTCATCGGTCACAAACACCTCACCATGCTGGTAAGGAGACATCGTGCCCGGATCGACGTTCAGATAAGGGTCGAGTTTACGGATCCGCACGCGGTAACCGCGTGCCTGAAGGAGTGCAGCCAATGCTGCTGCGGCAATGCCTTTTCCAAGGGAAGAAACCACGCCGCCTGTGATGAAAACATATCGCGCCATGGGCTTATGTCGTTAGACTCTCCTGACTGATTCCGCCACTAAAAAATGACTGCCTGTGAAAAATAATTCATTTATCCCCGTAATCACCGGATAAAAACCACAGACAGAATTTTTGTCGTTTGCCGACTATATCGCATCAGCTGGCGGAATAAATTAATTTCGAAAATCCGTCTCTTTTTTTATAAAGAACCGACGACTTTCCATGCCCAAGTTTTGCTTCCCGCTCTTGACTGTATTGCCCTGTCCTGCCGGCTAACCCGTCATAAAATGGCTCAGGAACGGTTTGCGTGCCATTCACATGGCCTTAATAAAACACAAAAAAGCCGGGCCTGCGCCCGGCTTATCAGCGCCTTATAACAAGATCACAGAACAACAACTTCTGTGCCAAGATTGACGCGCTCATAAAGGTCGAGCACATCTTCATTAATCATACGGAAGCAGCCGTTTGAAGCCGCACTTCCGATTGTCCAAGGCTGCACAGTACCGTGAATACGGATATAAGTGTCTTTATTGCCCTGAAATAAATAAAGTGCGCGGGAACCAAGCGGATTGCCCGGACCACCATCCATACCGTTTTTAAAGCGGCTGTAATGAGCAGGATTGCGCTCAACCATTTCCTTGGTCGGAATCCAGCGCGGCCATTCGCGCTTGGCATTGATGGTGCCGGTGCCTTTAAATTCAAGACCAACTTTACCAACAGCAATGCCGTAGCGGCGCGCCGTGGTCGGGGTCTCTACATAATAGAGAAAATAGTTTTTCGGATCGACAACGATTGTGCCCGGTTTATAGCCGCTAAAGGCCACGGTCTGCGCGTGGAAACGCGGTGCAATCTTATACTTTTCCGCCTGAGACACATAAGACTTTTTAGCCGGAACTGCATCGTTCGGCGCGGCCTGCACAGGCATTGCCATGCAAAGTCCTGCAATACCAGCGAGAATGATATGGCGTAAAAACATTTGAATTTCCCGAAAATAAACCCGAAAACACAGGGTGACGGCACATCCTAGCATGCCAATCTATAATGTGTGATTAAGCCAAAGCCCCGTTATACTCAACAGCTTGATTTTATCAACAGCATGTTTTCATGCCCGCTATGGCATGGTTGCAACACTGCATTCCCCAAAAATTGTAACAAGCATCACAAACTAAAAATCCCGACCTCAAAGAGATCGGGATTATAAAATCAAAAGCCTGATGGCGAAAAGTATTACTGTGAACTTGGAACCGGATTGGCAGGTGCAGCCGGTACATCTTCCGTCGCAGGTGCCGGTGTTTCACCACGCGATGAAGCGCCGCCCAGCTGGTTGAGAATGCCGCCGCCGGTCGAGCCATCACCCGCTGCCGGAGCCTGACCGCCTGCCGCCGGAATACGGTTCAGAATATCGGTCGGACGCTCGCCGTAATTTGCCGTGATGCCAAGAAGCAATGACGTTGCAAAAAAAGCAGTCGCCAGAATCGTTGTCATGCGTGTCAGAGCATTACCTGCACCACGTGCAGTCATGAAACCGGAACCGCCGCCGATACCAAGTCCGCCGCCCTCAGAACGCTGGATAAGCACAACGCCGACAAGCGCAAGAACAATCAGAAGATGAATGACTATGAGAACAGTCTGCATGGAATTTGGTCTGCTTTCTTTATAGATCGCGGTCTTAATATGTCGCGGCTCTTTACACGGTATTGGAGAATAATCCAACCCCCATTTAAAAAGCCTTATCAACGCAAGGTTATATATCTGTCTATTTATCTATAACACAAACTGATGCTTTTAAAGGGGGCGGATCAATCGTCCATCAATTTTACAGGCTGCGATAGGCCTCACAAATCGCGAGGAAGTCGGCAGCTTTCAGGCTGGCACCGCCAACGAGTGCACCGTCGACATCGGCAACCCCCAGCAGTTCAACAGAATTGGCAGGCTTAACCGAACCACCATAAAGTAAACGCATATGCGCACCCTGCGCACCAAAACGCTCAATCAATGTTTCGCGCATGAAGGCGTGAACAATACGCACATCCTGAACCGTCGGTGTCAAACCGGTGCCAATTGCCCAGACTGGCTCGTAAGCAATGATCGTGTTTTCTGCATTCACGCCATCCGGCAATGAATTTGCCAACTGCTCGCCCACAACATTCAATGTGGTTTCGGCATGGCGTTGATCAGCTGTTTCACCCACACAAACAATGGCAACCAGTCCTGCCTGCCATGCAGCCAGCACTTTTGCCTTCACCATTTCATTGGTTTCACGGTGATCGGTGCGGCGCTCCGAATGACCGACAATCACATGAGATGCACCGGCATCTTTCAGCATAAGCGCTGAAACATCACCTGTATGAGCACCCGATTGTGCCATATGGCAATCTTCACCGCCCAGCCCCACGTTTTCACCTTCGAGCGTTTCTGCAGCGCGTGAAAGCAAAGTTGCAGGAACGCAGATGACTGCATCCAGTTTGCGGCCGTAATCAGAGCTCAGGCCCGCAGCAATCGCACGTAATTCGGTCAGGGATTCCCCTGTGCCGTTCATCTTCCAATTGCCCGCAACCAAAGGGCGAATTCCCGGTGTCATGCGCTTCTCCTCGCAATGCTCTACCACCGTGTCGTCGCGCTTTATTTTAGGAACGCAGGCGGACGGTTTTCATGAATTTGCACCTGACTAACAAATTCACACACGAATGCAACACTTAAAGAGTGCGCATTAACGGGTCAAGAAAGCAGTTTTCCTGTCATTGAGCCTTGCATCACGCCTATGCTTAAGGCTATTCCCATAGTTCTGGAACCAAAGCTTTCAATTTATAAAAGGTACTTCCATGCTCGACAGCTTGCGCGCCGCCACTCAGACCTGGATTGCAAAACTATTGCTTGGTATGCTCGTCTTAAGCTTTGCCGCTTGGGGTATCGCCGATATTTTCCGTGAAAACATGACCAGTTCGGCTGCTTTGAGCGCCGGAAAGTCCGAAGTTAGCGCGATTGAGTACCGTTTTGCCTATGAACAGCAGATGATGCGTCTGTCCCAACAATTCCAGCAGCGCCTGACCAAAGAACAGGCTCAGGCATTGGGTGTGGAAAGTCAGGTGCTCTCACAGCTGGCAGCCGGCGTTGTACTTGATGAAGAAGCACGTCAGATGAACCTGGGAATCACTAAAGACGGAATCGCCCGTCTGGTGGCCGAAGATCCGTCCTTCCATGATGCGTCCGGCCGTTTCAGCCCAGCACAATTCGATGCCGTGATGCGTCAGGCCAATATTCGTGCGCAGGATTATCTCGACAGCCGCACGCAAGTAGCCCGCCGTCAGCAAATTGTTGAAGCTGTCACCGATGGCATCAGCGTTCCTGATACATTGCTGAAAGCACTTGCACTTTATGAAGGCGAAAGCCGCACAGTTGATTACATCACCATCCAGCCGGAAAAGGTTGCCGATATTGCTGCCCCTTCCGAAGATGCGCTTAAAACCTATTTTGAAACCAATAAGTCGCAATATGCAGCACCTGAATATCGCAAGCTTACTTATGTCAAGCTGGAGCCAGCCGATATTGCTGATCCAAGCCAGATTACACCTGAAGAAGTCAGCGACTATTATGAAAAAAACCAGAGTCGCTATTCAACCACTGAAAAGCGCACAATCGAACAGTTAAGCTTTACTGATGAAGCAGCTGCCAATGCTGCTGCCGAAAAAATTAAAACCGGCATGAGCTTCGATGATCTGGCCAAAGAACTCAACAAGTCGGCTGAAGACATCAAACTCGGTATGTTTGAAAAAACCGCACTGCCGGATCCGGTACTCGCAGAAGCAGCATTTGCCCTGCCCCACAATCAGGCAAGTGAAGTTGTCAAAGGTGCGTTTGGCCCTGTGATTATCCGAGTAACCGAAATAGATGCCGCACACACTAAGCCGCTTGCCGAAGTTGAAGAAGAAATTCGCTTAAGCCTTGCAACCACCATTGCAGCGACCGCCATTGCCAATGTGCGCGATCAGTTTGAAGAGGACATTTCCAATGGGGTGCCTCTGGCTGAAGCTGCAACCAAGGCTGGTTTGAAATCGATTACCATTGATGCCATTGATGCCGAAGGCAACGATATGAATGAAAAGCCGGTTGAAAACCTTCCTGCTCAGGCTCAGCTCGTCGCAAATCTGTTCCAAACCGACAAAGGCATTGATAATGACCCGCTTTCGTTGGGCACCAATGGTTTCCTCTGGTATCAGGCCGATGATATCATTCCTGCCCGTGACCGCACGTTTGATGAAGTGAAAGATACAGTTGTCGAGGCGTGGAAGGCCGATGAAGCAATTAAAAATCTGATTGCTAAAACTGACGATATGAAAAAGAAAATTCAGGACGGTACATCACTCGATGCACTGGCAGAAGAACTGAGCGTCACAAAAAACACCAAACGTGGGGTTACCCGTGCAGCCAACGATATTGAGCTTGGCTCTGCCGCTGTTGCTGCGATCTTCCGTGGTGCCAACGGCCATGTCGACACGGCCGCGACACCAAACAATGATGCGCAAATCCTGTTTAAAGTCACCGATGTGGTTGAACCTGCCGGTATCAGTGCAGAATCAATCACAGAAGATCGCCGCAAAGCTGCTGCCAATGGCTTGTCTGATGACCTTCTGACACAGCTCATTGCCGAATTGCAGAAACAATATCCGGTTAAAATCAATCAAACCGCGATCAACAATGCGATGGCATTTTAGAGGTGAGTATGGTTGATTTTAAAGATTTCATTGCAAAAGTTGCGCTCGGAACGCAGCTCAATGTGCAAGAAGCCAAACAAGCTTTTGATATCATGATGACAGGGCGCGCGACGCCCTCTCAAATCGGCGCCTTTTTGATAGCTCTGCGCGTACGCGGTGAAACCGTGCCTGAAATCAGCGGCGCTGTCGCCTCGATGATGTCCCGCGTCACGGAAGTCAAAGCCCCTGCCAATGCCATTGATATTGTCGGCACCGGCGGTGATCAATCAGGCTCCTACAATGTTTCCTCCTGCTCGGCATTTGTGGTGGCAGGTGCTGGCATTCCGGTGGCAAAACACGGCAATCGTGCATTGTCATCTCGTTCCGGTGCTGCCGATGCGCTTTTTGCACTTGGTGTCAATATTGAAGCCGATGCCGATCTGATCAGCCGCTGCATCTATGAGGCGGGCTTGGGCTTTATGTTTGCGCCCAACCATCATTCCTCCATGCGCCATGTCGGCCCGTCACGGGTGGAACTTGGCACACGTACAATTTTCAACCTGCTCGGCCCCCTCTCCAACCCTGCCCATGTAAAGCGTCAGCTTGTCGGCGTTTATGCGCGCGAATGGGTGGAGCCTTTAGCACATGTGCTGAAAGAACTAGGCTCTGAAGCCGCATGGGTTGTTTATGGTGACGGCCTTGATGAAATTACCACCACCGGCGTCACCCATGTCAGCGCCTTGGAAAATGGCACAGTCCGCAGCTTTGAAATCAGCCCTGAAGATGTCGGCATTCGCCGTGCAGAACCGGCTGAACTTAAAGGCGGCGACGGTGCATATAATGCTGAAGCGTTGAGAGACGTGCTCAATGGCGCACAAAATGCCTATCGTGATATTGTGCTGATGAATGCAGGTGCAGCCCTTTTGATTGCCGGCCATGCCTCAACTTTGAAAGAAGGTGTAGAGCAAGCTGCCCTTTCCATCGACAGCGGTGCAGCACTTAATGTCTTGAATAAGCTCGTTCAGGTTTCCAATGAGCAAGCGGAATAAGGATATGGTATGAGCACTGATATCTTGAAAAAAATTGAAGCCTATAAGCGCGAAGAAATTGCAGCTGCCAAGGCAAAGATCACACTTACAGAGCTTCAGGCAAAAATTGCCGATCAGCAGCCGACACGCGGTTTTTTCAATGCTTTGCTGCAAAAGAAAGCCAATAAACAATTTGGCCTGATTGCCGAAATTAAAAAAGCCAGCCCGTCCAAAGGACTGATCCGTCCGGATTTTGACCCGCCATTGCTGGCCAAAGCCTATGAAGAAGGTGGCGCGGCTTGCTTGTCCGTTCTCACCGACACACCTTCATTTCAGGGTGCGCCGGAGTTTTTGACAACCGCGCGCAACGCCTGTTCCTTGCCAGCTTTGCGCAAAGATTTCCTCTTTGACATCTATCAGGTTTATGAAGCACGCAGTTGGGGTGCTGATTGCATCCTCATCATCATGGCAAGTGTTGATGATCAGCTGGCTGCAGAGCTTGAACAGGCCGCTTTCTCGCTCGGCATGGATGCATTGATTGAGGTGCATGACGAAGCTGAAATGGAACGTGCGCTCAAATTGCAGTCGAAAATGCTCGGCGTTAACAACCGCAATTTGCGCAATTTCGAAGTGGATCTGGCCGTCAGTGAACGTCTTTCCAAAATGGTTCCGGATGATTATCTACTGGTTGGCGAAAGCGGTATCTTCACCCATGACGATTGCCTGCGTTTACAAAAATCCGGCATCGAAACTTTCCTGATCGGTGAAAGCTTGATGCGTCAACAGGATGTGCGTTCTGCAACCCACACCCTTCTGACCGGTCAGACAGCCTGAGGTTGAAGCCTATGAGCAAGCTGAGCCATCTTGATCAATCCGGACAGGCCCATATGGTCGATGTTGGCGACAAGCAGGAAACCGAGCGTTTAGCTGTCGCCGAAGCTTCGATTGTCATGCGACCTGAAACGCTTGCTCTTATTCTCTCCGGCAATGCCGCCAAAGGTGATGTACTGGCAACTGCACGCATTGCCGGCATTATGGCTGCCAAAAAAACCGCTGATCTCATTCCGCTTTGCCATCCGTTGATGCTCACTAAAGTTGGTATCGTGATCGAGCCGGATGAAAATCTGCCAGGTTTTAAAGTCACCGCGAATGCGCGCCTGAAAGGCCGCACCGGCGTTGAAATGGAAGCCCTCACCGCAGCATCCGTCACATGCCTCACCATTTACGATATGGCGAAAGCCGTTGATAAAGGCATGACTATTCAAAACATCCATTTGATTGAAAAGCACGGCGGTAAATCCGGCGATTGGTTTACATCCTCCAAGGATAAATAAAAATGGCACTTTTACCCGTTGATGAGGCGTTAAAGCGTCTGACTGAAAATGTCCAAGCGGGCCTGAGTGAAACAGTTTCCATCCAACAGGCAGGCGGGCGCACCCTCGCCGCGCCTATGGTCGCCCATTACTTGCAATCCCCTTTTGATGCTTCCGCCATGGATGGCTATGCGGTACGCGCCAACAAAGATGGCAGCTATCCCAGTCAGTTTCGTGTGATCGGTGAAGCAGCTGCAGGAAAACGTTATCTTGGGCAAATTGCTAAAGGCGAAGCCATCCGCATTTTCACCGGCGCACCGGTACCGGCTGACGCCGATAGCGTGGTTATTCAGGAAAATGTCACCCGCAATGGGGATATGATCGAAGTCTGCGGCGAGATCATCAAACACAAACATATCCGCCGCGCCGGTCTGGATTTCAAACTCGGCGAAGAACTATTACCAGCTGGGCGCAAACTTGATGCAGCTGCCTTGGCGCTTGCCGCCGCCAGCGGCAATGCAGAGCTGCAAGTCACCCGCCGCCCACGCGTTGCTATTCTGGCAACCGGTGACGAGCTTGTCGCACCGGGGCAAATTCCGGCGGAAGACCAGATCATTTCGTCCAATTCCAGCGGCATTGCCGAACTGGTGCGTGCACAAGATGCAACAGCGATAGATTTAGGCATTGTGCCGGATCAGACAGATTTAATCATTGCTGCTATCAAGCGGGCGATGGATGATAATGTCGATGTGCTGGTAACACTTGGCGGCGCCTCTGTCGGCGATCATGATCTGGTGCATAAAGCACTCACCGCCTGCGGCATGGAACTGGATTTCTGGAAAATCGCTATGCGTCCGGGCAAACCACTTATGCATGGCAGCCTGACCGCCGCCAATGGCCGCATCATTCATGTGCTCGGCCTGCCGGGAAATCCGGTTTCCAGCATGGTTTGCGGATATTTATTTTTGCTGCCGCTGATTGCCAAATTAACCGGCCACAGCTATCGCGCCGATATCCGCAAGGCGACACTCTCAATCCATATGCCGGAAAATGATCATCGCCGTGATTATGTACGTGCGGAATATATCCTTGACGATCAAGGCGATTTAATCGTGCAGCCTTTGCCCGTACAGGATTCGTCCATGCTGGGAATGTTGGCGCGCGCCAATGCTCTCATAATCAGAGAAGCCAATGCACCGGCCATTGATGCCGGAGCAAACTGCCAAATTCTGGTTTTGCGTTAGATTTCAGAGCATTTCCGAATTAAGTTAAATCGTTAGAAATGCTCTGACATTTTATTTTTTCCGCGTATCTCATCCGAAAACCGCTTCACACTTTTCGAAATACACTTTAAGCATCACCCAGATAAGATTTAATTGTCTCGATAAAACGCGGTACTGAAATCGGTTTTGAAATATAAGCTTCACAGCCACCCTGTCTGATGCGCTCTTCGTCACCCTTCATCGCAAATGCAGTGACAGCGATAACAGGGATAACTTTCAGTTCTTCATCATCCTTCAGCCATTTGGTGACTTCAAGACCAGAGACTTCCGGCAACTGAATATCCATCAAAATCAGGTTCGGGCGATGCTCGCGCGCCAAGTCAAGCGCTTCAAGCCCGTTGCGGGTGCGGATAGTTTCATAGCCATGGGCTTCTATGAGATCGCGAAAGAGCTTCATGTTCAGCTCATTATCCTCAACGATCATCACTTTCTTAATCATCAAACTTCCCTCAGCGCACAGGCTTTCCGGCTCATTTGCAAGTGCTTATACACTTGTTACGGAATCGATAAACGCCATTCATCCAAAATGATTTTAACCCCAGAACATTGACGAATAGCAAACAGATTAAAGTTTTTTAATTTTTTTAAAGCGGTCGTCATATCGAGCATAGCGGCTGGAAAAGATAAACCACACATATAAAAAATGCGCGAGTTTTGATAAAAACTCGCGCATATTCCTTAAATTTCATGCAAAAACCGAACAAAATTTTGCAATTAAATGCTCATTTTTATCGGTTTCTTTCATTAAAATGGAATTTCATCGTCCAGATCGCGTGAGAAACCGCCGCCGGATGATGGACCTGAGCTACCAAAATCAGAGCCGCCCGATGAACCGCCACCGGAATAATCAGACATCTGCGAACGACCGCCACCGTCAAAAGAACGACCCTGTCCGCCGCCTTCACCGCGACTGTCGAGCATCTGCAATTCACCACGGAATTTCTGCAACACGATTTCAGTCGTATAGCGTTCATTGCCGTTCTGATCCTGCCATTTACGGGTCTGCAAAGCGCCTTCCAGATAAACTTTCGCGCCTTTTTTCAAGTATTGTTCAGCGACTTTGGCCAGATTTTCATTGAAAATCACAACACTGTGCCATTCGGTCTTTTCGCGGCGCTCACCGGACTGGCGGTCGCGCCAGCTTTCAGAAGTCGCAATACGCAAATTAACGACAGGGTCACCGGAGCTTAGCCGTCTGACTTCCGGATCCGCACCAAGATTGCCGACCAGTATAACCTTGTTGACACTACCTGCCATGCGCTTAACTCCACCTTATCTTTTAACTTTGGTTAACTGCTACAGATAACAGCCGCCAATGATTTAGCACATCCATCCTGCGGCAGATGTCAGCAATTATAGCCTGTTTCCACAAGAGATATGCCACTTAATTTTAAGTTCCTACTTTGTTCTAATGCAAAAAAATCTTCGCGGCAAGTATCCATTTTTTACCACCTTAAAATATGATTAAGAGACACTTGCAGAACAAGCAAAGAACAGATAGTGTTTGTTCTGCATTTGTTTTTAAATTTGATTCTTAACTCTGGGGGGGGCTTTAGCTTATGTTAACCCGCAAGCAGCATGAATTACTTCTTTTCATACACGAACGTCTGAAAGAAGTCGGCATCCCGCCCTCTTTTGATGAAATGAAGGATGCTTTGGATTTGGCCTCCAAGTCCGGTATTCATCGTCTGATCACCGCATTGGAAGAGCGCGGCTTCATTCGCCGCCTTCCCAATCGCGCCCGCGCATTGGAAGTCATCCGCCTGCCCGATTCCATTGCCCCGGGGTTAAACTCCCAAAAAAAGTTCTCCCCAAGCGTGATTGAAGGAAGTCTGGGCAAACCTGCTGCACCAGCAAAACCCGAAACCGCACCAGTGGATGCTGCTTTTGAAAACAGCGATACAATTTCTGTGCCTGTCATGGGGCGCATTGCTGCCGGCGTCCCCATTTCCGCCATTCAGAACCAGACACGTACCATCACTTTACCGATGGATATGATCGGCTCTGGCGAGCATTACGCACTCGAAGTGAAAGGCGACTCGATGATCGAAGCCGGAATTTTTGAAGGTGACACGGTTGTGATCCGCCGCGGCAATAACGCCAATCCGGGAGAAATCGTCGTTGCCCTTGTCGATGACGAAGAAGCAACCTTAAAACGCTTCCGCCGCAAAGGCGCATCCATCGCACTCGAAGCTGCCAACCCTGCTTATGAAACCAGAATTTTTGGCCCCGACCGCGTACAGGTTCAGGGCAAGCTGGTCGGATTGATACGCCGCTACTAATCCGGCCAGTGCAATTATTAAACCCGATGCGAACCAAACCGTTATGTCACAATGATAATTGGTTTGGTTCCTTTCATAACATTTGTGTGGCTTATGAAACCGAGACGCAATCATATATGATCTAAAGTTTACGCCTGCCGAACGGTTATCTTATTATTAAGCTCATGGGCATCTTTGTTTTTCAGCGTCTATTGAGATCGTAAATTATTGCCATAATTTTAGGATCATAACAGCTTCATCGAAATTTGGTTTTCTTGAATAAATACAGCCGTAAGCGATAATGCAGGATGATCAATTATCATCATTGATAGGTGAATTTTTCTGATTAGCTTTTGCCTTTGGAGCCACATAATCGGCAAGGCCACGCCCCGCGCGGGAGTATAGACGATATAGATGCCACGGGCGTTGCGGATCACCAACCGAATATGTCAATTTATCATTATATTTCAGTAATTTATTATCATTTTCTAAATTCTTACTAACAGATTGTTGAGATTGCAGGTCAGTAGCAGCCACATTTGTGATAGCATCATATGGTTCTGGTTCATCAAGCTCACTCTCAAAAGTGTCAGCATCATTCTCGTCTTCAAAGACCGGATGTAATCCCATACCTGCCGAAACATTATTTTTGGCATTAACCTCTTGAATGACTGGATCGCCAAGCCTGATCTCAAGCGCCCCCTTCAAAGCTAACTCCCGCCGCGTAATCACGAGCTTATCTGCAGCCATGCATTCCGGTTTTTTACCCGCCACTGCCAATATAACCACATCCCCAATATGACACGCCGTTTCGACTGTACCTAGTGTTTCGGTATAGCTCAGCATACGCCCATCAGCGAGTGTGATTGAACAGATGTTTTCTTCACAATAAAATGCATTTTCCTGATAAGTGCCATTTTTCTTTGAACCAGCTATTACCGGTGGAACAATCTCGCTCACATCATAAGCTTTTGCCCAATTTTGAATTGTGAAACGCGACGGACGCGAACGGTTGACAGCAAGTCGTCCATCGGCAAGGCCAACCGCCACCAGTTTGGCATCCTCGGAAATCATTATATCGGGATCATTCTCCACGAAATAAAAGAAAAAGCCGATAGCCACTAATAATAACGAAAGATTGCGCAAGCGCGTCGTGCAGATGACTGCAATCACCACCGCAATTGTCCAGCTGATAATTGCCCCCGATGATATAATTCCGGGATTTCCTGCCGGTGCGATTGATGAAACCAACTCGGCGATCTGTCGCATGCCCCAAACGCCAAGCCCCATGATCTGCAACGGCAACCAATCCAACTGCAGCGGCATCAACAACAAGCTTAAAACCGCAAAAGGCATGATAATGATGGAAATCACCGGCATCGCCAATATATTGCCGAGTAAACCAAAAGGTGCTGTATTATTAAAGTGATAGGCTGAGTAAATGCCGCTTGCAATACCAGCGACAATTGATGTGGCGGCAGTTGCAACAATTGGCACGAACCATTTTTTGAGCTTCGAGTTCTTTTGTCTTTTAGCGATCTTGCCCTGATTATGGAGTGCTGATTTTCTATCACTCCACCACGCAAAGGCCGCTACCAAACCAGCTGTTGCTGAAAAAGACATTTGAAAACTTGGCCCCAGCACTTCATGCGGCGAGCTGATAAAGGCAATGAGTGCTGCGATTGCAAGATTGCGAATGCTGAGTGCCGCGCGATCAAAAAGCAAAGCTACAAGCATCACCATAATCATCACAAAACTGCGCTGCGCCGCTACATCAGAGCCCGATAGCGCCAAATAAAACGCAGAGCTAAACAATGCTGCGGCGGCTGCATATTTTTTAATCGGATGCCTTGCAGCAAAGGATGGGAACAAGCCTGCAACGCTGCGAAAACCGATAATGACAACACCTGCGGCCAAGGCCAGATGCAAACCCGAAATTGACAAAACATGTGCTAAGCCGGAATTGCGCAAAGTTTCATTTGTATGCTCGCTAATGCCGTCGCGCTGCCCCGAAATCAATGCAGCAGCAATGGCGCCGTCTTCCCCGCTCACCACACTGGTGACACGGGTGCCGACAATATGGCGAAGTGTGGCAATAGCATAAGAAAATGTATCCCCCACCCAACTTAATGAAGCAGTCTTCGCCAAAACAGGCGTGCCCATGTAAAAACCATTGCCACCATTACCTTTAAAATAACCATTAAAGGCAAAGTCGTAATTACCCGGTCGTACTGGCCCAGAATGGGGACGCAAGCGTACAAGTCCGGTAAGTGTGGAGCCGATTTCCGTTTGCGCAGGGATATCGCGTGCTGTCATTCGCAATCTCTCCGGTGCATGGCGTAAAACAGGTCGCTCGGTTGACAAGACGTCTATCGTCAACCGCCAGCCACCGGTATATTGCGCTTCCAAGCCGACAACACGCCCAGTCAACCGCGTCGTAACATCCGAACCAACCATTGCCGTGGAATAGCGCCAGGTTTCCAGCTTGCCGCAAAACATTCCAATCTGGAAAAAAATCGCCAACAACAGGATGGATGACCAATAATACCGTTCCCGCACCCACCAGCGCATCGCCACCAATAAACACAATGGCAGTATAAGAGACAACCAGCTGGTTTCCTGTGCTTGGGTAAAATAGGTGATTACACCCGTACCGGCACTGACCGGCAACAGTAAAAAACCGGTGCCCCGCTCACGCTCGGCCTGCAAAGCCGATTGCAGTTGGACAATATATAATTGGATACGAGCCCGAAACCCGGTTTCATCCAGATTTTCAAATGGCTCAGCGGGTGGCCCTTCAAGCGGATAATCGTGAATGGCAGGATCGGGCAAAAAAGGCGAATAAGAAAGATTTCCGCGCAGCTCTTTTAATAACGCACGCTCATCAATAGCAGGCGCAACCGTCTCATTTTGGTTCGTATTTGCCCCCCGGCCCAGCCCCGTTCCTCCCCTTAATCTGCCTCCGCTATATCATGCACGATTATAGAAAAACTTAGCCGCACGCCCTTGCGCACGATGCTACCTATGCTACATGAGCTTTATATAAAACCGAAGCCTATTCTTATATGCGCTTTGACCAGCGCTGATATTTGGGTCTGCGTTTTACAAAAAATCAAATTACCATGCAGCAGATTGCGAGCGATTATGCTATCTGTTGATAAAAAATTACAGCGGAGCTGTCATGTCCAAGCCTGTTATTACCCGCTTTGCACCATCCCCGACCGGTTATCTTCACATCGGTGGTGCACGCACTGCACTCTTCAACTGGCTCTATGCCAAAAACCGCGGCGGCAAAATGTTGCTGCGTATTGAAGACACCGACCGTGAACGTTCAACCGATGCTGCCACCACCGCTATTCTGGACGGTTTGACATGGCTTGGTCTGACATGGGAAGGCGAAGCTATTTCCCAATTTGAACGCGCGCCCCGTCACCGTGAAGTCGCAGAAGAGCTGGTTGCCAGTGGCAAGGCTTATTATTGTTATGCCACACCGGAAGAGCTGGATGCGATGCGCGAACTGGCACGCTCCGAAGGCCGCCCGCCTCGTTATGATGGTCGTTGGAGAGATCGCTCGGCCGATGAGGCTCCTGAAGGCATCAAGCCGGTTATCCGTATTAAAGCACCGCAAACAGGTGAAACCGTTGTCGATGATGCGGTTCAGGGCGAAGTGCGCTTCCCGAACAAAGATCTCGATGATTTCATTATTTTACGTTCCGACGGCACGCCAACCTATATGCATGCAGTGGTTGTCGATGACCATGATATGGGCGTCACCCATATTATTCGTGGTGACGACCATCTCACCAACGCAGCCCGCCAGACTGTCATTTACAATGCCATGGGCTGGGATGTTCCGTCCATGTCGCATATCCCGCTTATTCACGGTGCGGATGGTGCCAAGCTTTCCAAGCGTCATGGCGCTTTGGGTGTCGATGCTTATCGCGCGATGGGTTATCTGCCGGATGCGCTTTGCAATTACCTCGCCCGTCTTGGCTGGAGCCATGGCGACGATGAAATCATGTCGATCGCGCAGATGATCGAATGGTTTGATATTGTCGACATTAATAAAGGGGCAGCGCGCTTTGACTTCCAGAAACTGGAAGCCATCAACGGACAATATATCCGTGCCCGCGACAGTGAAGAGCTGACCAACACACTGATTGAAAATCTGCCTTATTTTGAAGGTGGTGAAACAATGCTTGCCGCTCTTGATGAGCAAAAACGTGTGCAGCTTTTAGCTGCTATGCCGGGCCTGAAAGATCGCGCCAAAACATTGGTCGAATTGATGGAAGGCGCGCAGTTCTTGTTTGCTCAGCGCCCGCTCGCATTAGATGAAAAAGCATCGGCCATTCTCAATGATGAAGGTCGTGCCCTTCTCAAAGATGTTTTGCCGGCTCTGGAAGCAACAACAGAATGGACTGCCGCAGCACTTGATTCTACTGCGCGCGCATTTTCTGAAGCAAAAAACCTCAAACTTGGCAAGGTTGCACAACCTTTACGTGCAGCCCTAGTGGGAAAATCGACATCTCCCGGCGTTTTTGATGTGCTGGAAGTGCTCGGTCGTGAGGAAGCTCTGGGACGAATTCGCGATCAAATCGTTTAAGTTTGAAAAAATGGCCGCCAAACACGAAAACTTGCTGAAGTTGAAGCTTTTTAGCATTGCAACATTGGTTCTTTGGGATAGTTTGGCGGCCAGTTATTCACGAAGCAGACTAAGTGATAATTGGACAAACATGCACTTTATCTGCTTGAATAAGAGCCGCACCCAAGCGGCGACATAAGCAATGAGGACATGAAAGGAATACCGATGTCTGACAAGACAGCTAGTTTTACCCTCGACGGAAAAACCTTTGAGCTGCCGGTGCGAGCGGGCACCGTTGGTCCAAATGTTGTCGATATCGGTCCGTTGTACAAGAATGCAAATTCCTTCACATATGATCCGGGTTTTACTTCTACCGCATCATGTGAATCCAAAATCACCTATATTGATGGTGATGAAGGCGTTCTTCTCTATCGGGGCTATCCGATTGAACAATTAGCCGAAAATGGCGATTTCTTAGAAACCTGCTATCTTCTTCTTTACGGCGAACTGCCGACACAGGCTCAAAAAGCCGACTTCGACTACCGTGTGACCCGTCACACCATGCTCCACGAGCAGATGACACGCTTCTTCACCGGCTTCCGCCGTGATGCCCACCCAATGGCCGTAATGGTCGGTTGCGTCGGCGCAATGTCCGCCTTCTACCACGATTCAACAGACATTACCGACCCGCATCAGCGCATGGTTGCCTCCATCCGTCTGATCGCAAAAATGCCGACACTGGCGGCAATGGCTTATAAATACCACATCGGTCAGCCATTCGTTTATCCGAAAAACGATCTCGATTTCGCATCTAACTTCCTGCACATGTGCTTTGCTGTTCCTTGTGAAGAATACAAGGTCAACCCAGTGCTTGCCCGTGCAATGGATCGCATTTTCATTCTGCACGCCGATCACGAACAGAACGCATCGACCTCAACAGTTCGTCTGGCCGGTTCTTCCGGCGCCAATCCTTTTGCATGTATCGCAGCTGGTGTTGCCTGCCTCTGGGGCCCTGCACATGGCGGCGCCAACGAAGCAGCATTGAACATGCTTGCTGAAATCGGCTCTGTTGACCGCATCCCTGAATATATTGCGAAAGCAAAAGACAAGAACGATCCGTTCCGTCTGATGGGCTTTGGTCACCGCGTTTACAAGAACTACGATCCACGCGCTAAAATCATGCAGAAAACCACGCATGAAGTCCTGGCCGAGCTCGGCATCAAAGATGATCCGTTGCTCGACGTAGCCATGGAACTGGAACGCATCGCGCTGACCGACGAATATTTCATCGAGAAGAAGCTCTACCCGAATATCGACTTCTACTCCGGTATTACGCTGAAGGCTCTTGGCTTCCCGACCGAAATGTTCACCGTGCTGTTCGCCCTTGCCCGTACTGTTGGCTGGGTCGCACAGTGGAAGGAAATGATCGAAGATCCGCAGCAGAAAATCGGTCGTCCGCGTCAGCTTTACACCGGCGAAGCAGAACGCGATTACGTGCCTGTGGCAAAACGCAAATAAGTTTGAAAACAAAAAAGCCCCGGATAGTTTCCGGGGCTTTTTTACGTGTCTCACTTAAAATTCATCATGGTAATTGCAAGCTCCTGGTTGCGCTCTTTATCTGCAACATAGTGTCGTGCTACGAATAATCATTCATATTCCAGCAGCTTGCCAAGGCGGTTTTAATTACACCATGAGTGCCACAACCTCCCCCTCACGCCTCAATCGCATTGATATTGCGCGCGGCCTCGCCCTCATTGCAATGGCGATTTATCATACAGGCTGGGATCTGGAATTCTTTGGCTATATGGAACCCGGCACCGCATCACATGGCGGCTGGAAACTCTTTGCCCGTCTTATAGCCAGCAGCTTTCTCATTCTGGTTGGCTTCAGCCTTTATCTGGCCCATGGCAAAGCCATTCGCTGGCATTCTTTTGGCAAGCGCCTCACTATGATTGTCATTGCTGCTGCAGCAATTAGCGGCCTGACATATTATACATCACCAAATTCATTTATCTTTTTTGGCATTTTGCATCAAATCGCATTGGCGAGCGTGCTGGGTCTACTCTTCTTGCGTCTGCCTGCATTGCTCATTCTGCTTTTTGCATTGTTGTTTTTCATTGCACCCGATTATGCAAAATCTGATGTCTTTAATGCACCGCTGCTCAAATTTGTCGGTCTTGGCATCATCCCCCCCACATCCAATGATTATGTGCCACTGTTTCCATGGTTCAGCGCGGTATTGACCGGTATTGCTCTGGCGAAAATCTGCCAGACATATAACCTCAATGTCTGGCTTAAAAGCTCCGATAAAGAAGTACAAATTTCAAAGCCGCTCACTTTTATCGGCAAACATAGTCTGGCTTTTTACCTGATCCACCAACCGGTGTTGATGGCAATAATCTACGCACTCACCTTCATCTTGCCACCTGCCGGCCCTGAACGCGCATTTTTACAAGCATGTCAAAGCAATTGCACCCAACAAGGCGCACCAGAATTATGTGCCAAGTTCTGCACCTGTGTGACGGAAAATATCAATCAGAAAAATATCGCCAAGCAGATTTATAATGGTCAGGCGACGGAGGAGATGAGCCAATCTTTGCAGGAAAGTGCGCAATTATGCTCAGCAAAAACTTTCCCTGCACTTCAATAGAGGATTAAGTCGAAACACCAAGCTCGGCAATCCGCTCGATACAGATTTCTTCAATTCGTTCCAATTCACTCAGCGTTTCTTCAATATCGCGTTTTTTCTGCACCAGCTCTTCACGCTTGTCATTGACATGACGAACCAGCAATTTCAGCTGCTCGGTATCTGATGGCGGCTCGCTATACATGCGAATAATATCGCGAATTTCGGCAATCGAAAAACCAAGCCTTTTGCCGCGCAAAATCTGACGCAGCAAATGCCTGTCAGCAGGGCGAAATAAACGCGTACGACCACGCCTTTCCGGCTGCAATAAGCCTTCATCCTCATAAAAGCGCAAGGTTCGTGTCGAAATACCAAATTCGCGCGTTAATTCGGTAATCGTATAATACTCGCGCCGCAAAGCTTGACCTTTCGCCTGAAAATACCAATAGCTGGATTTACCAGCTGATATAGAAGAAGCAAAACTTCCTTTTACGTAATAGTCAAATTAAATCAATCAAAATGAACTTCAATTTTGAAAACTTGCACCGGTTAAAATTTTTTTGATAAATTACGATAAGGTGCCACTATAATTATACCCGATGCAGCCCAAGCCACATCATCTTCCCTTTTTTTCTGCATGCCATGAAAGATGTACTGATGCAAAGACCTGTCAAATGGACCATCGGCGGCCTGATTATTATTGCCCTCTTGGGCGCTACTCCTTTTATCATGCGCCCTTATGTAGAAACACTTGGGTTAAACTCGCTGAAACTGCTGGCGAAAGAAGGCGGCTTTTGTGAAACAGAAAATTGCGAGGAAGGTGTTTCTTATGTGATCGCTTTTCTTGAAACCAATTACGGCCTCAATGAAGAGCAGATAAAATGGTGCATGGGTGTGGATGAGATTTCCCATTATCAACTCCCAGTCGCTAATGGTTTAAAAAACGCACTAACCGATTTGATGTACCGCCGCTGTGGTAGTCCAATTCCGGATATGCAGGAGGACGAATTCCCGCCGGAAGATGAATCACCTCAGTCTGAACAGACTGACTAAAAAGACATAATGTCGGCTTATCTTGTTTCATGAATAAAGAATATCGGCCTCATTTTCGAAAAAACAGGCATATGAGGCAAAATACCACATGAGTAACTTTTAAATCTTTTGCCCCCTTTTGATGGCAAAGAATGCCGATTTATGACGTTAATATGGGCATTTAATTCAAGTTTAGATTTATTCTAAGTCTTTGTTTTTTAGAACAATTCCAAATCATTGTATTTGACAAGTTTTATAAAAATTCCGCATATAAGCCAAATTACAGATGAAACCTTTAATATTCAGGCCTTTACCCTGATCTATTGGAGGAACCAATGACTGGTTCTAAGTTTAAATTAAATACTCATAATAGAAAAATAAGTAACGCATTAAAATGCTTTGCTTTTGTAAATATTATTTTCTCATTGCAAATAGCATCTGGATCATATTTCCTTAGGAAACATGTGGCATTTACGGCAGGAGTACTTTGATATGCTGGTTTGCCATTGCAACTTTATTACGCAAAAACAAATTGAAGACACTATTATTGAACTTCTTGATGAAGATTGCTGGAGATTGATTGTGCCGGCAACAATTTATCATGCTTTATCACGCCGCGGCCGTTGCAGCGGCTGCTTCCCAAATGTTGTTGAAACGATCATAAAAGTCACTGAAGAATATCATCTTCGTCATAATCAAAATGATGAGAATGTGATCTTGTTCATTGATCAGGTCAGATCTCTACGTGAAAAATTTGGGAGAATAAAGCATGAAGGGCGAACCACAGGTCATCGAGCGGCTTAACGAAGCACTCTTTCTCGAATTAGGTGCCGTCAATCAATATTGGTTGCATTATCGTCTGCTTGACGACTGGGGCTATGCGCGTCTTGCAAAAAAAGAGCGCGAAGAATCCATTGAAGAAATGCAGCATGCCGATCGTATTATCGAGCGTATTATTTTCCTCGAAGGCCACCCGAACCTTCAGTCCGTTGCGCCGCTGCGCATCGGCCAGAATGTAAAAGAAGTGCTGGAATGTGATTTGCAAGGTGAAATTGATGCCCGCACATCCTATAAAAAATCACGTGAAATCTGCGATCAGCTTGGTGACTATGTGACCAAACAGCTTTTTGATGAGCTTCTCAAGGATGAGGAAGGTCATATCGACTTTCTTGAAACCCAGCTGGAATTGCTCGGCAAAATTGGCGAAGAACGTTACGGCTTGCTAAATGCCGCCCCTGCCGACGGAGCCTGACAGAAAATAAAAAAGCCGTACATGATATGTGCGGCTTTTGTTATTGTTTATTTTTTTAACGTGGAGCAGAAGCTAATTTAAGCACCACAGAGGCCGCCAGTTCACCGGATGACTGATCCGTTGCCATTAGCTCTGCAACCTCCTCAAAGCCTTTAATTTGTGCCTCCCTAACCGGCCCTTCAATCAACAAGCGCTGCAATTGGCGCGCCAAGGCACCCGGGCGCATATAATAATCAAAATATTCCGGCAAAATCGGCTCGTCGGTGATAATATTAGGCAGTGCCGCACTCCAAATGGTAATGCGCGGCAACAAAAACTGACGTGCAAACCAGTCGGTTTTATAAGCCAAGACTGTTGGCACCTGCGCCAAGGCCAATTCCAGTGAAACAGTACCGGAAGCCGCCAGCGCAGCATCGCTTTCTGAAAAAGCCAGATATTTAGCTTCATCACCAACAACGATTTTTGGTTTCACCGCCCAGTTTTTAGACTGCTCACGCACCATTGTTTCCAGATGCGGCAAAGTAGGCAAAACAGCCTCGACAGTTTCAAAACGCAGTGCAAGCTCTTTTAAGGCTTCCCCAAAAACCGGCATCAAACCTTGGATTTCAGAACGACGTGAACCTGGCAAAATCAAAATTTGACGTGGTGCAGCAGCATCACTTAACGCAGCGCGTTTCTTTTGTTTGGCACGTGCTTCCAATATCGGCTGCAAACCGGCAAGTCTGTGCCCGACATAAGTCGCATCCGGTCCGTGTAATTGCTTAAGCACATCCACTTCAAACGGCAAAATTGTCAAAACGTGGTCAATATAATCGCGCATTTCTTTGGCACGGCGCGGCCGCCATGCCCAAACTGTTGGCGCGATATATTTGACAATCGGAATGGAAGGATCTGCAAGGCGTACTTTTTTCGCCACACGATGAGTAAAGTCCGGACTATCGATGATCACCAGACAATCAGGTTTTTCAGCAACAATGGCCTTGGCTGTTTGACGGATACGCAAAATCAGCTTTGGCAGGTTTTTTAAAACAGAGCCTAAACCCATCAGCGAGATTTCATGCGGATTGAATAAAGTCTTCAATCCGCGCTCCTGTAAATGCGCACCACCGACACCGACAATTTCAACGAGCCTGTCAGTTTGCAGACGCAAGGCATCAATCAAATCAGCGCCAAGCAAATCGCCGGACTCTTCACCTGCAACAAGTGCAATTTTGAGAGGAGCAAGTTGCGATTGCGGACGTGTTATCACCTGCTTACTCATCAAAGTCAGACCTCATTCAGCTGGTGTTCGTACAAAAGTCTCAATAAAAAGGCCGCGCTTATTTGCCTCGTTAATCGTTTCCTGATAACCAAGCACAAAACTGCGCCCTGCTTCAACTGCAATTCCTGCCAAACCGGCTTTATCAGCATTGACAACTGTCATCACACCAATGGCCGGCAAATCCGCACGTTCTTCCTGTGATGGCTTGGCACATTTGACCAATACGCCGCCACGCGGAGGAATACGACCCGAAGCACGCAGTTCTGCCACACGCAGCAACATCAAATCCGTGCCTTCCGCCCCCTCAAGCGCTACCACACGACCACCAACAGCCACACCGCCCTGCCCGACATCAAGATCACCAAGTAAGCGTGCAGCCTCTGCGCCAAGGCGGATATTTTCCTGTTCGCGCTTGTCTGGATGAGCAATTGTTAAACATTGCGACGGCGTTGGCGAGAGTAAATCAGGCACAATTTCATGCGCCCCGATCACTTTTATATCATAACCTTCAAGCAAACGGATAAAAGCGCGCAGTAAAGCATCATCGCCTTTGCCCAAAGCACCGATAACTTTCGGCAAAGCACGTAATGTCGGCATATCAAAGCGCAAATCAGACAAATGCGGACGATTAAGCACCCCGCCAGCCAAAATGACTTGGCTGATATTGCGCGACTTCATGCCTTTAATAAATTTCGCAAACTCAACGATTGAAAGTTCCTGATGCTCGAACTGATAAAGCTCGGGCGCTGCCTCGCCTCGCAAGGCAAAGATAAATGGCGGATTGCCATTGGCAGACAAAGATTTTGCAACTTCAATCGGCAATAATCCGTTTCCCGCGATAATCGCTGTGCGCGGGGAAACGGACTGATCGGTAACGGGCAAACGATTATTGCTCGTCACCATTATCCTCATGAATTCCTTTTGCCGATTTAATCAACGGCGTGCAGAAAGCACGTTTTGAATCACTCGTGACGAATGCAATCAAATCGGCAACTGCATGGGAGCCTGCATAAGCCTCCGTTACATCTTTGGCACGTTGCTGCACCGGTTTAGTGCGATCAAACAACATGCGATAAGCGTGACGTAGCGCATGGATCTCTTTTCTTTCAATGCCTGAACGTTTCATGCCGATAATGTTCAAACCACCCAAATAGGCATGAACACCAATCACCATGCCGAATGGTATAACATCACCGGCAACGGCTGCCATACCACCCACAAAAGCATGGTGACCTATACGGGTGAACTGATGCACAGCAGAACCGCCACCCAAAATCGCCCGATGGCCGATTTCACAGTGGCCCCCCACCATTACATTATTGGCAAAAGTTACATGATCTTCAATGATGCAATCATGTGCAACATGTGCATAGGCCAGAAATGTACAATGATTTCCAACAATCGTACGGCCACGGCTGGTATCTGACCCGCAATGCATGGTCACGCCTTCGCGGATGGTGCAATGGGTGCCGATTTCCAATGTTGTCGGCCCACCGGTATGCTTACCGTTTTGCGGTTCACATCCAAGCACAGCATGCGGAAAGACTTGCGCATGAGCACCAAGTCTTGTCGCACCGGTCACGACAACGTGACTCATCAATTGAGAACCATCACCGATTACCGCGCCCGATTGAATGTGGCAGAAAGCACCGACTGAAACGCCTGCGCCAAGCTGCACCCCGTCTTCAACCAATGCGGTTGGGTGAATAATGGTCTCAGCCATAATTATTTACTCTTTCCCTTCTGGGACATGGGTCATGGCAGAAACTTCTGCTTCTGCAACCTTGACTCCGTCAACTTCAGCAACGCACTGGTATTTAGAGATATTACCGCGCTGTTTCAACTTGTTGACGTGCAATAATAATTGATCACCCGGAACAACAGGCTTACGGAACTTGGCATTATCAATGGTCATGAAATAAACCAACCCCGGACAGCCCTTTCCGCTCTCGAAAAGCACGATCGCGCCAGCTGTCTGTGCCATTGCTTCAATGATCAAAACGCCGGGCATTACAGGCTTTTCGGGGAAATGCCCCATAAAATGCGGTTCGTTAATAGTCACATTTTTAACGCCGGTCGCCGACTGGTCACCATTAATATTAATAATGCGATCAATCATTAAAAACGGATAACGATGCGGCAGTGCACTCAACAATTGGTGAATGTCTGCCGCTTCAAGCTTAACCTCGTTGATCTCAGTCATCAGAGGATTGCTCCTTCTTAGGTTGTCCAAAGCTGCGCAGGGTTGCTACTTCACGGAACCACTGCTTGATAGGTCGGGCGGGGAAACCTCCCCATTTTTCGCCATCCGGTATATCGCGCATCACGCCACTTGCCGCAGCAATCTGCACATTTGATCCGATAGTCAGATGGTCAGCCAGGCCGACACGTCCGCCCAGCATGGTCATGTCACCGATTGTCACGCTACCGGAAATCCCGCAATGAGCGGCGACAACACAGTAACGTCCAATTTTGACATTATGGGCAATCTGCACCAGATTATCGATCTTGGTGCCTTCGCCAAGAATTGTATCGCTCAAAGAACCGCGATCGATCGTGGTATTAGCACCCACTTCCACGTGATCCTGAATAATCACGCGACCCAATTGCGGTACTTTTTCAAGGCCGGCAGGCCCCGGTAAATATCCAAAACCATCTTGCCCGATGCAAACACCGGGATGCAAAATCACGTGATTGCCGATAAATGCATATTGCACTGAAACATGCGGAGCAATGTAACTGTGCCGGCCAATCTGGCAATGTGCACCAATAACCGCACCGGCGCAAATTCTGCTGCCCGATCCGATGGTTACACCTTTACCGACCACCGCCCCTGCTTCTACAGTCGCGCCCTCTTCAATCACTGCTGTTTGGTGAATATTTGCGTTGGGTGATACCCCCTCTTCCCCCATCCAGACTTCGGGAAAAGCAGCGGCTGGAAAAAGCTTGCGGCCCAGAAGGGCAAAAGCACGGTGCGGATGCTTGATAACCAAAGCTGCAATGCCTGAAGGCACTGAAGAAACCATCTCCTCGGTACAAAAAACACCTGCAACATGCAGATTTTTTAGCAAACCAATGTTTTTGTTGCCTTCAACAAAAACAACAGTATCAGCCGAAGCATTTTCAATGGATGCAAGGCGCACAAAAAAACGCGATGCCAACTGCATATCATGCAGTTTGGCACCGGTTAATTCAGCAGCGTCCCCGATAGTTACGGGACGATCAAGCGAGAAAAAAACAGGATCTGCCATCAAAACACTTTCTCTCCCGGCTCCATATGGCTCCGGGAGAAGGCAAATCGATCAGAACTTGCTCGAAATACCAAAGTTGAAGTTCTGTACTTTATCCGTAGATGCTTTGGATGTTGGTACAGCATAGTCGAAACGCAATGGACCAAACGGTGAAGCCCACATCAAGCTGAGACCGACAGAAGAACGAACCTTCTTGTCATCACCAAGTACACCTGATTCTTTCGAACCATAGAGCATTGCTGCATCAGCAAACACGGCACCACGGATACCAAAGCTTTCAGGGATCACCGGCATCGGGAACTGCAATTCAGCCGTTGCCTTCAGGTAGGTTGTACCACCCAGCCAGTAACGATCACCATTGCCTGCATCCTGATAAGGGCCCATGCTGTTATATTTGAAGCCACGGATCAGGTCCTGATCGTTCTTGAACAGGTCAAACATACGCACGCCATCGTCATTAAAGGCATGGATGTAACCACCACCGATGCCAAGCAAACCGATCAGATCTGCATCTTCATGCAACGTCTGATAATATTTACCGTCAAAGGTTGTTTTCAAGAACTTGGCATCACCACCAAGACCTGCAAATTCCTGCGTAAAGCGGGCAAACAGTCCATCACGCGGGTTCTGCCTATTATCGATGCTATCATAAACAAGCGAATAGCTGATCGAAGAACGCACCCACGGGCTAAGCTTTGCAGCTTCCCAAAGAGCCGGAGCATAATCAGCTTCAACTTTGTCTTTATCAAGCTTATATTTTTCCTGAACCAGATTATAGGAAATACCGGCTGAGAAATTATCTGTAACAGGCAGGCCAAAGCGGATCGAACCACCGGTCTGAGTCACATCATAATCACGGTCGACGCGGTGGCTGCGGCGGAAAAGATCAAAGCCTGCAGAAATACGGTTGCCGAGGAAATAAGGCTCTGTGAAGGAGAAGTTGTAGTTACGCATATCGTTCTGACCGATACCGGCACCAAAACGAATATACTGACCACGACCCAAGAAGTTGCGCTCGGTTACAGAACCTTCAACAGAAGCACCCGGCGTACCGCCACCGGTCGCATAACCGGCACCGATGGAGAATTCACCGGTTGATTTTTCCATCACGTCAACAATAAGCACAACCTGATCCGCTTCCGAACCCTGTGCGGTAGAAATATTGACGGACTGGAAGAAATCCAAACCTTCAAGGCGACGTTTTGCACGTTGGATCATCGCCTGATTGAAAGCATCGCCTTCATTAAGATCAAATTCACGACGAATGACATAATCACGTGTCTTATCATTACCGCGGATTTCAATGCGCTCTACATAAGCGCGCGGCCCCTGCTCGACATTGTAAACCACAGAGATTGTGTGATCGTCAAAGTTACGGTCACCGCGTGGTTCAACTTTTGCAAAAGCATAACCGTTACTGGCGACGCGATCAGTAATCGCCTCTACAGTTTTTTCAACGTCTTTGGCACTGTAATTACGGCCTGAACGTGTCGCGATCAAATTGTTGAGTGCTTCAGGCTCGATACCTTCAACACTGCTTTCAATCTGCACATCACCGAAAGTATAACGCTGACCTTCATCAACATTAATTGTGATGGTGTATTCATTCGTGGCTTCGTCCAGAACTGCTTCTGAAGATAAGACACGGAAATCAGCATAGCCGCGGTTGTAATAGAAACGACGCAACGCTTCTTCATCAGCCTGCAAGCGGCCTTCATCATAAATATCACTGCGCGTCAGCCATGACAAAGGATTAGACCGCTTGGTGGAGATCACGTCACGCAGACGACGTTCGCCATAAGCATTATTACCGACGAAATTGATATTAGCGATTTTCGTGCGGGTACCTTCGCCGATTTCATAAACGACGTTAACGCGTCCACTACCCAGATCAACCGTTCTGGCATTGACCGTCACATCGCTACGACCAACATGGCCATAGGCTGCCTTAATGGCTTCGCGGTCACCTTCCATGATGGCCGGATCAAAAGTGCTGCGCGGCTTCAACTGAACGGCACGTTCCAGCTGCGCATCTTTGACCTTCTTGTTTCCCTGGAAGAGAACGTTGTTTACGACAGAATATTCACTGACATGAACAACAAGCGCGCCACCGGACTGGGTGATTCTCACATCGGAGAACAACCCCATGCCGAACAGGCGTTTAACCGCTTCGTCCACATCTGCACTGGTATATGCCTTACCCGGACGGATATTGACATTATCACGGATAGTCTGCGCGTCGACGCGCTGATTGCCGCGAACATCAATACGGCTCGCAACAGCTGCCTGTGCACTTGCAACGGATGCCAGTGACACAACCGCAGAACCTGAGGCTGCCAGAGCCACGGACATGGCGATCGCAGATGCGGCGCCAAAGAATTTAGAACTTGCCGTCATGGGCTTTCAAAACCTTCGTTTATTTCTATCCCCGGGCGCGTTTCCCAGAAAATTCACATATTACCGTCATAGCTTGTTTTTACATACAAGCAAGTACGACAGTTAAAATCTGTTTACTTCATCGTCAACCGTGGCACACATGCCACGCGAATCCATGATTATGGTAAACAAATTATATTACTTATCCAGTCCAACGCCTCTTATTTTCCGTCTTATCGACGTCAAAATTCAATTTTACTGTTAGCAGGCAAAGACATCATTGAAAAGTACAAAAGCCATAAAGCCCATAACAAGCAAAAAGCCTAATTTATAGAAAAGCTCCTGTGCTCTCACCGAAACCGGTCGTCCTAATACCGCTTCTGCCGCATAAAACACCAAATGTCCGCCATCCAGCGGCGGTAACGGGAATAAATTGAGCAAGCCAATGCCTATTGAGAGCATTGCAGTGAGCTGCACAAGCCATTCAAAACCCAAACTTGCAGCCTGTCCTGCCATATTGGCAATTTTAACCGGCCCGCCCAGCTGACACTTATCTTCGCGTCCGGCAAAGAATCGCGAGAAAAATTCACCCGTACGAGCAATAATATGACCGGTTTCCTTCACCGCCTGCCCGACTGATTCTAGTGGCCCATACTCAACTTTACGAAATTGCGCGACTTCGTTGGTTGTTTTAACACCAATAACACCGATCTTGATCTGGTTGCCCAGCGCATCAGTTTGCTCAGAGGCAACCGGCATTGCTTCCAGCTCAAGCTCACGCCCGTCACGCTCAACAACGAATTTCAAAGCATCACCGGTGCGCCCTGATACGATGCGCTGCACATCGGCAAAGGTCGTAACTTTCGAGCCTTCAACACTGATGAAACGGTCACCGGCCTGAAAGCCTGCCGCTTCCGCCGGGCTGCCGATGGTTACTTCTGCAACCAAAGGGTCAGCAATGGTGCGGCCATACATATTGAAGAAGACGCTCAAAATCGCAATGGTGAGCAAAATATTGAAAGCAGGCCCTGCAAAAACTGTTGCTGCACGCTTCCATACCGGTTGGGTGTGAAAAGCAGTTTTGCGGTAATCTTCGCTCATTTGCGCGTGATCGATTCCGACAGGCGAGCTTGTCACGCTTTCATCACCGGCAAATTTCACATAACCGCCGAGCGGAATAGCCGACAGTTTCCAGCGTGTGCCGGATTTTGCCGTATAGCCGATCAATTCAGGGCCGAAACCGATCGAAAATGCCTGTACACCAATTCCGCACCAGCGACCGACCAGATAATGCCCCATCTCGTGGACGAAAACGACAACACTAAGGACACAGACGAACGGTATCAACGTTCCCACCAGCAGACTATTGCTCCCAAACAGATGCGAGAAAATATCGGACAAAACAAAACTCCTGATGGGGACGGATGACAAATTGAGTGTAACCCGCCTTATGAGACCGCCAAAATAATATTTAAATTTCGACGACCTTAAAGATTAAAAAATATCGCAGATGGCACATCCGGATCAGCCATGATTGCGCCGATAATATAAAGCAAAGCGCCAGCAGCAATGAGACCATCAACGCGATCCATGACCCCGCCATGCCCCGGCAATAACCAGCCCGAATCCTTAGCACCAAAGCGGCGCTTGACCCAAGATTCGCCCAGGTCACCAATCTGCGAAACAATCGACAACAGAACCGCCAATAATGGCACGATGAAACTGCCGGACTCTGCCACAAGAGATGCCACAAAAATGGCTCCTGCAACAGCCGCAGCAATACCGCCGATTGCGCCCGACCATGTTTTATTTGGCGAAAACTTCGGCGCAAGCTTTGGCCCGCCCAATGAACGGCCGGTAAAATAAGCTGCAATATCGGTTGACCATACAATGGCGAAAAGAAAAATGATTGCAGTAAAGCCAAATGGCTCGTCACCGCGTAAAAGTGCCAGCGAAATCGTCGGAAAACCTGCATAAAGCAACCCGGCGGCAGGCCAAGCTTTGCCGGTTTTCCAGCCAAGAACCAACAATACGACAAAACCGATTGCCAAAAAGCCGATCGTCCAAAGTGCATTCTCATCCCAGATCAGCAATGCAAAAGTACCGATCAGCCACAGCCAGCCCAAAATCTTCGTAAAGGCACTTTGGCGCGACGCGCTGAGTGTCGTCCACTCATAAAAAATCGCCAATCCCATGGCAATCATCAACAAGCTGAAACCAAGACCGCCGATATATGTCAGCCACAAAGTTAAACCGCCCAGCACAATCGCTGTGATAATGCGGGTTTGAAGATTTGACATACTCACCTCTCGGCCTTCATTTTTATTATCTGCCAAGTGCGCAAAGGCTGGCTACTTGTTCTAAATCTCAGGATGCAACACCGTCGGAAGCCACAGCAACCGGCATTCGTTCAACGCTCTCATTGCAAGATGCTTGTGACTTGATGCCACCAAAACGGCGTTCACGATTGCGATAGGTTGCAATCGCCTCCTCGAAAACCTCCGGCGAAAAGTCAGGCCAAAGACACGGCAAAAACAAAAGCTCCGCGTAAGCTGCCTGCCAAAGCAAGAAATTGGAAAGCCGCATCTCACCGCTTGTACGGATGATCAAATCCGGATCCGGCATACCGGATGTATCAAGATTAGCCGAAATCAGATCGGCTGAAATGGATTGCGGGTCAAGTCTGCCTGCCGCCACATCGGCGGCAAGACTGCGCATCACACGGGTAATTTCATCACGTGAGCCGTAATTAAATGCAATCACCAGATTGAGACCGGTATTGCCACGGGTCAGGCTTTCCGCCTCGACCAACAGTGCACGTACATCAGGCGACAGATTTTCGCGTTCGCCGATAATACTGATATGCACATTTTTGCGATGCAGATCAGCAAGGTCTCGCCGGATAAACATTTTCAACAATGTCAGAAGTTCACGCACTTCCCCGTCTGGACGGGACCAGTTCTCGGAAGAAAAAGCAAAGAATGTCAGCCATTCAATACCGATAGTACCGGCATGATGGACGACTGAACGCAGACTTTCAACGCCTGCCCTGTGCCCTGCACTGCGAGGCAGCCCACGCGCGGTTGCCCAACGACCGTTTCCATCCATAATGATGGCGATGTGGCGCGGATCCGACATGCGTGTTGCTACCTCTTCAATCTGCATTCAGCAAAAAATTATGCTAAAATCATACAAGCCTTAAACCTGCATGATCTCCACTTCTTTAGATGCAAAGAGCTTGTCGATCTCGGCAATGGTTTCATCAGTAAACTTCTGAACCTTGTCCGACATCACACGGCTGTCATCCTGGCTCATAAGGCTGTCTTTTTCCAGTTTCTTCAACTGATCCATACCATCACGGCGAACGTGACGGGCAGCCACACGTGCCTGTTCAGCATATTGGTTGGCAATTTTAACCAGCTCTTTACGGCGCTGTTCATTAAGCTCCGGCAGAGGAATACGCAGATTTGTGCCATCTGTAATCGGGTTCAGACCAAGACCGGATTCACGGATAGCACGTTCAACTGCACCAACCATTGACTTATCCCAGACGGAAACCGCCAGCATACGTGATTCCGGTACAGTGATGTTGGCCACCTGATTGATCGGCATACTTGAACCGTAAGCCTGCACAACGATCGGCTCCAGCAAGCTTGCCGATGCCCGACCGGTACGTAAACCGCCTAAGTCATGTTTAAACGAAGAGATCGCGCCGTCCATGCGGCGCTTCAGGTCGTTGATGTCAAAAACATCGCTCATAGATTTTCTCCTTGGCGCGAAGATTTAAGAATCGGGCAGCGCAGACGTCAAGAATCCGACACGATTGTGCTGCGCCCTTTACCTTGCAAAATATCAGCCAATCCGCCATTTTCATGGATCGAATATACTATTATCGGAATGTTGTTCTCGCGTGCAAGCGCGACAGCAGCGGTATCCATCACCGCCAGGCCACGATCAAGCACTTCCTTATGGGTCAACCGGTCAAAACGGGTGGCATTCGGGTCTTTCTTCGGATCGGCAGAATAGATACCGTCTACCTGCGTGCCTTTCAACAAAGCATCCGCACCGATTTCAGCCGCGCGCAAAGCTGCGGCAGAATCAGTAGTAAAGAACGGGTTGCCGGTACCACCGGCAAAAATCACGACTTTGCCGGCATTCATATAAGCGGTGGCTTTGCGCTGCGTGAAGCTTTCGCAAATTTCCGGCATGGCAATTGCGGAAAGCACAACCGCATCGACACCCGCTTTATTGAGCGATGTGCGCAGCGCCAGCGAATTGATGACAGTAGCCAACATGCCCATATGGTCGCCGGTAATACGGTCACCACCCTTGGAAGCAACCGCAACGCCGCGGAAAATATTGCCGCCGCCGATGACGATACCAACTTCAACACCTAGGGCACGCGCTTGTTTGACGTCGCTTGCAATACGATCTGCAACCGATACATCAATACCAAAGCCCTGCCCGCCCATTAAAGCTTCACCGGATGCTTTTAAAATGATGCGCTTATATACAGGCGTTCCGGTCATGATACCCTCTTGTGTTACGATCATATGAATCTGATGTTCGATACACGAAGGGCACCGCGTTGTCACGCGATGCCCTCCATAATCAAAAGCTTTTAGAGCATAAGTCATCATATTTTTGCCAAACATGCCCTTAGGCGCCACATACAGTCAAAATAACTGCCTATAGCCCCGTTCAGGCTGTTTAGAGCAAAAATTTAGCTCTTAACTGCTGCAGCAACTTCAGCTGCGAAGTCTGTTTCTTCTTTCTCAATACCTTCGCCGAGTGCAAAACGTACAAAAGCAGTAATTTTTGCAGGAGCACCGATTGTCTTTTCAGCTTCTTTAAGAGCTGCAGCAACAGTCAGGTCAGGATTGATAACGAAAGACTGGGACAGAAGAACAACTTCTTCAAAGAACTTGCGCATACGGCCATCAATCATCTTTTCGATGATTGCGTCCGGCTTGCCCGATTCGCGGGCCTGTTCTATGAAGATTGCTTTTTCACGTTCAACTGCAGAAGCATCAACTTCTTCGTTGGTTAGTGCCAGCGGGTTGATCGCAGCAACGTGCATTGCAACCTGACGGCCGAATGCGTTTGCAGCTTCTTTGTCACCATCGGTTTCGATAGCAACCAAAACACCCAGTTTGCCGAGACCGTCGGAAACGCCGTTGTGAATGTATGTTGCAACAGTACCGTTGTTAACGCTCAGACCAGCCGAACGACGGAAGCTCATGTTTTCACCGATGGTGCCGACAGCGTCCTTGATAACTTCAGTAACGCTCTTGTCTGCGCCAGGATAGATAGCAGCAGCAACAGCTTCAGTCGAACCATCGGTTGTCAGAGCAACCTGAGCAACATTGCGAACGATTTCCTGGAAGGCATCGTTACGTGCAACGAAGTCTGTTTCGGAGTTCACTTCAACAACAACTGCCTTGTTGCCTTCTGAAGCGACTGCAACGAGACCTTCAGCAGCGGTACGGCCGGCTTTTTTGTCAGCCTTTGCAATACCCTTTGCACGCAGCCAGTCAACAGCGGCTTCAATGTCGCCATTGGTTTCAGCCAATGCTGCTTTACAATCCATCATGCCTGCGCCGGTAAGGTCGCGCAGCTGTTTTACCTGTGATGCGGAAACGCTCATATTGTCGCCTTTCATGAAAGCGAAGGCACACCAAAGGGTGTGCCAACTTTAGACCCCTATGTGGTGACGCACTCTGGAGTGTTATCACATAGGAACGAAATTAATTATCCACCCGCTTTGTAACGGGTGGATGAATTATTACAGCGCTTAAGCGCCTTCTGCCGGAGCTTCGAGTGCTGGCTCAACCGGAGCTTCAACCTGAGCGCCGATATCAATGCCGAGTGCACCCTGCTGACGGGCAATACCATCAATTGCAGCGCGGGCGATCAGATCGCAATAAAGCGAGATTGCGCGTGCAGCATCATCGTTACCTGGAATTGGGTAATCGATCTGGTCTGGATCACAGTTACTATCGATAACTGCAACAACAGGGATACCAAGGCGCTTGGCTTCCTGAATAGCAATTGATTCTTTGTTGGTGTCGATGATGAACATCAGGTCAGGAACCGAACCCATGTCCTTGATGCCGCCCAGTGCGCGATCGAGTTTTTCACGTTCGCGTTCCAGGTTCAGGCGTTCCTTCTTGGAGTAGCCCTGTGCATCGCCTGCCAACAGTTCGTCCAGCTTGCGCAGACGCTGAATGGAGTTGGAGATGGTTTTCCAGTTGGTCATCATGCCGCCGAGCCAGCGTGCATTGACATAGTACTGAGCTGAACGGTTTGCAGCATCAGCAACAATGTCAGAAGCCTGACGCTTGGTACCAACGAACAGAACGCGGCCGCCACGAGCAACAGTGTCAGATACAACCTTCAGCGCATTGTGCAGCAGAGGAACGGTCTGAGCCAAATCCATGATGTGGATGTTGTTGCGGGAGCCATAGATGTATGGAGCCATCTTTGGGTTCCAGCGGTGTGTCTGGTGACCAAAGTGGATACCAGCTTCGAGAAGCTGGCGCATGCTGAATTCTGGCAATGCCATTTCAATTTTCCTTTTCCGGTTTAACCTCCACGGACAGAGGCGGAAGAACCGCCACCGGAGGTCATATCGGATTTCTCCCGACATTAACCACTAGCCCGTGTGTGGAATGTTCCGGCACTTAACGGATGATGGATAGAAATGCAACCCCTGCCCGTTTATCCGTGCCGAAAATGATCCTTTCATGCCGCATTGCCCCGCATATCACAGCCAAAAAAGAAATCAGTCCAGTAAACTTATTTCCCTGCAAATACGCATCGCACTTTTGGCTCGAATGCTTTTAGTCACACTTTGCATCCGCAGGCTGGCTGTTATAGAGATCAAGCTTGACCAGTTTTCCACGCATGGAAAAATCACCGTAATCCATAAACAGATCACGCGTCACGCCATTGCGGTATAATTTGAAATTGATGCGGTAAATCGGCAAACCGTCCTGATTTTCCTTGTCATCAAAATAAGCAATCGTGACCGGCCAATATTTGTCTTTGCCCATAGTACCCAAAGATTTATATTCATCATCTTTGGCCGCCTGTTCTTTACCCAGCATTACGGTGGTAGAAACCACGCGATTGGCATCTTCCGACCCATCAAAAATTGTGGTCTGGTAAAATTTCTCGCCCTTTTCTGCCTTACCGATAATTTCGGTCAGGTGTTTGGTTGGGAAATTGGTTTTACCCAGTTCAATATCGGCCTTTTCCGGCTGACTTAATTTGACCTGCAAATTTTTGGCTTGCAGCTCGGCACTGCCGCGTACTTCCTTGATCAGGTCTTTATCCACAAATGTTTTGTTGACAAAACTGAACTCTTTGCCGTCAGCCGCTTCAAAAGTCGTCGTCTGCTGATCGGTAAGCCGCTGCGGCTGTTCTTCCATATCGATCTGCGTCACAAAGCGAAAATTGGTTGTATAGCCTTCACAGGCGGAGCCATTGAATTCATAGACCATACGACCCTTAAGACCGCTGATTCCCGTTTTGTCATCCGCTTTATCAAGCTGGAGATCATAAACTGCACGATGCGGTGCCAGCATCACTGAAGGTGCAGCCATCGCCGGCACGGATTCCAATGCAAAAACTGCAACCATCAAGCCACCGGAAATTCCTGCCAGAGTGCCTGAAAGCAAAGGCCTTTGCCCTAAGCAGAACCCTGACCGGAACCCTGCCTCTAACCATGTTTGGCAAATGGCCTTTTTCATAAAATGCATGCTATATCTCCCTGCAGAAGCAGTATGATAAAAAAACTCGTGGCGGAATCGAGACAAAAGTCGCAACCTTGCGATATTTTCCACCGATTCTGTCTTGCTCTTGTTATAATTGCACGACACAACACTAAAAGAATTAAGGATCTGAATATGACTGATACAATTGATAGCCGTCTTGCCGCTCTGGGTGTAACCATTCCAGCTTCTGCAGCACCGGCTGCAAATTACCTGCCTTACATGCAGGCAGGCCAGTTATTGTTCACCTCCGGCCAACTGCCGATGGATCAGGGCAAACTGATCCATACCGGCCTTCTGGGCGCTGAAATCGACATTGCCAAAGGACAGGAAACCGCACGCCAGTGTGCAATCCAGGTTCTGGCACAGGCCAAAGCAGCGCTCGGCGATTTAAACCGCATTAAGCGTCTGGTGAAGATCACAATTTTTGTGGCATCTGCGCCAGGCTTCACCGAACAGCACGTTGTCGGTAACGGCGCATCGGATTTCCTCGTCAATGTACTTGGCGATGCCGGTAAACATGCCCGCTCCGCTGTTGGTGTAGCAGCCCTCCCGTTTAATGCACCTGTGGAAGTAGAAGCGATTTTTGAGGTCGCCTGATGTCATTTGCCCGTTGGTTAACTGAAACCCCTATTGCACATCGTGGTTTGCACGACTTGAACCATGAGTGCTGGGAAAACTCGCTTTCGGCTGCACAAGCAGCCGTCGCCCAAGGTTTTTCCATTGAATGTGATGTTCACCTCACCAAAGACGGTGAAGTTGTCGTATTTCACGACCCCACACTCAAACGGGTTGCAGGGCGCGCCGGGCATATTTACAAACTGACACTGGCAGAGGCGCAAGCGCTCACCATCGGCACCACCCAAGACCATATTCCGTCTTTGCGGGAACTGCTTGATCTCGTTGATGGTCGTGTGCCCCTTATTATCGAAGTAAAGGGCACACTGGGTCATGATGACGGCCTCGTCAAAAAAACCGCCGAAGCGCTAAAAAACTATCAGGGACATGCCGCGATCATGTCCTTTGACCATCACATCATTCGGCAATTTGCTTCCGATGCACCGGGCATTTCGGCAGGTCTGACCGCTGAAGGCATGAACCGCGATGCAATGGAAGCGCATTTTTCCATGCTGGCACATGGCATCGATTTTGTGTCCTATAATGTGCATGAATTGCCAAATCCGTTCATCAGCTTTGTGCGTGAAAAACTGCATATGCCGGTGATTACATGGACGGTGAAAAATCAGGCGACCAAAGCCCACAGCGATCTGAATGCCGACCAGATTACCTTTGAGGGGTTTGACCCGCGCGCTCAGCTTGCCTGATAATTCACATTCAAACAGGACAAGCACCAGCCAAACAGGACAAGCACCAGCGCTGGCTTGATGAGCTTCGAGCAAAAAAGTCTTTGAGGAGGATGGCTGCAAGGTGTTGGACGATGAAGATCAAAGCCCTGAATTTCAGCTCCGTGTCGTCAGACAATTTGATGAATTCACGGCCGAAGAATGGTCTTCCCTTGCTGGCACTTCCAAAGAGCATATAAATTACAATCCGTTCCTGTCCTATCATTTTTTAAACGCGCTTGAAAAATCGGAAAGCGCAAGTGCTGCCAATGGCTGGCGGCCATATCACTTGCGGCTTGAAACGTCTGACGGCATTTTGCTGGGCGCAGTACCCGCCTATTTGAAAAGCCATAGCCAGGGTGAATATGTTTTCGATCATGGCTGGGCAGATGCCTATGAGCGCGCAGGCGGGCGCTATTATCCAAAACTACAGTCTTGCGTGCCCTTTACGCCTGCGACTGGTTCTCGGCTTTTGCACAACCGTGACTATGAGCCAGCCGCCATCCGGCAGGCACTGGCACTCGGACTGCAACAACTGACCGACCAGCTCGGCATCTCGTCAGCCCATGTCACTTTTGTCGATGAAGCGCAGTTAAGCCCCTTGAAAACGGCAGGCTTCCTTCGCAGAATCGATTTGCAATTTCACTTTATAAACAATGGCTTTTTGCAATATGATGATTTTTTAAGCGAGCTTTCATCCCGCAAAAGAAAACTCATCAAAAAAGAACGTAAAGAAGCATTAAGCAACGGCATCACGATCGAATGGCTGCAAGGCGATGAAATAACGCCTGACATTCTTGATCAGTTTTTTGCATTCTATATGGATACCGGCAGCCGCAAATGGGGCCGCCCTTATTTAACCCGTGAGTTTTATACGCTGATCGGCAAAACCATGGCCGATGATATTCTGCTGGTGATGGCAAAACGCGATGGCCGCTACATTGCCGGTGCGATCAATTTTATTGGCTCCGATACGCTGTTTGGCCGCCATTGGGGCTGTATCGAAGACCACCCGTTTTTGCATTTTGAAGTCTGCTACCATCAGGCTATCGAATTTGCGATAAAGCACAAACTCGATAAGGTTGAAGCAGGCGCGCAAGGTGACCATAAAATTGCGCGCGGCTATCAACCTGTCCTTACCCATTCCGCACATTATATTACCCATCATGGTTTGCGTGATGCTGTGGCCGATTACCTTGATATCGAGCGTCAAGATGTGATGCGCATGGCTGCAATGCTGCAAGAGCAATTGCCATTTCGCAAACTTCCTGTCCTTGACCCATAAAACGGAGAAGACCCGATGACTGCCGCCTATGACGATAATAATATTTTTGCAAAAATTCTGCGCGGTGAAATTCCGGCACATCGTGTTTATGAAAATGATGATGTTGTGGCATTTATGGATGTAATGCCACAGAGCAACGGACACACATTAGTGATCCCGAAAAAGCCATCGCGCAATCTGCTGGATGCTGCGCCTGAAACGCTGGGCTCTTTGATGGTGGCAGTGCAGCATGTGGCAAAAGCCGTTCAAAAAGCTTTTGAAGCAGACGGCATCACTATCATGCAGTTTAATGAGCCAGCTGCTGGCCAAACCGTCTATCACCTGCACTTCCATATTATTCCGCGCTATGAAGGCATTGATCTGAAGCCACATAGCGGAAAGATGGAAGATAATGGCGTTCTTACCGCCAATGCCGAAAAGCTGCGCGCACAGCTTTCATAAAGACAATAAAAAAACGCCGCTTTTAAAGCGGCGTTTTTCTTTAAGAAGCACTCTTTAAATTAAGCACTCCCATTAAGCACCCCAAGTGCGTTCCAGCACGCGGATCCAGTTGTCATGGGCAATCTTGTTGATCGATTCCTGATCATAACCATGCGCACGCAGAGCATCAATCAACTTCGGCAAGCCGGATGCATCGCCGATTTCTGTTGAAATCGCTGTTCCGTCAAAGTCGGAACCAAGCGCCACATGATCGATACCCATACGCTCGACCATATAATCAATATGACGGATCATATCTGACAATGGCAGATTCAGGTCGCGCTGACCTTCGCTGTGCAAGAAAGCAACACCAAAGTTGAGGCCAGCCAAACCGCCAGTGTCGCGGATCGCATCCATCTGCTTGTCGGTCAGGTTGCGGCTATGCGGGCAAATGCCATGCGCATTGGAATGAGACGCCACCAGCGGCGCATCGGAAAGCTTGGCAATATCCCAAAACCCCTTCTCGTTCATATGAGAAAGATCGATCATCACTTTCAGCTCGTTACAAGCTTTGACCAAACGCTGACCGGCATCACACAGACCCGGACCAATGTCCGGTGAGCTGTTGAAACGGAAAGGCACACCAAATGCAAAAATGTTCGGGCGGCTCCAAACAGGACCAAGACTGCGCAGACCAGCTTGCTGCATGACATAAAGTTCGTCCAATCCGTCACTGATCGCTTCCACACCTTCAATATGAAAAACAGCAGCAAAAGCACCATCGGCCATCGACTGACGAATATCACCAGCGGTACGGCAAACGCGCAAACCACCCTTTGACGCCATTTCGATTCGGGTCAACAAGGCAGCCATACCAAGCGTTGTTGTCAGTGCATCGCTATGAGCAGGCGTTTCAAAGTTACCTTCAGCATTCAGCTCTTTTGACGGGCTTGGCACATAAATTGCACACAATCCACCTGCCAGACCACCGGTCTTTGCACGCGGCAGATCGATGTGGCCAACCGCTTCACCGTTAATAAAACGCGCTTCAGGATTCGGCTCGGTGGATGTCCATAAACGCAGTAAAACGTCGTTATGGCCATCAAAAACAGGGGTAATTGGAGCTGTTGTCATAACTAGATATGCCTTTATCAGTCTTGGAATTTTAAGTTTGAAGCTTATCACTGTGTAAGGCTTACGCTCTTACACATAAATTGCCAATGCGTTTTATGCATATGTTAGAAATCGCTTGCATAAGTTGGCCATTTATTTTAGCGAACCCTAATCCATTTCCTCATTATGCATTCTGTGCATGACCATTGCAAATTCTGCATTGGAACCCACAAACCCACTCATGATACCGGATGCTAGGAAAAATGCGCCTGGCGGTACAGCTAATTGGGATGGCGCTTTTATGGCAGTTGCTCACGCAGTTGCTTTAACAGGGAGAATAAAAAATGATTTCGAGACGTAATTTTCTGGCAGGTGCCGCAGCGGTACCTTTCCTTTCTTACGCAAGCCTGTTGCCAGCCGTAGCTGCCGGCCGTCAGGACATTCTCGTTGTTGCTCAGACGCTCGACAATATGACGAGCCTTGATCCGCATGAAAGCTTTGAAGCTGTCGGCAGTGAAATCTGCAACAACATGTATCAGCGTCTTGTTCATCCAAGCCTGACCAATCCGGAAGAAATCGAAGGCGGCGTTGCTTCCTCTTGGGAAGCTGACGAAGAAGGCAAAGTCTTCACCTTCAAAATGAACCCGGACGCAAAATTTGCCAGTGGCGCTCCTGTAACTGCTGAAGACGCTGTCTTCTCCCTGCAGCGCGCAATCAAGATGAACAAAGGCGCAGCCTTTATCATCGGCCAGTTCGGCTTCACACCGGAAAATGTTGAAGAGTGGATCACCGTCGTTGACGATTCCACCATCAAACTTTCGCTCGAAACCCCGACCTCCCTCTCCTTCCTGCTCTATTGCTTGTCTGCAAGCATCGGCAGCATTGTCGAGAAGAAGCTGGTGATGGAGCACGCCGATGGCGATGACATGGGTAACGGCTGGCTGCAGAAGAACAGCGCCGGTTCCGGTGAATGGACCCTCGTTTCCTGGAAGCCAAGCGAAAGCGTAGTGATGAACTACAACCCGCATGGTCTTTATAAAGGCAATGTAAAGCGCATCATGCTGCGTCACGTTGCTGATCCGTCTTCACAGCTTCTCATGCTACAGAAGGGTGACGTTGATATTGCGCGCAACCTGACCACCGAACAGCTGCGCGTTGTTGTTGACGATGAAAACTACAATATGGTTCGTCAGAGCGTCAGCGGTATCATGCTGATGTCCCTCAATCAGAACAATCCAAAGCTCACCAATCCTAAGCTTTGGGAAGCGATCAAATGGGCTGTTGATTACGACGGCATCCAGCAGAACATTGTGCCATTGCAGTACAAGGTTCATCAGACCATCGTTCCTGAAGGTTTCCCTGGTGCAATCACAGACAAGCCATTCCAACGTGACCTTGAAAAGGCAAAAGCTTTGATGGCTGAAGCTGGTCTTGCCGATGGTTTCACCATCAAAATGGACCACTATTCTGCACAGCCAAGCCCGGATATTGCTCAGGCAATTCAGGCAAATCTCGCAGATATCGGCATTAAAGTCGAATTGCTGGCCGCTGAAAACCGTCAGGTTCTCACCAAAATGCGCGCCCGCGAGCATGAGATTGCACTGACATCATGGGGTTCAGACTATTTTGATCCGAACACCAACGTATCTGTATTTTGCATTAATGAAGACAATTCTGACAATGCAATGAGCAAGCCTTTTGCTTGGCGTTCGCATTACCAGAACGAAGAGTTCATGAAAAAAGCTATTGCTGCCCGCGATGAAAAAGATCCGGCAACCCGCATCAAGCTTTATGGCGACCTTCAGCGCGAGTTCATTGCTGACAGCCCGTTCATCGTCATGATGCAAAAATTTGAAACTGCTGCTTGCCGCAAAGATGTGACAGGCATGCGTCTGGGTGTGCTTTCTGACAGCCACTCCTATGCAGGGATCGCGAAGGCGTGATGAGGAAACTCCAAAAATTGACTGGTGTACTGGGCAGCGTGTTAATCACGCTGTTCGGTCTTATGGTTATCACTTTTATGATCGGTCGCGTTATGCCGGTCGACCCGGTTATTGCGGCTGTCGGCGATAATGCTCCCGAAGCCGTAATCCAGCGTGTACGCGCTGAAATGGGCCTTGATCAACCATTGGTCGTTCAATTCTACAATTATATTGTCCAAGTTTTGCACGGCGATCTGGGCAATTCTATTCTGACCAGAAATCCGGTTACCAGTGACATCGCACGTTATTTCCCTGCGACATTGGAATTAGCGACATTTGCTCTGATTATTTCAGCTATCATCGGCATTCCGCTTGGTGTTTGGGCTGCGGTACGTCAAGGCTCATGGATCGACCAGACCATCCGCGTGATTTGTCTTGCAGGTCATTCGGTACCTGTCTTTGTATTGGCATTGATATCTCTGCTGGTCTTTTACGCAACGCTCGGCATTGCACCCGGACCTGGCCGTCAGGACATTATCTATGAAGGCATGATCACCCATGTCACAGGCATCATGACCATTGATACCCTGCTTGAAGGTGATTGGGATGCTTTTGTTGATGCTGTAAAGCATATGATCCAGCCGGTTGTCATTCTTGCATATTTCAGCATGGCTTATATCACCCGCATGACCCGCGCTTTTATGCTTGATGCGCTTAAAGGTGAATATGTGATCACCGCGCGCGCCAAGGGCTTATCGCTCAAAGCAGTGATCTGGAAACATGCTTTTCCAACCGTTGCAGTTCAGCTCGTAACAGTTCTTGCCCTCACCTATGCAGGTTTGCTCGAAGGTGCAGTGGTAACCGAAACTGTATTTAGCTGGCCGGGACTTGGACAATATCTGACCGTCTCATTGATGAACGCAGATATGAACCCGGTCGTTGGCGCTACATTGCTGATCGGCGTGATTTATGTTGGCCTCAATCTTCTGGCCGATATCCTCTATAAAGTACTGGATCCACGTGTAAGATGATAACATCTACTTTCAGAAACTGGGCTTTGAGTGAAACCCCGTCTTCACGTGCGCAAGCTGCATGGGGACGCCGCTACCGCTTGTGGCTCAATCTCAAAGCCAACCATTTGGCAATGTTTGGCTTGATTGTGATTTTGGCCTTTGTCTTGCTGTCATTGTTTGCACCGCTTATTGCACCTTATGATCCAAGCGCACAAAATCTTGCCAACCGTTTGTCAGCCCCGACAGCCGAACATTGGTTTGGTACGGACGAACTGGGACGTGATATTTTATCACGCATTCTTTATGGTGGCCGTGTAACCATTGGTATGGTTCTTACAGTCGTCATTTTGACAGCCCCGTTAGGCTTGGCAATTGGTTGTATTGCTGGTTATTACGGCGGCATCGTTGATACCGCTTTGATGCGCATTACCGACGTGTTCCTTGCTTTCCCACGCCTCATTCTCGCACTTGCCTTCGTGGCAGCGCTGCGTCCCGGCGTTGAAAGTGCGGTTCTCGCGATTGCATTGACGGCTTGGCCACCCTATGCACGCCTTGCCCGCGCTGAAACAATGACGATCCGCAACAGCGATTTCATTGCCGCTTGCAAACTGACCGGCGCCTCCTCCAAGCGCATCATAGCGCGCCATATCGCACCATTATGCGTACCAAGTCTGGTTGTCCGTATCACCCTCGATATGAGCTCGATTATTCTCACAGCAGCAGCTTTGGGCTTCCTTGGTATGGGTGCACAGCCACCTTCACCAGAATGGGGCGCAATGATCGCAACCGCCAAACGCTTCATTTTTGATCAATGGTGGGTAGCGACCATTCCAGGTGTTGCAATCTTCCTTGTTGCACTCTCCTTCAACTTTTTGGGCGACGGTCTTCGTGACGTGCTCGATCCGAAGCAGAACTAGGACGGGACAATGCTGGTTGATATCCAAAATTTACGTATCGCCTTCGAAACGCGCACCAGCCGTTTCGAAGCTGTCCGTGGCCTTAATCTGAAGCTCGGCAAAGAAAAGCTCGGCATTGTGGGGGAATCCGGTTCCGGTAAGTCCCTCACCGCTCGCGCATTGATGAAGCTTCTGCCACCGATTGCACAGGTTCAGGCCGACAAGCTTGAATTCTTCGGAACAGATATTCTGTCAGCCACCGAGGCTGATATGCGAAAAATCCGTGGCAAACGCGCAGGCTTCATTCTTCAGGATCCTAAATACTCCCTGAACCCTGTTAAAACCATCGGTTCACAAGTTGCAGAATCCTGGCGTACCCATAAAGGTGGCTCGGCCAAACAGGCCAGAGAAGCAGCGGTTGACTTGCTTGATCAGGTTATGATCCGCAATCCGGGCGATGTGGCCAAGCTTTATCCGCATGAGGTTTCCGGCGGTATGGGACAGCGCGTCATGATCGCCATGATGCTTGCACCAGATCCGGAAGTTCTGATCGCGGACGAACCGACCTCGGCACTCGATGCCACTGTTCAGGCTGAAATCCTGCGTCTTATTGACGATCTCGTCTCCAAGCGCGGCATGGGTCTCATTTTGATCAGTCACGATCTGCCATTGGTCTCTCATTTCTGCGACCGCGTCATGGTGATGTATTCCGGTCAGGTGATGGAAGAAATTAAAGCTTCCGAACTGACCCGTGCCACGCATCCCTACACCAAAGGCTTGCTCAACTGCATTCCTTCACTGACGCATCCAAAAGAACGTCTGCCTATCCTAACCCGCGATTCAGATTGGTTGAAATAATGATTTCTGTTGATCAGTTACGGATCAGTTTTGGCGAACGTGAAATCGTCAAAGGTGTATCCTTTGATGTCGCTAAAGGCGACAGTTTTGGTATTGTCGGCGAAAGTGGTTCCGGAAAATCAACGATTTTGCGCGCTATGGCCGGTTTGAACGAAAAGTGGTCAGGCCGCATTTCGTTCAACGGCAAAGATGCACCATTAAAGCGCCCGCCGGAATTTTTCCGTCATGTGCAGATGGTATTTCAGGATCCGTTCGGCTCCTTACATCCGCGTCAGACCATTGACCGTATTTTGAGCGAACTGTTGCTGGTCCACGGCATCGACAATATCGAGAAACGCATTGCGCAGGCTCTTGATGATGTTGCACTGCCGCAGGCAGCGCGCTTCCGCTTTCCGCACCAGTTGTCTGGTGGTCAGCGTCAGCGTGTAGCGATTGCCCGTGCGCTTATTGCTGAACCTGAAGTGCTGTTGCTTGATGAACCAACCTCAGCACTCGACGTTTCTGTACAGGCTGAAATTCTCAACCTGTTATCGGATCTGCGCGCTGCCAAGAACCTTACCTATGTGCTTGTGAGCCATAATCTGGCTGTGATCACCCACCTGTGCCCGCGTCTGGGCGTTATGCAATTAGGTGAGATGGTTGAACAGCTCAGCGCGGAAGATCTGCGTGCAGGCAATACCAAGCATCCGCATACCACTGAACTGCGTCAGCTGAGTGTAAGTCTGGAAGAACCGGCCTGATCGGAGCTATCAATGTCTTTGGAACTAAACTGGGGCAAAGCCTCCGAACTTGCAAAAAACTTTGCCGATGCCTGGTCTTTAGAAGAACAGGGCCAAGTACCGGGTGGAGCAATTGTCTGCTTTGATGCAAACGGCGTTCAGTTTGCCCATGCTGGCGGTTTGGAAAGCTTGAGCACCCGAACGCCTTTCAGTGCGGATACAGTTGTTCGTTATGCTTCTGTTACCAAGCATGTTTTCTGTGCCATGGTTTTGCAGCACAGCGACATCATCAGCCTTGATGATCGCTTGGGGCAGCACTTGCCGGAATTGCAGGCACCGTTAAGCGATGTGACAGTTGGTCAGGCGCTCGATATGACCGCCGGCCTGCCTGACACCCGCGAATGCCTGACACTGCTTGGCCTCTCCGTTTACACGGAAACAGAAGCCAAACGTTTGATGGAATTTCTTGCCACCTTCACAAGATTGAACTTTGAAGCTGGCACAGAAATTTCCTATTCCAATACAGGCTACCGTCTGGTTGAAACCATTCTGGAGCGTCATGGCTTCCGCTTCAACGATTTCGTTGAGCAAAAAGTGGCGGCAGCACTGGGCACTTTCCTGACCGCCCCTGATGTCTGGAATGACACAGTGCTTGGTCTGGCACCGGGCTACTGGCACAATGGTTCCAAATGGCAGCTAAGCGCTGCCGGTTTGCATATTTCTGCTTCCGGAAGCTTAGCAGGCAGTGCCAAGGCATTGGCCCTTTGGGGTCAAGCATTGGTTTGCAACAGCCACCCCTTTGATGGCGTTTTGGCTCAATTAGGCGCCGACCGTCACATGAAAGATGGTCGTGTCACCGGTTATGGTTTGGGTGTGCGCTGGAATGTCATTGACGGCAAGAGCTTTGTCGGTCACGGCGGTTCCCATCCTGGTTACAAAACCTATCTGCTACTGGATCCGGAAACACAAACCGGTATTGCCGTTGTCGCCAACCGCGAAGACGTCAACACCTACAAGCTTGCCCGCGATGTCATGGCAGTGCTTCATGGTTTGGCACTTCCGCAAGCTTCAAGCACGTTACCGCAAGGTCTGTATGTGACCGAAAAGGGCCCTTACTGGGTTCATGTCGGCGCAGCTTCCATCAACTATCTCGACAGTGAAGATACGCTATACGATGTCGGTAATGGTATTTATTCATCCACTTCGCCGTCCTCCCCTGTCTCGCTGAAGGTAGAAGGCGATAAACTGGTTGGTGAAATCGGTTACGCTGCACGGACACTCTTGCCTGTTACACCTAAGAAGGCCGGCGCAGAGCTGGATGGTCACTGGACTGCCGATCTTTACGGCGCACAGTTTGATATTGTCGATGGTCATGTGGTGATGGGCATTGGCCCGATCCGCAACACCATGCCACTGGAAGATCTGGGCAATGGCCGTTGGCTGTTTACCCTGCATGACGGCCCTTGGACAAAACGTGTCTGCCTGCATCGCTTGGATGAAAATCGTGTTGAACTGGTGTTGAGCCGCAGCCGTATGATGGAATACACACGTAAGTAAACTCAAGTTTACGGTAATGAAAAAGGGCGGAAGAGTTGAACTCTTCCGCCCTTTTTTTATGTCTTGAATTTCGAAATCTTATTCTGGGTTGTTTTTGTTAAAACGAACCGATGCCCAGAACGCCATGCCGATCAGCACTGCACCGCCAAGACCGGTGATCACTTCCGGAATATGCACCAGCGTCTGCGCAAACATAATGACCGACAGGATCAGGATCGCATAGAATGCGCCATGCTCCAGATAGCGATATTCGGCTAATGTGCCCTTCTCGACCAGCATAATGGTCATGGAACGCACATACATCGCACCGATACCCAAACCGATCGCAATCACGAACAGGTTTTGCGACAGCGCAAATGCACCGATCACCCCGTCAAATGAGAAGCTGGCATCCAGCACTTCCAAATAAAGGAATGCTCCCAAACCACCTTTAGCAGCTGCACTCATGGTTTTTTGCGAGGCATCAAGCAAGCCACCCAATACTTCCACCACCAAAAATGAAACAAGCCCATAGATGGCCGAGAAGAAGAAGCTAACCGCTTTATCATCATCAAGCATGCTGGAAAAAATCAGCATCACGATCAAAACAATCGCAACTTCAATGCCCTTGATACTGGCAAGATAACGGAAAGGACGCTCCAAAAATGGTATCCAATGGATATCTTTTTCTTCATCAAAGAAGAACTTCAGCGCCACCATCATCAAAAATGCACCGCCAAATGCTGCAATCGGCAAATGTGCTTCCTGCATGATACGGGCATATTCTTCAGGCTTTGCTGCTGCCAAAATCACGGCTTCAACCGGATTAATTTTCGCTGCAATCACCACAATCAATAGCGGGAAGATAACGCGCATCCCGAAAACTGCAATGATGATACCCCAGGTCAAAAAGCGATGTTGCCAGACCGGGGTCATATCCTTCAACTTGTTGGCATTGACGATAGCATTGTCAAAAGACAATGAGATTTCCAAGACTGCGAGCACCGCACAGATGAAGAACACAGAGGCCATGCCGCCAAGCGTGCCCGTCGACTGCCAGCCAAGCCAAGCACCCAGTGCCAAACCGACGACAGTGACGATAATCGCCCATTTGAAATAGCCCCACGTCGTTGTGGAGGTTGTTGATGAAGAAGCAGTTGGCGTCATTTGCTCTGCTCCTGCATGTTCAAAGATAACTCAAAAAAATAGGGAAAAAAACACGCATCATTACTGACACGCGTACAAGACACGGAAAAATGTAGCATTTTGCTTTATCCGCCGGCTGATTTTGCTGGCGGTACCGACATCACGAGAGCGCCGCTAAACTCTCGCCAGAGGGGCCCGGCACCAGACTATATCCTTTTGATATACTACATGCGAAGCATGCCAAGGACCCCTTATATGTAAGCCTTCTGTCGAAGGCGTCAAGAGAGATGCTTGTTCTTCAGCATTATTTCATATTGCAAATCTTGCGAGACACGTTGTTTTAGTACACTGGCATCAAGTCTTCCTGCACCCGCATAAGGGTGTACATGCAGCGCTAAAATCCACATGCAAACTACCGCTGTAAATGTATAGATCAGCATGGCTTGAACGGCTGCACGCGGCCGATCGGCATGGGTGGCGGCCAAAACGATGGTGGTAATCAGCGTCAGACATAGCACCAGATACCATTTATAATTATTGATGGAATTGTTGCCCATCGCAAGGCGGTCATTGCGGGCATCTTGTAATTCATCAAAATCCTGCACCAATTGCGACACAATCGGATCCGGTACATTGCTTTCTGCCAGATTAAGCAATCCCACACGCATTTCCTGCAATGCGTGCTCCACCTCGACAACCGGCTTAACATTCAAATGATCCGTCCACTCTATTTCTGAAACGGCCACACGATAGGTTTTAACGGCTTTGTTCAGTTCAGCCGAGTTAAGTGCATCTTCCGCCGTCATACCCTCCAATCTTGAAAGGGAAGAGCGTTCTGCAGAAGCCGAGCGCGATGCTTCTGCATTGATCGACCACACATCAGCCGCTGCAAAGCCAAGAGCCAATGCCCATGCAGTTGCAACAGTGCCGAGAAAAGCGGCCACAGGCATGGAGGTTGGATATTTTCGTAATTGATAATTAAAGCATTTCAGAGCCAGCAAACCAATGCTGACTGAAATAAGGCCGCAAATAAAAAAGACCAATAAAATAGTGAATGGCGCCCAGGTAAATATAGATTGCATCAGCCGCTCCCCTTCTGCGCCAGCATGCTCAAGTTGAACTTATATATGCTAATATGTCTGCTGAAAGCTATAAGTTTATTTTAACAAATGAAGCAGCTTAAAATTCGAAAATGGTGCGGAAAATACCCGGTGCAATTGCGGAAATCGGATTAACGGTCACTTTGGGAGACTTGGCTGAGCCGGATAATTTATAAGTAATACCAATCAAGCCGCGGTCCCGGCCATTGCCCAATAATGCCCCAAAAAGCGGAATATCGGCAAACATCCGGTTAAGACCATAGGCAGGCATGAAAGTACCGGTCATGTTCATATTGCCGGCAGGATCATAGAGTGTGCCTTGAAAGGTTGTACCAACAACCGGCCCGCGTATAACGCCTTTTGACAAGTTTGCATAACCTTCGCCCTTTTCAATCAGAGCATAGCCGCGCTCAATATCAACACGTGACACGTCAATATCGCGCTTAACTGCTTGATTGAGACTGGCACCGCCCGGTGTCGGGGAACTCGAAACAATGGATGACAAGCGTCCCTCGCCGAGGATGGCAAAGTTGCGGGCATCAATTTGCCCATGAAGCGGATTTTTGCCTTGTGCGGCAAGACCCACGCTAATCGTGCCACCATGAACTTTGTCGTAAAAATCAAAGAAACGCAGCATAGCACCAGCATCGGATGATTTAAGCGAAACAGAACGGGCATCATTTTGCGTATTGCTGGTGGCAACGAATTCTTTACCTGATTCAGTCGAAGCATTAACCGAAAAGCTGGAAATCTTCTTGGCCATGCTTTCATAAGAAATCGCAAAATTCATCAATTTCTCATTATAAAAACCGTTCAATTTGTCAATTTGGCCATTCAAAACAATACGGCTTTTTCCCAATGAATCACTTTTGGAAGAAGATTCTGTATCTCCTTGACTTAATTGCTTAATCAAGGCACGGGCATCAAAGCTTGAACCCCGCAAATCAACACCGTAACCATCTTTGATGCGGCGTAGTTTCAAAGATAAATTATCGCTGCTGGTCAGCTGGATCTTTTTAAAATCTGCGGATGCAAGACCTGATTTATCAATGTTGATATCACCGGCTATTTGGAAACCATCACCACTGACAATCAGATCCTTAATCGCCATATCAGCGGCATTTTCGTCCGGTTTACTGTAGATCAGCTCGGCTTTGGCGGCGATGCCTGCACCCTTTTTCCATCCCAACCACGGCAGATTAATTTCGGTATTTTTAAGATCGATACCAATCGCACGCTGTTTGTTCTTAACCAAACCGAGCTTGACCACCATCGGCCCTGAAAACACTGTATTAATATCCGGAAACAGGGCAGCGCGCGCTTTATCATCGATTGTCAATTCAACAAGCTGTTGTTTCAACACCGTTTTATCTTCAACAGGTTCAACCATTGAGATTTTGGCAGGCATATTATTCAGTAAAGCATTAGCGCTGATATGGGCTGCTTTCGGATCAACTTTGATTTTGCCATCGGCACGGGTGATGATCTGCCCGTCAATCGGCTTGTTGATTTCCACCCCATTAAAATCAATATCCGCATTCCATGTATAAGTGCCCGCCGGTGCATCTTTATTGACCGCAAAAGAGACCTTAACCTGCGATGTAACATCGCCTTTGATATCAGCCGGTTTAAAAGGCAGATGCCTTGAAATATTGATCGGGCGCTTGCCCAGAATTTCAGCCACAGCATCTGCATTGCCTTGTAGTCTTATATCCAGATCGGCCATGACAGGGCGCTGGCGTCCCCAAGGGATAAAGAGCGTGCCATGACTGACATCAAGTTGTCTGTTTTCCGGTGTGAAAGACGTTCCCTTATCGAGATTGATAGTCGTATGTGCACCACGCACTTCAATATGGCCACCAGCCTCACGCAATGGCGGCAAATCACCAATCACATCAAGGCGTGTATTTTGAATATCGAAATCAACCTGAACTTCTTCACCGGTTAATTCCGGCAACTGATCCTGCCCGTTGAAATGACCGGGCGGAATAGCGACATCAATACGTCCATTACTGAGCTGGCCACCAAAGAGGTTTTTTAACACCCATTCACGAGCCCCGTCGGCAACATCAACCGGCCATAATTGTTTGGCCTGTGCGACCGGCATTTCCGGCACCCGTAACAAGAATATAATTCCTGGCGAACCTTGGCCAAAGCTCAAGCTTCCCTGCCCGTAAAGTGATCCATCCGAAGTTTTGACGTCGAGATTGTTAAATTCAAGCCGATTTTCCTGGATATCAAAGCGTCCTGCAACACGACCTGCGAAAGACAATGGCGCTTCGCTTGATTGCTCAGGCGCACTCACAGCCTCACTTGTTACGATTTCAAAACGATAACCGTTATTATTGTGGTTTTTTGCATTAGCATTGTCCGCAGTTTCATGCAGCGCACCATTATTATCTTCAGGGCCAAAAGCACCATTAAACTTTAACTTTACCCCGCCCAATTGCAGATTCGAAGACAATATTTCAACTTTCTTGGTATCATGCAGTAATTCCAGATTAAATTCGGCCTGCCCCAAAATATCGTTGATACGTCCGACTTCCAGATCAATATCTGAAAATTTAATTGCGGCATTCAGTTTCTGCGGTTGCTCATCATTTGTCGTCTGACCGCTTAATGTCACACTTGCATTGGAAGAAAGGGAAAAATGCGCCGGATTGACACGATTTTCAGTACCAACCAATGCCTTTACCTGTGGCGGCGACCCTAAATGGACAGGAATACCATCGAGCTTAAGCGAAAATTTCTGAAACATGCCATTTGGGCGGTTAATCTGACCATCTAAAATGAGTGGTTTACCATGCCAATCAAAGGCGCCTTTCAACAAAATAGCATCATTGTGTTCTTCAATTGAAGCTTCTGAAATGGCAAAGGTTTCCTCACCTTTTGCAGCCGGATATTTCATAATCATATCTGAAATCCGGATCGCCTGTGTCTGGCGTTGTGAAAGTAAAGATAAGGCTTCATTAACGCCATCAAAAACAAGCGTTGAAGCCGCATCGAAATCAACTCGGCCTTGACTGTCATAAGGCAAATTTTGCAGAAAATTATTATTCTTTCCGCTGTCACTCAGACTGATTTCAACCCCGGAGACTTCCGCACTCTTCACTTCAATTCTACCAAGCAATAACGCTAAAGGCGAAAGCCCCAGTTTAAACGAATTGATATGCCTGATATCAAGCCCTCTTTGAGCATCAATAAGCGCTACATCAGTGGCTTCAATAGCTAAATTATTGGTCTGATCGAGTGAAATACGTGCCTTACCGACCGATATTTGACTATCATCACTTAAAAATTGAGCGATATTTTTTTGCGCTTCTGCGCGTAGAAATTCACTGTCAAAACCACTGCGTAAAACAAAGAATGTCGTTAGGATTATTATTGCCGCCAAAAGTGGAAGAGAAAGAAAGCAATATAACAGATATTTTGAGCCGGAACGTTTTGGAGTGAAGTCTTTTACAGTCGGATGAGCGCAAATATCCTCACCTTCAGCCAAAAGACTGCGCTCTATTCTTTCCAGCTCTTTTTTGGAAAACCGAACTTTGCTAATCTTCTGTCTCAATATCCTGACGCCACTATGCTTGTTTGTTACTGCAAGCCAAAACTTGTATGTCGAATCTCGTGCAACATCACTATGAACAACCGGTAACGATTCGTAACTGATAAATCAGTATAATTAACAGAGTGCTGCCGGAAACAATCAAAAGCAACCAAGCCACGCCTTGCACTCTTGCGGTCAATAATGGCATGATTTTTAAAAGCCTCTGAATGAACTGCGAATCCGACACTTGAAAGGCATTAATATGGCACAGCCCCAAATTGGTGATATTGCACCGGATTTTACCCTACCGGAGGATTTAAACGGCAATCTGACCTTATCTTCGCTACGCGGACAAAAAGTTGTTTTGTTTTTTTATCCCAAAGATGACACAAGCGGCTGCACCAAAGAATCGATTGCCTTTAGTGAATTGAAGGTAGAGTTTGAAAAGGCTGATACGGTCATTGTCGGTATTTCACCCGACACCGTGGCAAAGCACCAAAAATTTCGCATCAAACATAACCTCACCACTCTTCTAGTGGCAGATGAAGAACGAACTGCCTTGGAAGCCTATGGTGTCTGGGTAGAGAAAAGCATGTATGGTCGTAAATATATGGGTGTTGAACGCACCACTTTCCTGATCGACCGTGAAGGTAAAATTGCCCGGATATGGAATAAGGTCAAAGTGGCAGGCCATGCCGAAGCCGTGCTTGCAAAAACACAGGCTCTATAAATTTACGCACTTCAAGAGCAGAAGGTTAAAACGTGCAGATTTTCCTGAAAAAATGCTTTATCAGAGCTTTAGCCTTTACGCTTTTAAGTCTGATAAGTTTAAGTGCAGGTTCTGCCGAAACCGCCAAGCCAATTCCTGATTTTATTGATGCTCCAACAGCACAACAAACACTGCCACCATTAACACAAACAAAACCGCCAGCTGTTGTAAACCCGATCCTGCACCAATCTCTGGTCGTTAGTGCAATTGATCCGATTATAACGGGGCCGGTACCGGTTAAAAAATAATCTTTAAAATCATTCATTAAAAAGGCCGGAAATTCCGGCCTTTTTAATCTTGTCTACTTTTAGATTGAAGCAAGTGCACCTTTAACAGCCGCAATGGCATTCGTGGCCTGCGAACCATCCGGCCCACCAGCCTGCGCCATATCAGGGCGACCGCCACCACCAGCACCACCAAGGGCTGCTGATGCCACACGCACCAGATCGACCGCACTGAAGCGCGATACCAAATCCTCAGTCACACCCACAACGGCACTTGCCTTGTTGCTTTCATCAATACCAATGAAAAGCACAATACCGGAGCCAAGCTGCTTTTTGCCATCATCGGCTAATGGCTTCAGATCACGCGGGGCAACGCCGCTCACAATCTTGCCCATGAAATTAACGCCATTAACAACTTCATGTGTCGCAGCACCATCTGCACTGTCACCGATAAGTGCCAGTTTTTTGCGCGCCTCGGTCAGTTCTTTTTCAAGCTTGCGACGCTCGTCAATCAAATTGTTGACACGTTCAAGCGCTTCAGAAGGTGTGGTTTTCAATGCAGAAGCAATCGCTTTGATACGGTCATCCTGCTCCTCAAGATAAAGGCGGGCAGCCTCACCGGTCAGCGCTTCCATGCGACGAACACCAGCTGCAACCGCACTTTCTGCAACAATGCGTACCAAGCCGATATCACCGGTCTGGTGAACATGTGTACCGCCGCAAAGTTCAAGCGAGTAAGTTTTGCCAGCTTTATCACCTTTGGTGGCAGTTCCCATCGAAACCACACGCACTTCATCACCGTATTTTTCACCGAAAAGCGCCATGGCACCTGCTTCGATAGCGTCATCAACTGCCATCAAACGGGTATTAACCGGCGCATTTTGCAAGATGATTTCATTGGCAATATTTTCAATCTCGCGCAATTCATCATCACTGATCGGTTTCGGATGGGAGAAGTCAAAACGCAAGCGTTCCGGCGCGACAAGCGAACCTTTCTGCGCCACATGAGTGCCAAGCGTTTCACGCAATGCTTCATGCAGCAAATGCGTTGCCGAATGGTTGGAGCGCATACGTGAGCGACGCTCATGGTCAACCACGAGTTCAACCGCATCACCGGTTTGCAATTTGCCTTCACGGATAATGGCCTGATGAACGAAAACACCGTCAGCTTTTTTCACCGTATCGGTTACTTCGATGACAAAACCGTCACCATAAATGAAGCCCGCATCACCTTGCTGACCACCGGATTCCGCATAAAACGGGGTCTGATTGACGATGATGGAAACATTCTCGTCGGTACTTGCTTTATCAATCACCTCACCTTCACGCACCAGTGCGGTGACGACACCTTCGGCTTTCTCGGTGTCATAGCCAAGGAATTCAGTTGCGCCGACTTTATCACGAACCTGAAACCAGACTTTCTCGGTTGCAGCATCACCTGAACCGGACCAGTTGGCACGTGCTTCCGCCTTCTGGCGCTCCATCGCAGCGCTAAACCCGTCCGTATCAACACTGATACCACGCTGACGCAGAGCATCCTGTGTCAGGTCAAGCGGGAAACCATAAGTGTCATAGAGCTTGAATGCGGTTTCGCCATCAAGGCTCTGGCCTTCGCTCATATTTTCGGTTGCATCACTGAGCAAACCAAGGCCGCGTTCCAGCGTTTTGCGGAAACGGGTTTCTTCCAATTTGAGTGTTTCAGAAATCAATGCTTCTGCACGTACCAGTTCCGGATAGGCCTGCCCCATCTCGCGCACCAATGTCGGCAGCAAGCGATACATTAAAGGATCACGCGCACCAAGCAGCTGTGCATGACGCATAGCGCGACGCATGATTCGCCGCAGTACATAACCTCGGCCTTCATTGGAAGGCAATACGCCATCGGCAATCAAGAAACTGGCTGAGCGCAGATGATCGGCAATCACACGGTGACTTGCGCGCTGCCCGCCTTCTGCCTTCACACCCGTTACTTCTTCCGATGCACGGATCAGTGCTTTGAAGATATCAATATCATAATTGTCATGAACACCCTGCAAAATTGCAGCGATACGCTCCAGACCCATACCCGTATCAATCGATGGGCGTGGCAGATCAACACGCTCTTCTTTGGTCACTTGTTCAAACTGCATGAAAACAAGGTTCCAGATCTCGATGAACCGGTCACCGTCTTCATCAGCCGATCCCGGAGGGCCACCCCAGATATGATCGCCGTGATCATAGAAAATTTCAGAACACGGGCCACAAGGACCGGTGTCACCCATCGCCCAGAAATTGTCATTTGTTGCAATGCGGATGATACGATCATCGCTGAGACCAGCAATTTTCTTCCAGTAATTGGCAGCATCATCATCGGTATGATAAACAGTGACCAGCAGCTTGTCTTTTTTCAGACCAAATTCTTTGGTGATCAGGTTCCAAGCATGAGTAATTGCTTCTTCTTTGAAATAATCACCAAACGAAAAATTGCCCAACATTTCAAAAAATGTGTGGTGTCGCGCAGTGTAACCGACATTGTCCAAATCATTATGCTTGCCGCCGGCGCGAACGCATTTCTGCGAGGTGGTCGCGCGGCTGTAAGGACGTGTTTCCAGACCGGTAAACACATTTTTAAACTGCACCATACCCGCATTGGTAAACATCAAGGTTGGATCATTACGCGGAACCAACGGACTGGACGGTACAACTTCATGACCGTTTTTGCGGAAATAATCGAGAAATGTAGATCTTATCTCGTTGACGCCACTCATGCTCCACCTTCGGGTTTTTCACCCTCAATTCAGACGCGATAACCGGCATTATGCTCATGTTGCGTCAAATACATCCGAGACAATTATCAATGTCTCACGTTAGAAATTATATAGGCTATTTCAATCAGGTAAAAAATACCGACCACTGAAACTCTGATGAACTTTAAACACCCATTGGTGCTTATATTCAGCATATTCCAACAAGTATTGCATAAATTGCTTTACTGTCTTCAAGATGCATCTTCAGCTCAAATGATTTGTGCATATGAAAAACACTCATGCACAGCCAAACCAAATGGATAAAACAGCCTAAGGTTAAGTGCTTTTAGCGAGGTCTGACGGCGCTGTCCAGATCAACTCGCGCTCGGAAAGCCTTGCTTTGGCTGCTTGTGGCATTTTCACACATTCATCAATCAGACCAGATAAATGGCACATCGCTGACATTCTCAACACACCATCTGCCAAGACAGAAAAATCCCCCGCCATCAAAGGATGACAGGGGATTTTGTATTTTCACAACCCTGAACGGATATGTGAAAAACCTAGAGCGTGTCGCACTTAATCGTATCCACCGTGCTCGCTCTAGCGTTTTGTTTTTACGCATGTCTTTATCCCAAAACCGGTACCCACTTTTGGGAGACATGCTTTAACTTTCAGCGACTTCCGGACTTTCATCATCGGGCCCGCCACCTTCAAGGAATTTTTCGGCGATCAGACCGGCGTTCTGACGCAATGCCAGTTCAATCTCATTTGCGACTTCCGGATTCTCACGCAAATAGGTCTTGGCGTTTTCACGTCCCTGACCCAAACGCTGTGAATTATAGGAAAACCATGCACCCGCCTTTTCAACAATACCGGCTTTCACACCCAGATCGACCAATTCGCCAACCTTGGAAACACCGGCACCATACATGATATCGAATTCAACCTGCTTGAACGGAGGTGCAAGCTTGTTCTTGACCACTTTCACGCGAGTTTGGTTGCCAACGACTTCATCACGATCCTTGATTGCACCGATACGGCGGATATCAAGGCGGACGGATGCGTAGAATTTCAGCGCATTACCACCGGTTGTTGTTTCAGGAGAACCGAACATCACACCAATCTTCATACGAATCTGGTTGATGAATATAACCATACAATTAGAGCGGGAAATCGAAGCAGTGAGCTTGCGCAGAGCCTGACTCATCAAACGCGCCTGCAAACCCGGCAATGAATCCCCCATATCGCCTTCAATTTCCGCACGCGGTGTCAAAGCAGCTACAGAGTCAATCACCAACACATCAATCGCTCCGGAACGCACCAATGTATCAGTAATTTCCAGCGCTTGCTCACCGGTATCCGGCTGCGAGATCAACAGGTTTTCCAGATCAACGCCAAGCTTGCGGGCGTAGATCGGATCAAGTGCATGTTCCGCATCGACAAATGCGCACACGCCACCTTTTTTCTGAGCTTCTGCAATTGTGTGCAGAGCCAACGTTGTTTTACCGGAGCTTTCAGGTCCGTAAATCTCAACGATACGCCCTTTTGGCAAACCGCCGACGCCGAGCGCAATATCAAGCGACAGCGAACCAGTCGGAACTGTTTCAATTTCCACAACCTGATCGCTTTGACCAAGTCGCATGATCGAGCCTTTACCGAACTGACGTTCGATCTGGGATAGCGCTGCATCCAGAGCTTTTGTCTTGTCCACTGATTTTTCCTCAACGAGTCGCAATGAATTCTGAGACATTTATAACATCCTCTTGTGCTGCTTGTAGCCCACTATTAAGAGAGTTTCTAATTCTTTGTATCTGTTTTGTTCCAAAATTGCAATATCAACAACTCATTGATAACACAATACTTTTAAAATTTGTTCTATAAACGTTCGCTTAAAAACATCATTTCAACAAATTGGGTACTGAAATTATGTTGCAAATGAGAAGCTGATTTTCATGAAATATGATTCGTTAAATCTATAAAAAAGCGTGGCATCCCTTTGAGGTACCACGCTTTAACACATTTCACACAATCTGAATAAGTTCAGATTGATATACTTGGCTTACATACCGGATTTCAACGGAGAAATCTGGATTTCAACGCGACGGTTCTGCGCGCGACCTTCCGGCGTTGCGTTGGAAGCAACCGGTTGCGAAGCACCGTAACCGATCACGGCAAAGCGGCGTGGATCAATACCCTGACTACCGAGATAAGTTGCGACCGAAGCTGCACGACGCTGTGAAAGCTGTTGGTTATAACTAGCGCTACCGGTTGAGTCGGTAAAACCGAGAATATCAACCAAGGTCTGGTTGAACTTGCGCAGGACAATCGCAACGGAGTTCAAGGTTGGGTAGAACTGCCCCTTAACAGCATCCTGATCGGTATCGAAAGTAATGCTTGAAGGCATATTCAGAATAATCTGATCGCCATTACGGGTGACGGAAACACCGGTACCCTGCAACTGAGCGCGCAATTCTGATTCCTGACGATCCATATAATTACCGATCGCACCGCCACCAAGCGCACCAATACCGGCACCAATCAGCACCGCATTACGCTGGGCACGGCTGGAGCCACCAACCATCAAGCCGCCCAATGCACCAACAGCTGCACCGATTGCAGCCCCACCGGCTGTGTTGGAAACCTTTTCCTGCCCTGTATAAGGATCAGTAGTACAGGCGGAAAGGAAAGTAGCCGCAAGGGCAGCAATGGTCAGTTTCTTCAACATAAAAGATTATCCCTAAATGAGCGATTCTGAGCGTATAATAATCCTGAATACGGCACGAACATGCACTTTATACGCATAGTGCCAATTTTCAAACCCTGCTTGTTTCTTAGTCAAAGTTTTTGGATTGTTTAACTCAACCGCCCACAACTTCTAAGCTGTACTTGATAACGCTTCGCCATATCGGCCGTACGCTTCGCACCGTTTTTCGCGACCGCACTCTTACGCCACACGCCACGCGAATAACCGCCATGACCGGAATGATATGCCAGATAAAGATTATAGGCATCATTACGGGCAATACCGTTGGTTTTATAGCTTTGATAATGATACCAGCCGATGAAATGGATCGCGTCATTAAAATTACTGCGCGAAGCACCGCTGCGACCAGTTTCACGACGATAACGATCCCAAGTACCATTTAAAGCTTGTGAAAATCCATAAGCAGTGGACTGGCGCTTCCACGGAATAAATCCAAGCAGCTTCGTTCTTGGCGGACGCGCATATGGTCGGAAACTTGATTCCGTATAGATTGTTGCCATCAAGACCGGGATGGGAACCCCAAACTCACGCGAGGTTTTTTGTGCTGCACCATGCCAATTATTGATCCAACCATCGCGTTGATCAAAAATAGCACAGGCATTATTCACCTGTTTTGGCGCACTAGCACATCCAGCCAGTATCAGAAGCGCTACGAGACACAAAATGCGCATCATTCAACCTTTCCTACATGCCCGTTTCATTTACCTGTTTCGACCGGCATTCCTGATAATCAATCTTTGATATGCAGCAAATTGAAAGACTGACAATGTCCGGAATGCGTTCAAAAAGAGGCATCGTGAAAGATCATGAATGAAGCGTAAATATTAACAGGCTGTTGCCCAGCCTGTTTTTAGCTATACAAATCCAGGACGTGGTAAATATTTGCTCAAAATTCAAGGTTTTGCCGCGTCTTTATAGCTAAGCTATTTCCGGCCGGATCGTTCCTGACGCAAACGCTGCCAATAATCCAGACGCTTGCGTAATTCACGTTCAAAGCCGCGCTCCACCGGCTGATAGAAATTTTGGCGGCCTAATTTCTCAGGAAAATAATCTTGTCCGGAAAAAGCGTCCGGCTGATCATGGTCATAGGCATAACCATCACCATAGCCTTCGCCCTTCATCAGTTTGGTCGGTGCATTGAGAATATGCTTTGGCGGCAAGAGCGAGCCATTGGCTTTGGCAGTTGCCAATGCTGCTTTATAAGCTACATAAACCGCATTGGATTTCGGTGCTGTTGCAAGATAAACACAAGCCTGAGCAAGTGCCAGCTCTCCTTCCGGCGAGCCCAAATAATCATAAGCATCCTTGGCAGCATTACAAATGGCCAAAGCTTGCGGATCAGCCAAACCGATATCTTCTACCGCCATGCGTACCAATCGACGGCCGATATATAGCGGGTCTTCTCCTGCATCAAACATACGGCAAAGATAATATAGTGCTGCATCGGGATCAGAACCACGCACGGATTTATGCAAGGCAGAAATCAGATTATAATGACCGTCCTGCCCTTTATCATAAACAGGGGCACGACGCTGCACAATCTCTTGCAAAGTTTCAGCATCAAAGATTTCATTCGGCTTGGCAGCACGCCAAACCTCTTCGGCCAAGGTTAAAGCTGCGCGACCATCACCATCCGCCATACGGATGAGGCTTTGCCGTGCTTCCTCATCCAGCGGCAATTCGCGTTCTTCCTGCGCTTCCGCACGTTTCAACAGCACGGAAATGCTTGTTTCATCATGCGGTTTGAAAGTCAAAACCCGCGCGCGCGACAATAGCGCCGCATTGAGTTCAAATGACGGGTTTTCCGTTGTTGCACCAATCAAAATAACCGTGCCATCTTCCATCACGGGCAGAAAACTATCCTGCTGCGCACGATTGAAGCGATGAATCTCGTCAACAAACAACAAGGTTTGCCGACCGGACATGCGTCTGGAGCGCGCCATTTCAAAAACACGCTTCAGATCAGCCACACCGGAGAAAATTGCCGAAATCTGTTCAAATGCGAGATCAGTTTCTCCGGCAAGCAAACGAGCAACCGTCGTTTTCCCTGTTCCTGGCGGCCCCCAAAAAATCATTGAACCCAAAGTGCCTGACGCAATCATGCGGCTTAGCACTCCGTCTTCACCGGTCAAATGTTCTTGTCCCGACACTTCCGCCAATGTACGGGGGCGCATCCGGTCGGCCAATGGCCGATTGCGGTCGGCCATTGGGTCAGGGGATGCAGAAAAAAGATCGCTCATTCTTGTCTCACAAATTACCGGTTAAAACCGGTTATCGCACAAATTGCCGGATCAAAGCACCATTGCGCTCAAATTCAAGCCGCCACATCAAACCACGCCCACCGCTTAGGGCTGATTGCAGGTCTTGTATATTACGGATCGGGGTACCGTTGATACCACGAATAATATCGGATGGACGAAGTCCCAAACGATGTGCCGGTGACCCTTGATAAACCTCCGAAACACCTACACCTGTCGTATTTTGCGGCAGACGCAACCGTTTATTGGCAGAAGCATTCAATTCTACAACCGAAGCACCTGAAATCGGATTATCACCTTCAATCAATTGTGGTGCTACATCTTTAACTTCCGGTTCTTTTGCAAGTTTTACCGAGATTTTCTGCTGTTTGCCATCGCGCAGCACATCCAGTTCCACGACATTGCCAATACCTGCCGTTGAAAGGCGATAGCCTAACACATCGGGATTATCCGCGCGCACACCCTGCACCCGCAAAATAACGTCACCGATCTTCAAACCGGCCTTTTCTCCAGGGCCATCTTTGACAAGCGCTGCTATCAAAGCGCCATATGGCTGCTCCATTCCAAGACTATCAGCCACATCACGGGTGATGGTCTGGAAGGTGGCACCGATAAACGGACGCACAAAACTGGAATTACCGGCAGCTGCGGCATCCACAACCGCTTTCACCATATTGGATGGAATTGCAAAGCCAATACCGATCGAACCGCCGGATCGTGAGAAGATCGCCGTATTGATGCCAATCAATCGGCCATTCATATCTATCAGACCACCACCCGAATTGCCCGGATTGATTGCGGCATCGGTCTGAATGAAAAAGTCGAAATCGGAAATTCCCACTTGTGTGCGTGATTGCGCGGACACAATACCACTGGTGACCGTCTGCCCGACACCAAACGGATTACCGATTGCCAAGACCAGATCACCCACTTCGACCGCATCGGAATCACCAAGCGCTACGACGGGAAACGGATCTTTGCCTTCAATTTTAAGCACGGCCAGATCGGAGGTTTTATCGCGGAGCAAAATACGGCTTTCATATTCACGCCCGTCGGACATCGCCACTTTGATCTCGTCGGCATCTTCAATAACGTGATTATTGGTAATCACAATACCGGAGGCATCCACAATAACACCTGAGCCCAATGATTGTTCGACCCGTGGCCTGCCCTGCCCAAAACTTTGACCAAATTGACGACCGAAAAACTGTTCGAAAAATGGATCACCGGCGAAAGGTGAACGGCGCTGCTGAACTTGACGCGCCGCATAAATATTGACGACCGCAGGCGCTGTTTGTTTTACCAAAGGCGCAAAAGATGCCTGAACTTGTGCGCGGCTGTCCGGAACTGCCCGTGTGACACTATCTTGCGCCACCGCTACGCCCGTTATTGATAAAGCGCTAAAGCCCATCAGTGCGCCAAAAACCATCGATCGCCAAGCTCTCATACGATACTCCATCCACTATAAAGCGCAGATTATAATCTTTGATTCATGGCATAATGTAGTCGAAACTGTCACTGATTAAACCATCAAAGCGGATTTAAATCTTAGCGCCATATAATAGCTCACCAAAAAGCTCTTATCAGACTGATAAAAACCTTTAAGCAAAGAAAAAGGAGCCCGAAAGCTCCTTGATCTTAAATCCAGTCATGTGACTGAAAATTATGCTGCATCAGCTTCGTTAGCCTGTTCAGCTTCAACGCGGGCGAGATCTTTTGCGCCCTTTGCGTTTACATCGCGCTCAACAAACTCAACAACAGCCATAGGCGCATTATCACCAAAGCGGTAGCCCGCTTTCATGATGCGGATGTAGCCGCCGTTACGGGTTGCGTAGCGGGTTGCAATTGTATCAAACAGCTTGCCAACCAGTTCGACGTTCTGGATTGCAGAAATTGCCTGACGACGTGCATGCAGGTCGCCACGCTTGCCGAGTGTAACAAGCTTTTCTACGATCGGACGAATTTCCTTAGCTTTAGGAAGGGTCGTTACGATCTGTTCATGCTCAATAAGCGATGCTGCCATATTAGCGAACATTGCTTTGCGATGCGAGGCGGTGCGGTTCAGCTTACGCTGTGCATTACCGTGGCGCATGGCCTTCTCCTTTAATCTTTTTCAACCGATCAGTGCCGGCTCAATATTGGTCTTCGTAGCGTTTTGCGAGATCTTCGATATTCTCAGGCGGCCATGTTGGAATTTCCATACCAAGATGGAGTCCCATTGACGCAAGAACTTCTTTGATTTCGTTCAACGATTTGCGGCCGAAATTCGGAGTCCGCAGCATTTCGGCTTCCGTTTTCTGAATGAGGTCGCCGATATAAACGATGTTATCGTTCTTGAGGCAGTTAGCTGAACGCACTGAAAGCTCCAGTTCGTCAACTTTCTTAAGCAGTGCTGGGTTAAAGGCCAGTTCTGCTTCCTGCTCCTGCGGGGCTTCCTTTTGCGGCTCTTCAAAGTTGACAAAGATTGCCAGCTGGTCCTGAAGAATACGGGCTGCATAAGCAACAGCATCTTCACCACTAACCGCACCATTTGTCTCAATGTTGAGCGTCAGCTTATCATAGTCAAGAACCTGACCTTCACGGGTGTTCTCAACCTTGTAAGAGACTTTACGCACCGGTGAATAGAGGCTGTCGACTGGAATCAAGCCAATCGGAGCATCTTCAGCACGGTTTCTGTCGGCAGGGACATAACCCTTACCGGTATTGACGGTGAATTCCATACGAATCTCAGCGCCCTCGTCGAGGGTGCAGATGACGTGATCCGGATTAAGGATTTCAACGTCGCCAACAGTCTGAATATCGCCGGCGGTTACAACGCCCGGGCCTTCTTTACGCACAACCATGCGCTTAGGACCCTCACCTTCCATACGGATGGCGATTTCTTTGATATTCAAAACGATGTCGGTAACATCTTCACGAACACCCGGAATTGACGAGAATTCATGCAGAACGCCATCAATCTGAACTGCAGTAACAGCAGCACCGCGCAGGGATGACAAGAGCACCCGACGAAGAGCGTTACCAAGTGTCAGACCGTAGCCGCGCTCTAAAGGCTCGGCAACCACTGTTGCATGCGTATGCGAACCACTGGTGAGAAACTCAACCTTGTTAGGTTTGATTAGTTCCTGCCAATTTTTCTGAATCATTTTATTTTCCTTCATACAACTGTCGCTACCATCCAATCGTAGCGATCAAGCGAAGAAGCCGCAGAGAAAACAGACTTTAACGCCTTAATCCCCATGCGGCAGTGAACAGAAATTATACGCGGCGCTTCTTGCGAGGACGGCAACCATTGTGCGGGATCGGTGTCACGTCACGAATCGATGTGATCACGAAACCAGCAGCCTGCAGGGCACGCAGTGCTGATTCACGACCTGAACCCGGACCGCAAACCTCAACTTCGAGGGTTCGCATGCCATGTTCCTGTGCCTTTTTGGCGCAATCTTCAGCAGCGATCTGTGCAGCAAACGGGGTCGATTTACGTGAGCCCTTGAAACCTTGAGCACCAGCTGACGACCAGGCAATAGCATTGCCCTGCGCATCAGTGATTGTGATCAGTGTGTTGTTGAACGTTGAATTAACGTGTGCAACACCGGTCGAAATATTCTTGCGTTCTCTACGACGAACGCGAGCGGCATCCTTGGCCATGTCAGTCCTTCCAATTGATCTCTACACCGCCGTAATTCCAGCGGCTCCACCAGTCCCGAATACTCGGACACAGGACTAGCATCAAATTATATATGCTTAAGATAAGCACGCAGCGCTTTATTCAAGCGCTACGGATTATTTCTTCTTACCGGCAATTGCCTTGGCAGGCCCCTTACGGGTACGTGCGTTGGTATGGGTGCGCTGACCGCGTACCGGCAATGAACGACGATGACGCAGACCGCGGTAGCAGCCCAGATCCATCAGACGTTTAATGTTCATCGATGTTTCACGACGCAGGTCACCTTCAACCTGATAGTCAGCATCGATTGCTTCACGAATCTGAAGCACTTCAGCGTCGGTCAACTGGTTGACGCGACGTTCAGCAGCGATTCCGACTTTCGTCACAATCTGCTGTGCAAATTTTGGTCCAATCCCGTGAATATACTGAAGCGCAATGATTACGCGTTTATTCGTAGGGATGTTGACGCCAGCGATACGTGCCACGCGTTTTCTCCTTGAGAAGTGTTAATGTCCTGTCCGGACGTTAATATTCGATTGCCCTAATCCAGACAGTTTTCATGTCCGATATCGGATCAAGCGCCTCTTGTACGCAAAAAACCAACATCGACCACTAAGATAATCGAAGTGGGGCTGTCATTGACGGAATCGTCGGCAAAAGTCAACCATTAAGTAACTTTTGCCGACACCGTCAGTCGCAAGAAACAGGCTTTCAGTCTACGCCGAAGCCAGGATCTTGGCGATTTCTTTCGTCACGGTATCAACTTCCGCCATACCGTCTACCGTCTTCAACTCACCTGTTGATGCATAATGATCAGACAATGGTGCGGTTTTCTCACGATATTCAACCAAACGCTTACGGAAAGCTTCCGGATTATCGTCAGAGCGAACCTGACCGCCATTAGCGATAGTTTCGGCCACACGATTTTCCATACGCTTAACCAAAGCGGATTCATCAACCTTCAGCTCGATAACAGCATCAAGCTTCAAACCTTTACCACTCAACATATCAGCGAGTGCTACAGCTTGTGGCACAGTTCTCGGATAACCATCCAGAATGAACCCATTGGCGCAATCAGCTTCATCAATACGATCTGAAACAATCGCGTTGACAATTTCATCAGAAACAAGCTGACCTGCATCCATGACAGCCTTAGCACGTTTGCCAACTTCGGTTTGTTGCGCAACAGCTGCGCGCAACATATCACCGGTCGACAATTGCGGGATCCCGTATTGTGCTGTCAGCAATGAAGCCTGCGTACCCTTGCCGGCTCCTGGTGGTCCAAGAAAAATCAATCTCATCTGTTACGTTTCCCGCCTCTTAGTTTGGACTTCTTGATGAGTCCCTCATACTGATGCGCAATCAGATGGCCCTGAACCTGCTGAACAGTATCAAGCGTGACACTGACAACAATCAGAAGTGACGTTCCACCCAAATAGAACGGTACACCGGTTGCAGAAATAAGGAACTCAGGAAGCAAACATACTAATGTAATATAAATAGCACCTACGACGGTAATGCGAGTCAGCACATAGTCGATATATTCTGCGGTACGTTCCCCCGGACGGATACCCGGAATAAAGCCTGAATGTTTTTTCAACTGGTCGGCAGTGTCCTTAGGATTGAAGACAATGGCGGTGTAGAAGAAACAGAAGAAAATGATCAGTGCAGCGTAAAGCAGCATATAAAGCGGCTGACCGTGGCCAAGCGCGTTCAGAATAGCCGAACCCCAAGCTGGCATATTTTCTGAATTTGCAAAGCCGGCAACCGTTGCAGGCAACAATAATAAGGAAGACGCAAAGATAGGCGGAATAACACCGGCAGTGTTCAGCTTAAGCGGCAGGTGTGACGTATCACCCTGGAACATGCGGTTACCCACCTGACGCTTCGGATACTGGATCAACAGTCGACGCTGAGCACGCTCGACGAATACGATCACAGCAATCAGAACAATCGCCAGAATAATAACGGCCAAAATCAGACCGGTCGACAATGCACCTGTACGGCCAAGTTCAAGTGTACCGGAAATGGCACTTGGAAGGTTGGCAACAATACCGGAGAAGATGATCAGAGAAATACCGTTACCGATACCGCGTGCGGTGATCTGCTCACCAAGCCACATCAGGAACATGGTACCGCCAACCAGTGTAATCACAGAAGATACACGGAAGAACAGACCCGGTTCCGTGACGATTCCGCTGCCTGATTCCAGACCGACAGAAATTGCATAGGCCTGAACAAGCGCCAGAAGCACAGTACCATAGCGGGTATATTGGTTGATGACTTTACGCCCTGCTTCACCGTCTTTTTTCAAAGCTTCAAGTGAAGGCACAACTGAGGTCATCAGCTGCACGATAATGGACGCAGAAATATAAGGCATAATTCCGAGGGCAAAAATAGCCATACGGCCCACAGCACCACCAGCAAACATGTTGAAGAGGCCCAAGACCCCTTGTGCATGTTGCTGGAATGCCTGTGCCAATGCATCAGGATTAATACCAGGTAACGGGATATAAGTACCAAACCGATAAACAAGCAATGCGCCTAGGGTAAACCAAATACGCTTCTTGAGTTCTTCTGCCTTGGAAAAAGCTGAAAAATTAAGGTTGGATGCAAGCTGTTCAGCAGCCGATGCCATAAAAATACTCCGGTGAAATCTCAGGCCCGCCTCTAGATCCGTTAAGACGCCTCTAGGTCTGTTAAGATTTGAGTTCAAGTAGTTTTGATATCGCCCTACAAACCGGAATTCAATACAGAGTTAGCAAAAAGAGTACCGATAAAACATGTATTGCGACCATCAGAACAACGACAACACGAATCTAAACAGACGATAAGCGCAGGCGTTCTAAGCCAGATAAGCGCACAAGCTTAAATATGCAAGCGGCGGCTCGAAAGCCGCCGCTATTAATTTGCTTATTCAGCAGCAGGAGCTGCTTCAGGAAGCTTTACGCTACCGCCAGCTTTTTCAACTTTTTCAATTGCAGCTTTTGAAGCACCTGCAACGTCAAAAGTTACTTTAGCAGTAATTTCGCCGTTCGAAAGCAGACGTACGCCATCTTTCGCACGACGAATCACGCCGGCTGCAACCAAAGCTTCTACAGTCACTACAGCTGAAGCGTCCAGTTTACCTGCATCAATTGCAGTCTGAACGCGTTCAACGGAAACAGTATTGAAATCTTTAGCAAAAATATTGGTGAAACCGCGCTTAGGCAAGCGACGGTAAATTGGCATCTGGCCGCCTTCAAAACCATTGATGGCTACGCCTGAACGGGACTTCTGACCCTTCACACCGCGACCACCGGTCTTGCCGGTTCCGGAACCAATACCACGGCCTACACGCTTACGTGCTTTAACTGCACCTGGCTTTTCACGCAGATCGTTGAGTTTCATCTCTATATCTCCCTGCGGCTTAAGCCTCGTCCACTACGCGGACGAGATGCTGGACGCTACGGATCATGCCGCGCACTGAAGGTGTATCTTCAAGTGTTGAGCGACGACGCATTTTGTTAAGTCCCAGACCGATAAGCGTTGCACGCTGCTCAGCAGGACGACGGATTGGGCTACCGATCTGTTCGACCGTAACCGTCTTACCCTTCTTCTCAGCCATAACTGAAATCCTTTATCATGGGCAAGCTCGAATTAAAGCTTGCTTAAGCTGCTAGCTTACTCTTCGGAACCAACAACATCAGCGCGACGCGCTTGCAATGTCGAATACTTAATACCGCGCTGCGCAGCAATATCCTTCGGATGCATCTGATGTTTCAGAGCATCAAAGGTTGCGCGCACCATGTTATAAGGGTTCGATGAACCGAGCGACTTAGCAACAACGTCCTGCACACCAAGCGTTTCAAAAACTGCACGCATAGGACCACCGGCAATGATACCTTTACCGGCAGGAGCTGAGCGAAGCAGAACTTTACCTGCGCCGTGACGGCCAGCAACATCATGATGAAGTGTACGGCCTGAGCGAAGCGGTACGAAAATCATATCACGCTTGGCAGCTTCTGTTGCCTTGCGGATTGCTTCAGGTACTTCACGAGCCTTACCGTGACCAAAACCAACGCGGCCTTTCTGATCGCCAACAACGACGAGTGCAGCAAAACCAAAACGACGGCCGCCTTTAACAACTTTGGCAACACGGTTGATGTGTACCAGCTTATCTACGAATTCACTGTCGCGTTCGTCGCGACCGCGGTCTTCGCGATTACGGTCTCTCTGTGCCATATCCTGTTTCCTTTTTCTTTTCCGGAAGCACAATGTAAATGCACAGGCAATTAAGCGGAAACTATGAGTTCCCCTCACCTGAACACTGCGGTGCATAAACGGAAAAGGGAAAACTTACAAGTCTTCCCTTCCCGACACCATATATTTTACCTCTGATAAATCAGAAGCAAAAATTAGAAGCTCAGACCGCCTTCGCGGGCTGCATCTGCCAAAGCCTTAACACGGCCGTGGAAAATGAAAGCGCCACGATCAAAGACAACTTCTTTGACGCCGGCTTTAGCTGCACGCTCGGCAACCAGTTTGCCAACAGCAGCAGCTGCGGTCTGGTCAGCACCGGTCTTCAATGAAGACTTCAGATCACCTTCAAGTGTGGATGCAGCAGCAACTGTTACACCACGGGAATCATCGATGATCTGTGCGTAGATGTTTTTCGAAGAGCGATGTACGCTAAGACGCAAACGACCATTCGCAACAGCCTTAAGCTGACGACGGACGCGTGCAGCGCGACGCTGAGTAGTTTGTTTTGGCGATGCCATGACGCGCGCTCCTTACTTCTTCTTGCCTTCTTTACGGACGATCACTTCGCCAGCATATTTCACGCCCTTGCCCTTGTAAGGCTCAGGTTGACGATATTCGCGAATTTCTGCTGCGACCTGACCGACCACCTGCTTATCAATACCGTTAATTACAATTTCTGTAGGTTTCGGTACTGTAACGGTGATGCCTGCTGGCACTTCGTAAACAACTTCATGGCTGAAGCCGAGGGAAAGCTGAACATTTTTACCCTGCATTGCTGCACGATAACCAACGCCGTTGATTTCCAGCTTCTTTTCAAAGCCGTCAGTGACACCAACAAAAATGTTGGAGATCATTGTACGCGCCATGCCCCACTTGGAACGTGCGTCTTTTGAAGAATCGCGTGGAGTTACAGAAACTGCACCATCTTCTAAAGCAACAAGCACTTCTTCGTTGACGACATAAGACAATTCGCCTTTTGCGCCTTTGGCTTTAACGGTTTGCCCATCGACGGTGGCGGTTACGCCCGCCGGAACCGGCACGGGTTTCTTACCGATACGAGACATTTTTCTACCTGTCCGTTTCTATGTAAATTGCCTGTCGCATCAGAAGATGCGGCAGAGCAACTCACCACCAACGTTTTGATCGCGGGCTTCGTGATCAGCCATAACACCCTTAGGTGTTGACAAGATCGAAATACCAAGTCCGTTTGCGACCTGCGGGATCGATTTAACCGACACGTAAACGCGACGGCCAGGCTTGGATACGCGCGTAATTTCGCGAATAACCGGAGCACCTTCGTAATATTTCAGTTCGATTTCGATCTCGGCTTTACCGTTTTCGAATTCGCTCTGTGTATATCCGCGGATATAACCTTCAGCCTGAAGAACATCCAGAACACGTGCACGCAGTTTAGACGCAGGTGTTGAAACCTTGGTCTTCTTACGGCCGATTGCGTTACGGATGCGGGTCAGCATATCGCCGATTGGATCTGACAAAGACATCTATTTCTCCTTACCAGCTCGACTTGACCACGCCTGGCACCTGACCAAGCGAACCCAACTGACGCAACGCAATACGCGACATTTTCAGCTTACGGTAGTAACCACGTGGACGGCCTGAAATTTCGCAACGATTGCGAATACGGACCTTGGATGAATTACGCGGCAATTCGGCGAGCTGGATGGTGGCGCGGAAGCGCTCTTCCAGCGGAAGGCTTTGATTCATTACAATCGCCTTCAGACGAGCACGCTTTTCAGCATGACGCTTAACCAACTTTTCGCGGCGCTTATTTTTTTCGACTGCGCTAGTCTTGGCCATTTTCTATACCTCGCTACGCTTGTCGTTACTGGCGGAACGGGAAGTTGAAGGCACGCAGCAATGAGCGCGCTTCATCATCCGTCTGGGCAGTCGTGCAAACGATGATGTCCATGCCCCAGATCTGATCAACTTTATCATAGTTGATTTCTGGAAACACGATGTGTTCCTTAATACCCATGGCGAAGTTGCCACGACCATCAAAGCTCTTAGGATTCAGACCGCGGAAGTCGCGAACGCGCGGGAGCGCAATCGTAACCAAACGATCCAGGAATTCGAACATACGCTCGCCACGAAGAGTTACCTTCGTACCGATCGGCATTTCTTCGCGCAATTTGAAGGTTGCGATCGAATTACGTGCACGGGTGATGACCGGCTTCTGACCTGCGATAAGAGCAAGATCTTCAGCAGCGCGTGCAGGCTTTTTAGAGTCCGCAGTTGCTTCACCAACACCCATATTGATGACCACTTTATCAAGACGTGGAATCATCATTTCGTTGCTGTACTTGAATTCTTCAAGCAAAGCTTTACGGATTTCATCCTGATAAAGCTTCTTGAAGCGGGGAAGTGCCTTAGCTTCAGCCATTGATCAGCGCTCCAGAACGTTTTGCGACACGTACTTTTTTGCCGTCTTCAATGCGGAAACCAACGCGGGTTGGTTTACCGTCTTTAGGATCAGCAACCGCCAGATTCGACAAATGAATCGGAGCCTCTTTCGAGATAATTCCGGCTTCTTGTGTCTGTGTCTGACGCTGATGGCGCTTCACAAGATTGATACCACGGACGATCGCCTGATCATCCTTAGGCATAACTTTGATAACTTCGCCGGTACGGCCTTTGTCCTTACCAGCAAGCACGACAACGCTGTCGCCTTTGCGAATCTTCTGCATCGTGTGCTTCCCTTACAGAACTTCCGGAGCCAGCGAGATGATCTTCATATGGTTCTTAGCGCGAAGTTCGCGTGGAACCGGTCCGAAGATACGTGTGCCGATAGGCTCTTTCTTGTTATCGATGATAACGGCAGCATTGTTATCGAAACGGATAACACTGCCGTCAGCGCGACGGATGTCCTTGGCAGTGCGTACTACGACTGCCTTCATCACATCACCCTTTTTGACGCGGCCGCGCGGAATAGCTTCCTTGATCGACACTACAATAATGTCGCCCACGGAAGCATATTTACGCTTCGAACCGCCCAGCACCTTGATGCACATGACACGGCGTGCGCCGGAGTTATCCGCCACGTCGAGGTTTGTTTGCATCTGAATCATGACTGGCCGCCTTCTTTCCTCTCAGCTGGTTAAGGGCTCCTGCCCTACCTAAGCTGCGTGTTGTATTTAGCCCGCTACGCCGTTTGAAATAACGACCCAGCGTTTGTCTTTCGAAATCGGCTTTGATTCCTGAATGGAAACAAGATCACCGGTTTTGAACTGGTTTGTTTCGTCATGCGCTTTGTATTTTTTCGACTGACGAATAATTTTCTGAAGCAGAGGGTGCGCAAAGCGACGCTCTACCCGTACGACTACTGTCTTGTCGTTCTTGTCGCTGACGACAACGCCCTGCAGAATGCGTTTAGGCATTATATAACTTCCTTATGCCTTGCTTTCGGCCGCCTTCTGGCGGGCGATAGTCTTAATGCGTGCGATGTCGCGGCGAACCTGCTTCACACGCGCGGTTTTTTCAAGCTGTCCGGTAGCTTTCTGGAAGCGCAGGTTAAACTGCTCTTTCTTCAAGCTGCCGAGCTCTTCTTTCAACTGGTCAGGGCTTTTGGCCCGAACATCTGCGGCTTTCATAGTTGCCTCTCTTATTCTGCGATACGCTGGATAAAGCGTGTCTTGATCGGCAACTTAGCTGCGCCGAGTCTGAGTGCTTCGCGTGCCACATCTTCTGGTACGCCGTCAAGCTCAAACATTATGCGACCTGGTGCCACACGGCAAGCCCAATAGTCAACAGAACCTTTACCTTTACCCATACGGACTTCGGTTGGTTTGCCGGTTACTGGCAGATCAGGGAAGATTCTGATCCATACACGGCCTGCACGTTTCATGTGTCTGGTGATCGCACGGCGAGCCGCTTCGATCTGACGGGCGGTGACGCGTTCCGGCTCTACGGCCTTCAGGCCGAAAGCACCGAAATTAAGATCCGTACCACCTTTCGAGGCGCCGTGGATACGGCCCTTGAACTGTTTACGGAACTTGGTGCGCTTAGGCTGCATCATTGTTCTCTACTCCAATTTTCTCGCTCGCGGCCCGTATTATCAGGCGTTTTCGCGGCGGCGGTTCGACTGGGAACCTTGATTGTCACCCTCGACCGCACGACGTTCGGAAGCCATTGGGTCATGTTCAAGGATTTCGCCCTTGAATACCCAAACCTTCACGCCACAGATACCATAAGCGGTCTGTGCTTCAGCCGTACCGTAGTCGATATCAGCGCGCAGAGTGTGCAAAGGAACGCGACCTTCACGGTACCATTCCATACGAGCAATTTCTGCACCGCCCAAACGTCCCGAGCAATTGATACGAATGCCTTCAGCTCCAAGACGCATTGCAGACTGAACTGCACGCTTCATGGCGCGACGGAATGCCACACGGCGTTCCAGCTGCTGAGCAATCGATTGAGCAACCAAAGTTGCATCAATTTCTGGCTTGCGAACTTCGACGATATTCAGCGAAGCATCGGAATTGGTCATTTCGGAAAGCTTCTTGCGGAGCTTTTCGATGTCTGCACCTTTTTTACCGATAATGATGCCCGGGCGTGCTGAGTGAATAGTCACACGGCACTTTTTGTGAGGGCGCTCAATAACGATTTTTGAAATCGCTGCCTGCTTCAGTTCTTTCGTCAGGTATTCACGAATTTTTACATCTTCGTGAAGCAGCTTACCATATTCGCCGGTATTCGCGTACCAACGCGAATCCCAGGTACGGTTGATGCCGAGACGAAAACCGATCGGATTAATCTTCTGACCCATTATGCGGCCTCCACTTTTTCCGCTACTTCGCGGACAATAATGGTGAGATGCGAAAACGGCTTCTCAATACGGCTTGCACGACCGCGACCGCGAACGTGAAAACGCTTCATGACAATCGACTTGCCAACAAATGCTTCAGAAACAATCAACGCATCCACATCGAGATCATGATTGTTTTCTGCGTTTGCAATCGCTGACTGAAGAGTTTTCTTGACTGTGCCGGCGATACGCTTGCGGGAAAATTCCAGATCAGCAAGTGCCGCATTGACTTTCTTGCCGCGGATCATTGCCGCGACAAGATTAAGTTTCTGCGGGCTGACGCGAAGCGTACGGGCGACGGCTTGCGCCTCGTTATCCTTAAGCTGGCGGGGAGCCTTGGCCTTGCCCATCGTTACTTCCTCTTTGCCTTTTTGTCCGCACCGTGACCGTAATAGGTACGTGTAGGCGCGAATTCACCGAACTTATGTCCAACCATTTCTTCTGATACTGACACCGGAATATGCTTATTTCCGTTGTACACACCGAAGGTCAGGCCTACGAACTGCGGCAGGATCGTGGAGCGGCGGCTCCAGATCTTGATAACTTCATTACGACCGCCATCGCGTACCTTCTCAGCCTTCTTGAGAAGATAGCCGTCAATAAACGGTCCTTTCCAAACTGAACGAGCCACTTTAGACTACCTCTCTTATTTCTTACGCTGATGGCGTGAACGCATGATGAACTTGTCGGTTGACTTGTTCGAACGCGTTTTCTTGCCTTTGGTTGGCTTACCCCAAGGGGTAACCGGATGACGACCACCGGATGTGCGGCCTTCACCACCACCGTGTGGGTGATCAACCGGGTTCATAGCAACACCGCGAACGCCAGGACGCTTACCGCGCCACACCGAACGACCGGCTTTACCGTCGTTGATATTGGCATGATCCGGATTGGATACAGCGCCAACAGTTGCGAAACATGCACCTGGAACCAGACGCTGTTCGCCCGAGTTCAAACGCAAAATTGCCATGCCCTGGTCACGACCAACGAGCTGTGCATATGTACCGGCTGAACGAGCAATCTGACCGCCCTTGCCTGGCTTCATTTCCACATTGTGGATAATGGTACCAACTGGCATGGATGCCAAAGGCATTGCGTTACCTGGCTTAACGTCAGCGGACTGACCGGCGATAACTTTATCGCCGACTGCCAAACGCTGCGGAGCCAGGATGTAGCTCTGTTCACCATCTTCATAGCGGATAAGCGCAATGAATGCGGTACGGTTTGGATCGTATTCCAAACGTTCAACCGTTGCTGACATGTCGTGCTTACGACGCTTGAAGTCAACGAAACGGTAGGTACGCTTGTGACCACCACCCTGAAAACGGACAGTGATACGACCTGTGTTGTTACGACCGCCCTTCTTGGACAAACCTTCGGTCAATGCTTTGACCGGCTTGCCTTTGTAGAGCTCTGAACGATCAACGATGACCAGCTGGCGCTGACCTGGCGTGATCGGATTAAAGTGCTTGAGTGCCATTGTCTTTACTCCACGGCCTCTCAGAGACCAGTCGAAACGTCGATGCTCTGGCCTTCAGCCAAAGTTACGATCGCTTTCTTGACATCGCTCTGGCGTCCAACAATGCCGCGGAACCGCTTGACCTTGCCTTTACGCACAGTGGTGTTAACCGCAGTTACTTTCACGCCAAACAGCGCTTCAACCGCAGCTTTGATTTCCGGCTTCGTCGCTTTACGCGCTACGTTGAAAACAACCTGGTTATATTCGGAAACCATGGTTGATTTTTCAGTAATCACCGGGCTGACGATGACGTCATAGTGGCGAAGATCTGTCATTTGAAACGCTCCTCGAGAGCTTCGACCGCCGCCTTGGAAAGCACGAGCTTGCCACGACGAAGGATGTCATAAACATTGATCCCCTGCACCGGCAAAACGTCGATGTTCGGGATATTCGAAGCAGCGCGCTTGAAGTTGACATCAATCTCTGCGCCGCCGATGAGCAGTGCATTTTCGAGGCCGAGCTTGGCAAACTGTGCAATCAGCAATTTAGTTTTTGCTTCGTTTGCAGCCAGATCGTCGATGATAATCAGGTCTGATGTCTTCAACTTAGCGGAAAGGGCATGACGAAGACCAAGTGCACGCACTTTCTTCGGCAATTCGTGGTCATGGCTGCGAACAACCGGACCATGCGCCTTACCACCACCACGGAACTGTGGAGCACGAGCGGAATGGTGACGGGCACGGCCGGTACCTTTCTGCTTGTACATTTTTGCACCGGTACGGGCAACCTCACCGCGTGTAAGCGTTGAGTGGCCACCCTGCTGGCGACGTGCCAGCTGCCAGCGTACAACACGCTGCAGGATGTCATCACGCGGATCAAGACCGAAGATTTCTTCGTTCAGCTTGACCTTGCCGGCATCCTTGCCTTCAAGAGTTGTAATCGTGAGATCCATTATTCGGCTCCCTCAGTCGCGACGGCATCCACCGCTGCATTATTCGCGCTTGAGCGCAGGGCAGCTGGTTTAGGAGCATTTTCAGGCAGCGATACTTTAACAGCATCACGAACCAAGATCCATGCACCTTTTGAACCTGGAACAGCACCGCGAACCAGAATAAGACCGCGGTCGGTATCAGTTGATACGACTTCGATATTCTGAGTGGTTACGCGGGTCTGACCCATGTGGCCAGCCATTTTCTTACCCTTAAACACTTTACCCGGATCTTGACGCTGACCGGTAGAACCGTGTGAGCGGTGAGAAACAGAGTTACCGTGTGTCGCACGTCCACCACCGAAGTTGTGACGCTTCATAACACCGGCAAAACCTTTACCGATCGTGGTTCCTGTTACGTCCACTTTCTGGCCCGCAACAAAATGTTCCGCCGTGATTTCGGCGCCGACATCCAAAAGGTTGTCAGGAGATACGCGGAATTCCGCAACTTTAGCCTTAGGCTCAACTTCAGCTTTCGCGAAATGTCCGCGCAGAGCTTTGGTTGTATTCTTCACCTTGGCAAGTCCTACGCCAAGCTGAACAGCCGTATAGCCGTTTTTTTCTTCAGTACGCTGAGCTACTACGTGGCAGTTCTCCATGCGGAGTACTGTCACCGGTACATGTTCGCCAGCGTCGTTATAGACGCGGGTCATGCCCAGCTTTTGTGCAATAACACCTGAACGCATCGGTTCGTTCCTTCCGTCCTCAAGCCTTACAGCTTGATCTCGACATCAACACCTGCGGACAGATCCAGCTTCATCAGCGCATCTACAGTCTGCGGGGTTGGGTCAACGATATCGAGAAGACGCTTGTGCGTGCGCATCTCGAACTGCTCGCGGCTCTTCTTATCGATATGCGGCGACCGGTTAACTGTGAACTTTTCGATCCGTGTTGGCAGAGGGATCGGTCCGCGCACATTGGCACCGGTACGCTTGGCAGTCGACACGATTTCGCGGGTCGAAGCGTCAAGGATCCGATGATCAAACGCCTTAAGGCGAATGCGGATGTTTTGACCGTTCATTTCATCTGTTCCTTGTTACGAGGGACGTTTCATATAACAGGAAACGTCCCTGCACAATTATTATTATTCGATGATGGAAGCGACGACGCCTGCACCAACGGTGCGGCCACCTTCACGGATAGCAAAGCGGAGCTTTTCTTCCATAGCGATTGGCACGATCAGCGCAACATCAACCGAAACGTTGTCGCCTGGCATAACCATTTCAACGCCTTCTGGCAAGGTCACAATACCGGTAACGTCAGTGGTACGGAAGTAGAACTGAGGACGGTAGTTGGTGAAGAACGGAGTATGACGGCCGCCTTCTTCCTTGGTCAGAATATAGGCTTCTGCCTTGAACTTGGTGTGTGGCTTAACGGAACCTGGCTTGCACAGAACCTGACCACGTTCAACGTCTTCACGGCCAACACCACGAACCAGTGCACCGATGTTATCACCAGCCTGGCCCTGATCGAGCAGCTTGCGGAACATTTCAACGCCGGTAACAGTTGTCTTGCTGGTAGGACGAATACCAACGATTTCAACTTCTTCACCAACTTTAACGATACCGCGCTCTACACGACCGGTAACAACTGTACCACGACCGGAGATCGAGAACACGTCTTCGATTGGCATCAGGAACGGCTGGTCAACTGGACGCTCTGGTGTCGGGATGTAAGCATCAACTGCTGCCATCAATTCGCGGATTGCGTCTTCACCAATGGTCTTGTCTGAATCTTCCAAAGCAGCAAGAGCAGAGCCCTTAACAACTGGAATATCATCGCCTGGGAAGTCGTATTTCGACAGAAGTTCACGAACTTCCATTTCAACCAGTTCAAGCAGTTCAGCATCGTCAACCTGGTCAACTTTATTCAAGAAGACAACGATCGCAGGAACACCAACCTGACGAGCAAGCAGGATGTGCTCACGGGTCTGCGGCATCGGGCCGTCGGCTGCGTTCACAACGAGGATCGCGCCGTCCATCTGAGCCGCACCGGTGATCATGTTCTTAACATAGTCAGCGTGACCTGGGCAGTCGACGTGTGCGTAGTGACGGTTTTCGGTTTCATATTCAACGTGCGACGTTGAAATGGTGATACCACGTGCTTTTTCTTCCGGTGCAGCATCGATCTGGTCGTATGCGCGGAAGTCACCAAAGAATTTGGTGATAGCAGCTGTCAACGAGGTCTTACCATGGTCAACGTGACCGATGGTGCCGATGTTAACGTGCGGCTTATTACGTTCAAATTTACTCTTAGCCATCTGAGCTCTCCATAAGTTTAGCCTGCTCAGGCATTCTTGATTGACTTACGTAAAATGAATTACGCAAACTTTTTCTGGATTTCCTGTGCAACCGCAGCCGGTACAGGATCGTAGTGATCAAACTGCATCGTGTACTGTGCGCGGCCTTGTGACATCGAACGAAGGTTGTTCACATAACCAAACATGTTGGCCAGTGGAACCATTGCGTTCACGACAGTGGAAATGCCGCGGGCTTCTGTGCCCGAGATCTGACCACGACGTGAATTCAGATCACCGATTACATCACCGACATAATCTTCAGGAGTAACAACTTCAACCTTCATGATCGGCTCAAGAAGCTGAGCGCCTGCCTTCTGTGCACCTTCACGGAATGCTGCACGAGCAGCAATTTCAAAGGCCAGAACGGAGGAGTCAACGTCGTGATACGCGCCGTCGATCAAAGTTGCCTTAACGCCGAGCATTGGGAAACCAGCAAGAGGACCCGCACCCATAACGCTTTCGATACCCTTTTGAACGCCAGGGATGAATTCCTTAGGAACCGCACCACCAACGATCTTGGAGTCAAAGATAAAGTCATCGCCATCATGTGGTTCGAAGACAATTTTAACACGAGCGAACTGACCCGAACCACCAGACTGCTTCTTGTGGGTATAGTCAATTTCTGCCTGACGGGTGATGGATTCACGGTAAGCAACCTGTGGAGCACCCACGTTTGCTTCTACCTTGAATTCACGCTTCATACGGTCGACGAGAATGTCGAGGTGAAGTTCACCCATACCTGCGATGATGGTCTGACCTGATTCTTCATCGGACTTAACGCGGAATGAAGGATCTTCAGCAGCCAGACGATTGAGTGCAATACCCATCTTTTCCTGATCAGCTTTGGTCTTAGGTTCGATCGCAATTTCGATAACTGGATCTGGGAATTCCATACGTTCCAGAATAACAGGCTTCAGCGGATCGCAGAGCGTGTCACCGGTTGTGGTTTCCTTCAGACCAGCCAAAGCAACGATATCACCGGCAAATGCTTCTTCCACATCTTCACGGCTGTTTGAGTGCATCTGCAACATACGGCCAATGCGCTCACGCTTGCCTTTTACTGTATTTTCCAGCGACGTACCCTTGGTCAATTTACCAGAGTAAATACGAGCAAATGTCAGTGTACCAACAAACGGATCGTTCATGATCTTGAATGCGAGCAGTGAAAGCGGCTCATCATCTGAAGATTCACGTGTTGTTTCTGTTTCTGTCTTAACGTCGATACCCTTAATTGCAGGCACTTCGTTAGGAGCAGGAAGGTAGTCTACAACTGCATCGAGAACTGGCTGAATGCCTTTGTTCTTGAACGCGGTACTACAGAGAACCGGATGGAATTCTACAGCGATTGTACCCTTACGGATCAATGCACGCAGCTCATCATTGGTCGGCATTTTGCCTTCCAGGTAAGCTTCCATTGCAGCTTCATCTACTTCAACAGCAGTTTCGATCAGCTTTTCACGGTATTCTTCAGCCTGCTCTACGAGGTGAGCTGGAATATCACCAACCTGAGTCGGCGCACCAATTGTGCCATCCCAAGTCAAAGCCTTCATTTCGACGAGATCAACAACGCCTTCAAATTCGTTTTCCGCACCGATTGGCAGCTGGATAACGAGTGCAGTCGCACCTAGACGGGTTTTGATCATATCAACGCAACGGAAGAAGTCTGCGCCGATCTTGTCCATTTTGTTTACAAGAACCATGCGTGGTACATGGTACTTTTCAGCCTGACGCCATACGGTTTCAGTCTGCGGCTCTACACCGGCATTCGCATCGAGAAGTGCAATCGCACCATCGAGTACACGCAAGCTACGCTCAACTTCAATGGTGAAGTCAACGTGACCCGGAGTGTCGATGATGTTGAAGCGACGCTTCTTGCCATCACGGCCCTGCCAGAAAGTTGTTGTAGCAGCAGAAGTAATCGTAATACCGCGTTCCTGCTCCTGCGCCATCCAGTCCATAGTAGCGGAACCGTCGTGGGTTTCGCCAATCTTATGGTTTTTACCGGTGTAAAACAGGATACGTTCCGAAGTCGTGGTCTTACCGGCATCGATGTGAGCCATAATACCAAAGTTACGGTAGTCTTCGATTTTATATTCGCGGGACATGTTTTCTGCTCTTTGAATAGAGTTCGATGATTACCAACGGTAATGCGAGAAAGCGCGGTTCGCCTCAGCCATACGATGCGTATCTTCACGCTTCTTAACAGCCGAACCACGGTTGTTAGCTGCATCAAGCAACTCACCGGACAAACGATCAACCATAGTGGTTTCGTTACGGCCGCGAGCAGCATTGATCAACCAACGGATCGCCAGCGCCTGACGGCGATCTGGGCGAACATCAACCGGAACCTGATAGGTTGCACCACCAACGCGACGCGAACGCACTTCAACGTGCGGAGCTACGTTATCAAGCGCCTGATGGAACAGGGCAAGCGGCTCCTGCTTGGCTTTCGCTTCGATCGCGGACAACGCGCCGTATACGATACCTTCAGCAGTCGATTTCTTACCATGAAGCATTACTGCATTCATGAACTTGGTGATGACGAGATCTCCAAACTTTGGATCCGGATTGATCTCACGCTTCTCAGCTTTATGGCGTCTAGACATTTATTCTAGTCTTTCAATTACATCGGGCTCAACTCGCCGGAATGGCGGCCGGTATCCCCGGAAAATTCTCATTTAGGGCGCTTAGCACCATACAGCGAACGACGCTGTTTACGGTTTTTAACACCCTGTGTATCAAGCACACCACGGATGATGTGATAACGCACACCCGGCAAATCCTTTACGCGGCCGCCGCGGATCATAACCACGGAGTGCTCCTGAAGGTTGTGACCCTCACCCGGAATGTAGCCGATGACTTCAAAGCCATTGGTCAAACGGATTTTGGCAACCTTACGAAGAGCCGAGTTAGGCTTCTTAGGGGTTGTGGTGTAAACGCGGGTGCAAACGCCACGTTTTTGTGGATTTGCCTGCAAAGCAGGCACTTTATTACGCTTTACCGGCGCAGTGCGCGGCTTGCGGATCAACTGGTTTACGGTAGGCATAGCACCTTCCTCTTTCAAAAAACTCGTATCTCTGCCCAATTGGGCCGTTTCTATGCTATAAACATGCACAAATTCGGGTATAGCGTACCTAGCGGTATCCATCCCGAACAAAAGCAGAGGAAACTAACAGTTTCATGCGAACGGCAAGTTGCATTTCGTAAGTAAAACGAACCCTGTTTGAGATGAACTTCAAGGTGAGTCACCTCGAAAAAGCCTGTCTCACATCGGCTCAGATGGGCTGCTGATACGCGTTTAACACTCCCGCGTCAAGGTCTGCGGCTTAACTTTCTTAAAACAGGCACTCTGTTAAGGAATTTTTAACGAATTGGGCAGCGCAAACCATGCCGAAAAGCGGGGGACCGGTGATTATTTAGCATCGTCAACGATGTTTTAACCATTTAGGATGGCGATCAGCCGCAACAAAAGCTATTCAACCACGACTGAGTCGAAAAGCAACTGTAATTTCAAGGAATCCACAATGTCGTCCACAACTGAAACGCCGAAAACAGAACTTCCGGTTCATCTTATCATTGCCGATGTCTGGAACGAAGGCAGCGATGAGTCGATTGAAGTTCACCTTCTCCTCACCAACAAAGAAGATGAAAATCTGGTTGATCTCGCTTTGAGCATTCTGGCTGAGGAAGGTTATCATGAGGCCGAACTTCTCGAAGTTGGCACAATTGAAGATCAACCGGATGAAGAACCACATCGCAGCGCATGGGAAACAGCGCGTAGCGGTGAGGTTGCCCTGATCGAATTTGATGGTGACGATGAGGAAGAAGACGAAGAATAAGCCTTGCTTCACAAACAAAAAAAGACCGCCCTCGCCGGCGGTCTCTTTTTATGTCTGATAAGAGCATGAAAAAAGCGGCCTGAAATTCAGACCGCTTTTTTTATTTTTTATTCAGCAGCGCCTTTGGTCATATCAACCAACATGGCGTCTGCGCTGACAGAACCGGAGGATTTCTTGCGCTCGTCGATGATCAGTTCATCGCGGGCCGAAGCGATCCGGCGGATCTGGTTGGTCATGCCACCGGTACCTGCCGGGATCAGACGACCAACAATCACGTTTTCCTTCAGGCCCTGCAATGTGTCCATCTTACCAGCAACAGCCGCTTCGGTCAGAACGCGGGTTGTTTCCTGGAAGGATGCAGCAGAGATGAACGAAGGTGTCTGCAACGAAGCCTTGGTAATACCCAAGAGTACCGGAGTACCAACACCTGGCTTCTTGCCTTCTTCGATCAGACGATCGTTGATTTCATCCAGTTCAATGCGATCAACATGATCACCAGGGATGTAACCGCTATCGCCGGACTCGGTGATTTCAACTTTCTGCAACATCTGACGTACGATGACTTCAATGTGCTTATCGTTGATCAACACGCCCTGCAGACGGTAGACTTCCTGAATTTCATTGACCAGATAGGACGCCAGCGCTTCAACACCCTTAATAGCAAGAATGTCGTGTGGTGCCGGATTACCATCGAGAATGTAATCACCCTTTTCGATCGCGTCACCATCCTGGAGATGGAAAGGCTTGCCCTTAGGGATCAGATATTCTGCTGGTTCAATCGTGCTGTCACTTGGCTCAATAACAATACGACGCTTGTTTTTGTAGTCACGACCGAAGCGGATTGTACCATCGATTTCAGCGATGATCGCATGATCCTTCGGACGACGTGCTTCGAACAATTCAGCAACCCGCGGCAGACCACCGGTAATATCCTTGGTCTTGGCACTTTCAAGCGGCAGACGCGCAATGACGTCACCGGCTTTAACCGTCGCACCTGGCTCAATCGAAAGAATTGTCTCAACTGAAAGCTGGAAGCGGGCTTCACCACCCTTTGAAAGTTTCGCGATCTTGCCGGACTTATCCTTGATGATAAGCGCAGGCTTCAGATCTGCACCACGTGGTGTTGAACGCCAGTCGATAACAACGCGCTTGGTGATCCCGGTTGATTCATCGGTGGTTTCCTGAACCGAGAGACCATCAACGAGGTCTTCAAATTCAGCAATACCTTCAACTTCGGTAACGATCGGACGGGTATATGGATCCCATTCCGCAATACGCTGACCACGACGAACTGCATCACCTTCATCCACGAACAAGCGTGAACCGTAAGTAACACGATGGCTTGCACGCTCCTTGCCGGAAGCATCAATGATGAGAACAGCCATGTTACGACCCATGACAACCAGCTGGCCGTCAGAGTTACGAACCACGTTGCGGTTACGCAACTGGACTGTACCTTCATAAGAAGCTTCAAGATAAGAACTATCAACAACCTGCGCTGTTCCGCCTAAGTGGAACGTACGCATGGTCAGCTGTGTACCAGGCTCACCAATGGACTGAGCCGCGATAACACCAACTGCTTCACCCTGGTTAACCGGAGTACCGCGTGCAAGGTCACGACCATAGCACTTGGCGCACACGCCGTTACGTGTCTGACAGGTCAGAGCCGAACGGATACGGATCGACTGGATACCAGCTTTTTCGATCTTATCGACGTCGTATTCTTCAATCATACGACCGGCTTCAACAATGACTTCACCCGTCAGCGGATGCAGGATTGCATCGAGTGCTGTACGGCCGAGAACGCGCTGACCAATGGAGGCTACAATCTGACCGGCATCGACGATAGGCTGCATGGTCAGACCAATATCAGCACCACAATCAACTTCCGAGATGATCGCATCTTGAGCCACGTCAACAAGACGACGTGTCAAGTAACCGGAGTTCGCGGTCTTCAACGCCGTATCGGCAAGACCCTTACGGGCACCGTGTGTGGAGTTGAAGTATTCGTTAACGGTCAAACCTTCTTTAAAGTTCGAGATAATCGGCGTTTCGATAATCTCACCTGAAGGCTTGGCCATCAGACCACGCATACCGCCGAGCTGACGCATCTGGTTGACCGATCCACGCGCGCCGGAATGCGACATCATGTAGATCGAGTTCATCTGCTTCTGACGACCGGTTACCGGGTCGAATTCAACGGCTTTAATACGAGCCATCATTTCTTCGGTAATCTTGTCAGTCGCCTTACCCCAAGCATCAACAACCTTGTTGTACTTTTCGCCCTGAGTAATCAGACCGTCATTGTACTGCTGTTCATATTCGGTGGCGAGCGCTTCAGTGTCGGCAACGATCTTCGCCTTGGTGTCAGGAATGACCATGTCATCCTTACCAAAGGAAATACCCGCGCGGCACGCATGTGCAAAGCCAAGCTGCATCACACGGTCACAGAAGATCACTGTCTCTTTCTGGCCGCAATGACGGTAAACCAGATCGATCATCTTGGAGATGTTCTTCTTGGTCATTTCCTGATTGCAGGTGTCGAATGGAACATTGACGTTCTTCGGCAGCAATTCACCCAAAATCAGACGACCTGGTGTGGTGTCATAAATCTTGGAAACCGGATTACCTTCTGCATCAACGGTCTTGTAGCGACCTTTGATTTTCGTGTGCAGTGTAATCACTTTGCTTTCCAGCGCATGGTGCAATTCGCCCATATCGGCGAAAATCATGCCCTCACCCGGCTCTTTATCCGCAACAATCGACAGATAATAGAGACCGAGAACCATATCCTGTGAAGGAACAATAATCGGCAGACCGTTTGCAGGATGCAGAATATTGTTGGTCGACATCATCAGAACGCGTGCTTCAAGCTGTGCTTCAAGCGACAGCGGCACGTGAACAGCCATCTGGTCACCGTCGAAGTCAGCGTTAAACGCAGTACATACGAGCGGGTGCAGCTGGATTGCCTTACCTTCGATCAACACGGGTTCAAAAGCCTGAATACCAAGACGGTGAAGTGTTGGCGCACGGTTCAGAAGAACCGGATGCTCACGGATCACTTCATCAAGAATATCCCAAACTTCCGGACGTTCTTTTTCAACCAGCTTCTTCGCCTGCTTAACAGTTGAAGAGAAGCCTTTGGCGTCAAGACGTGCATAGATAAATGGCTTGAACAGTTCCAGTGCCATCTTCTTCGGCAAGCCGCACTGGTGCAATTTCAGTTCAGGACCGGTCACGATAACTGAACGACCGGAATAGTCGACGCGCTTACCGAGCAAGTTCTGACGGAAACGACCCTGCTTACCTTTAAGCATGTCGGACAAGGACTTCAGCGGACGCTTGTTGGCACCGGTGATCACGCGGCCACGACGACCATTGTCGAACAGCGCATCAACAGCTTCCTGAAGCATACGCTTTTCGTTACGGATAATGATGCCAGGCGCACGCAGTTCGATCAAACGCTTCAAACGGTTGTTACGGTTGATCACACGGCGGTAAAGGTCGTTCAGATCGGAAGTCGCAAAACGACCACCATCAAGCGGAACCAGAGGACGCAGATCCGGTGGGATAACCGGAACAGTCTTCATGATCATCCATTCAGGACGGTTGCCCGATTCCATGAAGTTTTCAACGATCTTCAGGCGACGCATCAGCTTCTTGGTTTTCAGTTCTGATGTCGTTTCAGCCAATTCCACGCGCAGGTCAGCAGCGATCTTTGCCAGATCCATAGCGGCCAGCATTTCGTAGATTGCTTCTGCACCGATAAGAGCTGTGAACTGATCTTCACCGAACTCGTCAACCGCGATCATATATTCTTCTTCTGAAAGCAACTGATGCTCTTTCAGTGAAGTCAGACCTGGTTCGGTAACGATGTAATTTTCGAAGTAGAGTACGCGCTCAATATCCTTGAGCGTCATATCCATCAATGTACCGATGCGGCTTGGCAGAGATTTCAGGAACCAGATATGTGCAACCGGAGCCGCGAGTTCAATATGACCCATGCGCTCACGACGTACGCGTGATAATGTGACTTCAACGCCGCATTTTTCGCAAATGATGCCTTTGTATTTCATACGCTTGTACTTACCGCACAAGCATTCGTAATCCTTGATCGGGCCAAAGATGCGCGCACAGAAAAGACCATCGCGTTCAGGCTTGAACGTACGATAGTTGATCGTCTCCGGCTTTTTGATCTCGCCGTATGACCAGGACAGAATCTTCTCAGGGCTGGCGATCGAGATTCTGATGGAATCGAACGTCTGCGCCGGAGCCTGAGGATTGAAAAGATTCATGACCTCTTGGTTCATGCCGTTCTCCTTGAGGGCGATCCGCCGCCCTTTGTGTCGTCAGCGATGCAGGAGGATACCTCATCACCGTAAATAGAATTCGCTAACTAATGCCGTTTAAACTGACAATACGGGCGCACTATGGAAAAACCATAGCGCGCCTGTAAATTTATTCGGCTGCGTCCGGCAGCATCGGCTGAGCATCACGGGTGTCATCGAGCTGTACGTTGAGACCCAGCGAGCGCATTTCCTTGACGAGAACGTTAAAGCTCTCAGGAATACCGGCCTCGAATGTGTCGTCACCACGTACAATCGCTTCATAGACCTTGGTACGTCCGGCCACGTCATCAGACTTGACTGTGAGCATTTCCTGCAAGGTATATGCTGCACCGTAAGCTTCCAGAGCCCAGACTTCCATTTCACCGAAGCGCTGACCACCGAACTGCGCTTTACCACCCAGCGGCTGCTGTGTGACGAGCGAGTAAGGTCCGATCGAACGCGCATGGATCTTGTCGTCAACCAAGTGATGGAGCTTCAGCATATAGATGTAGCCCATAGTCACCTGACGATCGAACGGCTCACCGGTACGACCATCATAAAGAGTTGACTGACCCGATGTTGCCAAACCGGCATCTGTCAGCATCGCGTTGATATCGGCTTCCACAGCGCCGTCAAAAACAGGTGTGGCAATCGATACGCCGCGCTTTACCTGATTAGCCAGTGTCAGAACCGACTCATCATCGTAATTGCGGACAGGCTCGTTGCGGTCATTATCCGGATAGATATGCTCCAGTGTCTGACGCAGCGGCTGAATGTCAGCGCTCTTCTTATAGGCTTCGATCAGTTCACCGATCTTCTTACCCATACCGGCACAAGCCCAGCCCAGATGCGTTTCCAGAATCTGACCAACGTTCATACGGGACGGCACACCCAACGGGTTAAGCACGATATCCGCATGCGTACCATCTTCCAGGAACGGCATATCTTCGACAGGCAGAATGCGGGAAACCACACCCTTGTTACCATGACGGCCGGCCATCTTGTCACCAGGCTGGATCTTGCGCTTAACAGCAACAAAGACCTTGACCATCTTCATGACGCCAGGAGCCATTTCGTCGCCGCGCTGGACCTTTTCAACCTTGTCCATGAAGCGTGCTTCAAGCATCTTCTTGGATTCGTCGTACTGGTTGCGAAGCGCTTCAATTTCACCCTGAAGCTTTTCGTCTTCAACAGCAAACTGCCACCATTGTGAACGCGGATATTCTGCAATCACATCACGGGTCAGTGCGCCGCCTTTTTTGAAGCCCTTAGGACCGGCAATCGCGACTTTGCCTTCCAGTGTATCCACCAGACGACCATAGGTGTTGCGGTCGAGAATGGCCTGTTCGTCATCGCGGTCTTTTGCAAGACGTTCGATCTCTTCACGTTCAATGGCCATTGCACGTTCGTCTTTTTCAATGCCGTGGCGATTGAAAACACGAACTTCAACGATCGTACCGTATGTTCCCGGAGGCATACGCATGGAGGTATCACGGACGTCGGAAGCTTTTTCACCAAAGATGGCGCGTAACAGCTTTTCTTCCGGTGTCATCGGGCTTTCGCCCTTTGGTGTGATCTTACCGACCAGAATATCGCCCGGGTTCACTTCGGCACCGATATAAACAATACCGGCTTCGTCGAGATTCTTCAGCGCTTCTTCCGAAACGTTTGGAATATCACGGGTGATTTCTTCAGGTCCGAGCTTGGTATCACGAGCCGCAACTTCAAATTCTTCGATATGGATCGAAGTGAAAACGTCATCGGAAACAATCTTTTCAGACAGCAGGATGGAGTCTTCATAGTTGTAGCCGTTCCAAGGCATGAACGCGACCAGCACGTTACGGCCAAGCGCCAGATCACCAAGATCGGTCGAAGGACCGTCAGCGATAATGTCACCCTTACCGATACGATCACCGACACGAACCAGTGGACGCTGGTTGATACAGGTGTTCTGGTTGGAGCGCTGGAACTTCATCAGGCGGTAGATATCAACACCGGACTTGGACGGATCCAGATCTTCGGTTGCCCGGATAACGATACGGGTCGCATCCACCTGATCAACAACACCACCGCGACGTGCAGCAATAGCAGCACCGGAGTCACGGGCAACAATCGGTTCCATACCCGTGCCGACGAATGGAGCTTCTGCACGTACCAGAGGCACGGCCTGACGCTGCATGTTCGAACCCATCAATGCGCGGTTCGCGTCGTCGTTTTCAAGGAACGGAATAAGAGCTGCTGCGACCGATACCAGCTGCTTAGGCGAAACGTCCATGAGGTCCACGTTTTCACGTGGCATCATCATCACTTCGCCGGCATGACGGCAAACAACGAATTCATCAACAAAGTGACCGTTCTCGTCGATAATGGCGTTAGCCTGAGCAACAGAGTGCTTGGCTTCTTCCATTGCAGACAGATAAACAACATCACTGGTGACCTTGCCGTCAACGATCTTACGATACGGGCTTTCGATGAAGCCGTATTTGTTGACGCGGGCAAAAGTTGCCAAAGAGTTGATCAGACCGATATTCGGGCCTTCCGGTGTTTCAATCGGGCAGATACGGCCATAATGTGTCGGATGAACGTCACGAACTTCAAAGCCTGCACGCTCACGGGTCAGACCGCCGGGTCCAAGAGCCGAAAGACGACGCTTATGGGTAATTTCAGACAGCGGGTTGGTCTGATCCATAAACTGCGACAGCTGCGAAGAACCGAAGAACTCACGCACAGCCGCCGCAGCAGGCTTCGCGTTGATGAGATCCTGCGGCATCACTGTATCGATTTCGATCGACGACATCCGCTCTTTGATTGCGCGTTCCATACGCAGCAAACCAACGCGATACTGATTTTCCATCAATTCGCCGACCGAACGCACACGACGGTTGCCGAGGTTGTCAATATCGTCGATTTCACCACGACCATCGCGCAGCTCAACCAGCATTTTAACAACAGCAACAATGTCTTCTTTGCGAAGGACACGAACAGTGTCTGCGGCATCGACATCAAGACGCATATTCATCTTGACGCGACCAACTGCGGACAAATCGTAACGCTCTGCATCAAAGAACAGTGAATGGAACATGGCTTCAGCAGAATCCATGGTCGGTGGCTCACCAGGACGCATGACACGGTAGATGTCAAACAGCGCATCCTGACGGCCTTCATTCTTGTCAGCGGCCAGTGTATTACGGATATAGGCACCGATGTTCACATGGTCGATATCCAGCGTGTTGATTTCATCAACGCCGGTTTCAAGCAGAACCTTCAGTGTCTTTTCGTCAAGCTCGTCACCGGCTTCGAGGAAAATCTCACCGGTTTCATAATTGACGATGTCTTCAGCCAGATATGAGCCAAACAGATCATCTTCGGTGACCTTGATAGCCTTGAGGCCTTTTTCAGCCAGCTGGCGGGCAGCACGGGCTGTCAGCTTCTTGCCGGTCTCAAGAACAACTTCGCCGGTATCAGCGTCAATCAGGTCTGAAATAACTTTCATACCTTTAAAGCGCTCAGCCGAATAAGGCATACGCCAATCATCACCGTCACGTGTATATGTGACAGTGTTGTAGAAAGTCGAAAGAATTTCTTCGCCATCCATACCGAGTGCCATCAGCAAGCTGGTGACTGGCAATTTACGACGACGGTCGATACGGGCAAATACTACGTCCTTGGCATCGAACTCGATATCCAGCCATGAACCGCGGTAAGGAATGACACGCGATGCAAAAAGCAACTTGCCCGATGAGTGGGTTTTGCCCTTATCATGATCGAAGAACACACCAGGTGAACGGTGCATCTGTGACACGATAACACGCTCAGTACCATTAACGATAAAAGTGCCGTTGTCTGTCATGAGCGGCATATCGCCCATGTAAACATCCTGCTCTTTAATATCCTTAATGGATTTCGCGCCGGTATCTTCGTCAATATCGAAAACGATCAGACGCAAAGTCACTTTTAATGGTGCGGAATAGGTCAAATCACGCTGACGGCATTCGTCAACGTCAAATTTCGGCGCCTCGAACTCGTAAGAAACGAATTCAAGCATCGATGCTCCGGAAAAGTCCTGAATCGGAAAAACAGACTTGAAAACGGCCTGCAAGCCTTCGTCAAGACGCCCGCCAGCAGGTTCCTTAACCATAAGGAACTGGTCGTAAGATGCCTTTTGAACCTCAATCAGGTTCGGCATCTCGGCGACCTCGGGGATCTTACCGAAAAACTTGCGTACGCGCTTGCGACCATTGAAAGAATGGGTCTGAGCCATCGTCGCTCCTCGTTCTATAGCCTTGCGGCCTTGCTCACGCCTTGCGGCCTTTATTATACGCCGCCTGACGGCGGTCACCTGAACGGGACAAAACCCGTTTCCTGACCACATCAATTGTGGTCAGGAAAAGGGTTCGGTACCTACTAAACTGCATCCATCTACTGATAATGCAGAGATCCGGCAGATGCAAGAACATCTGCCGGATGACTGAACTTACTTAAGTTCAACCTTAGCACCAGCTGCTTCGAGCTGAGCTTTGATTTTTTCAGCTTCGTCTTTAGCTGCACCTTCTTTAACAGGCTTAGGTGCACCTTCAACGAGGTCTTTAGCTTCTTTCAGACCCAGACCGGTGATTGCGCGAACTTCCTTGATCACGTTGATCTTGGATGCGCCGCCGTCAAGGAGAACGACATCAAATTCGGTCTTTTCTTCAGCAGCAGCGGCAGCAGCGCCACCAGCAGCAGCAGCAGCAGCAACAGGAGCAGCAGCGGAAACGCCCCACTTTTCTTCCAGAAGCTTGGACAGTTCTGCAGCTTCGAGAACGGTCAATGCTGAGAGGTCTTCAACGATCTTTGCGAGATCAGCCATTTTAGTATTCCTTAGTTTAAAGGTTTGAACAATTGACAGCGAGAAACGGCCTTAAGCCGCCTCGTTCTTCCGGGCATGCGCGCCAATAACGCGGGCGATTTGGCCTGCTGGTGCGCTTGTAAGTACTGCAAGACGCTGTGCCGGTGTCTGGATCATACCAACCAGCTTTGCGCGCAGTTCGTCGAGTGAAGGCAAGGAAGCAAGTGACTTGATGCCTTCGGCATCAAGAGTGGTTGCACCCATTGCACCACCAAGAATAACGAGCCTGTCGTTAGCCTTGGCGAACTCAACTGCTACTTTAGGAGCGCTGATAGGATCTTCTGCATAAGCAATTACAGTCTGACCTGTGAAAAGCTCTGCGATACCTTCAGCTTCCGTGCCCTGAAGAGCGATTTTGGCAAGGCGGTTTTTCGCGACTTTAACGGAACCACCAGCTTCGCGCATTTTAGAACGTAGATCGCTCATCTGCGAAACAGTGAGACCGGTATAGTGAGCCACGACGACGGAACCAGACTCGCTAAAAGTACTGTTCAGCCATGTGACAAATTCGCGTTTTTCCGCTCTATCCACGGTGTCTCTCCAGTAGACAATTACATAAAAATGCAATTGCCGGTTTGCCTTAGCCTGAATTCATTCATTCAATGAAGCATTCAGACGCTTGGTCTCCTGTCCCCTTTATAAGCGGCATACACCGGCATTATAAAAGCAACTACGGTTCAAACCTTGAATTGCGACTAGCGCTAAACCTGGTTATTCCACGTCTCATGCAGGCAAAATTTAAGACCGAAGCCACCCACAATCTCGGACAGGATAACCGGATTTCCATCCGGTTATCCGGGCCTTGCGGCCCGGAATGAAAGCGCTGGTCTGTTGAAATTCAACAGACCAGCAAATTATTAAGCTTCAACTTTAACGGAGGCTGCATCTACTTTGACGCCAACGCCCATGGTTGAAGAAATCGAAACGCGCTTCAGGTATTCACCCTTGGCAGCAACAGGCTTTGCCTTCAGAACTGCATCAGCAAATGCGCGGATGTTTTCTTCCAAAGCCTTGTTGTCAAATGAAACCTTGCCAATACCAGCATGGATAATACCAGCTTTTTCAACGCGGAATTCAACTGCACCGCCCTTGGAGGCAGCAACAGCTGCTGCAACATCAACGCTAACAGTACCAACTTTAGGGTTCGGCATCATGCCGCGCGGTCCAAGAACCTTACCCAGACGACCAACCAGTGGCATCATGTCAGGGGTTGCAATGCAACGGTCAAACTCGATCTTGCCGCCATTGACGATTTCGAACAGGTCTTCTGCCCCAACGATGTCTGCACCGGCTTTTTTAGCTTCTTCGGCTTTATCGCCACGAGCAAAAACAGCAACGCGAACTGTACGGCCTGTACCGTTTGGCAGGTTAACAACGCCGCGAACCATCTGGTCTGCATGACGTGGGTCAACACCGAGATTCATCGCGATTTCGATGGTTTCATCGAATTTCGCAACAGCACGTTCCTTGACTACGCTGATAGCGGTCGACAAGTCATAAAGCTTATCGTGATCAAAACCTTCACGAATCTTAGCTACACGCTTTGATAATTTCGCCATCAGATCAGCCCACCACTTCCAGGCCCATCGAACGGGCAGAACCTTCAACCATACGCATAGCCGCTTCGATATCAGCTGCGCTCAGGTCTTTCATCTTAGCTTCTGCAATTTCACGAACTTTATCGCGTGAAATTGTACCGGCTTTAATCTTGCCTGGCTCTTTCGAACCGGACTTAAGATTAGCAGCCTTTTTCAAGAAGTAAGCAACAGGTGGGGTCTTCATCACAAAAGTGAAAGACTTGTCCTGATAATATGTAATCACGACTGGAATCGGGGAACCCTTTTCCATATCCTGTGAAGCAGCGTTAAATGCCTTACAGAATTCCATGATGTTGATACCACGCTGACCGAGAGCCGGACCAATTGGTGGCGAAGGGTTGGCAGCACCTGCAGCAACCTGCAGTTTGAGCTGACCTGCAACTTTTTTAGCCATTGCATTCTGCTTTCATTGATATGCCGGCGAACCGGCGACTCTTTAAAACGCCAATTAAATTGGCAGTGCAGTTCGGTGGTCTGGCTTACCGACCGGCTAAAGCCGGCTTACCTTCCACCTCACACCGCATTTACAATGCGGCGGGCGGCACTAAGGCCGCCGTAAAACGATCAAAGCTTTTCAACCTGACCGAATTCAAGATCCACAGGCGTGGCGCGTCCAAAGATTGAAACCTCAACCTTCAAGCGTGCGCGCTCTTCCTCAACTTCCTGTACGATACCATTGAAGGATGCGAACGGACCGTCCGAAACACGAACCTGCTCACCCACTTCAAAGGTAATAGAAGCCTTAGGACGATCAACACCTTCCTGAACCTGCGCCAAAATCTGTTCGATTTCGCGCAGAGGAATCGCAACCGGATTCGGATCACCCAAAAAGCCGGTTACGCGCGATGTGTTTTTGATCAGCGAGAACAGAGCATCTGTCAAATTCGCTTTAATCAATACATAACCTGGAAAGAACTTACGCTCTGCATCGACCTTGCGGCCACGACGCACTTCCACAACCTTTTCGGTCGGAACGATAATCTGTTCGATCAGGTGCGACAGACCCTTCTGGTCCGCCTTGAGCTGAATATCTTCAGCAACCTTTTTTTCAAAGTTCGAATAGGCATGAACAATGTACCAGCGTGCAGTCATCCCGTTACTCCCGTATAAACCGTCAGCGTCCGAGACCAAGTATCAACTCAACAACGTAAGCCATAAGCTGATCTGCAAAAAAGAAAAACACAGCCGCAACAAACGCCATTACAACCACCATAATGGTGGAAATAACAGTTTCACGCCGTGAAGGCCATGTAACCTTAGCCGTTTCAGCACGAACCTGCTGCAAAAATGTAAAAGGATTCGTCTTAGATGCCATTTGTCACTCTGTCATTGATCTGGCGTAGTAAAAAACAATTTCGTAAACGAATCAATTTTCCACTCACGCAACTACGGCACGTAAAGCTGATGATTCAGCCCCACGCGCCGCGTGTCTGTTGACCTTACATAGAACCGATTCTCAAAAAATACAAGCCCAGACGTTAACGAAAGTAAAACAGTCGTTCAAAAACTGCGCCCACACAGAGAAAAGACCCTTCGGACACTCCCCTCACCTCAAAAGGCGAGAATGTGCTTGACCATAATATTCAACCTAAAAAATATTACCGGCCTTAAAACGAAATTGAGCGCGGCACAGCTTTACACTATGCAGCGCCCAACTAAATGGCAGGGGCAGCAGGGCTCGAACCCGCGACCTACGGTTTTGGAGACCGTCGCTCTACCAACTGAGCTATACCCCTAAATACTTAAACCTGAAGGCTCTTGTATTTAACACCGGAGAATCCGATGTTTGAATTCTTTCAACCTCTTAGCGCTCAAAATTTAAAACATCAAGCTCTAAAAAGCACTGATCAGCATTTATTTTAGCTGACCAGCAGGTTTTTATTCGATGATGGAAGCGACGACGCCTGCACCAACGGTGCGGCCACCTTCACGGATAGCAAAGCGGAGCTTTTCTTCCATAGCGATTGGCACGATCAGCGCAACATCAACCGAAACGTTGTCGCCTGGCATAACCATTTCAACGCCTTCTGGCAAGGTCACAATACCGGTAACGTCAGTGGTACGGAAGTAGAACTGAGGACGGTAGTTGGTGAAGAACGGAGTATGACGGCCGCCTTCTTCCTTGGTCAGAATATAGGCTTCTGCCTTGAACTTGGTGTGTGGCTTAACGGAACCTGGCTTGCACAGAACCTGACCACGTTCAACGTCTTCACGGCCAACACCACGAACCAGTGCACCGATGTTATCACCAGCCTGGCCCTGATCGAGCAGCTTGCGGAACATTTCAACGCCGGTAACAGTTGTCTTGCTGGTAGGACGAATACCAACGATTTCAACTTCTTCACCAACTTTAACGATACCGCGCTCTACACGACCGGTAACAACTGTACCACGACCGGAGATCGAGAACACGTCTTCGATTGGCATCAGGAACGGCTGGTCAACTGGACGCTCTGGTGTCGGGATGTAAGCATCAACTGCTGCCATCAATTCGCGGATTGCGTCTTCACCAATGGTCTTGTCTGAATCTTCCAAAGCAGCAAGAGCAGAGCCCTTAACAACTGGAATATCATCGCCTGGGAAGTCGTATTTCGACAGAAGTTCACGAACTTCCATTTCAACCAGTTCAAGCAGTTCAGCATCGTCAACCTGGTCAACTTTATTCAAGAAGACAACGATCGCAGGAACACCAACCTGACGAGCAAGCAGGATGTGCTCACGGGTCTGCGGCATCGGGCCGTCGGCTGCGTTCACAACGAGGATCGCGCCGTCCATCTGAGCCGCACCGGTGATCATGTTCTTAACATAGTCAGCGTGACCTGGGCAGTCGACGTGTGCGTAGTGACGGTTTTCGGTTTCATATTCAACGTGCGACGTTGAAATGGTGATACCACGTGCTTTTTCTTCCGGTGCAGCATCGATCTGGTCGTATGCGCGGAAGTCACCAAAGAATTTGGTGATAGCAGCTGTCAACGAGGTCTTACCATGGTCAACGTGACCGATGGTGCCGATGTTAACGTGTGGTTTGTTACGTTCAAATTTACTCTTAGCCATCGCCGTTGTTCTCTTCTTTTAGAACTGCCTGCGTGCCAGCATAGTTATCCATACCGGCGTTTAATACAGAAAAACGGACCGGTTGCCCGTCCGCCTCATGAAAACTTTACGCCAGTTCGCTCTTAAAAACTCTGGAGCGGGTAGCGGGAATCGAACCCGCGTATTCAGCTTGGAAGGCTGCTGCTCTACCATTGAGCTATACCCGCGCACATGGACATCCGCTCCGGCAGTGGTGGAGGAAGTTGGATTTGAACCAACGTAGGCTTAGCCAACGGATTTACAGTCCGTCCCCTTTAACCACTCGGGCATTCCTCCAGCAATCACTGCCAGCGGAGTCGAGCAACTAGGCATTTTACAACGATTTGAGTGACTTAACATTTTGATTTGTCAATCAACCGCTGTTGGTGGCGTTATGACGATAGAGCCACGAACTGTCAACAGCCAATTCTCAAATCTTTGCAGAAAAATGCATATTCTTTCCACAGCCTGCCAGAAAAATCAGGTTTTTGCGCCCCTCAAAGCTGTGATTGCTGATTGTTTTCAATATACTAAGTGGCAAAATCGCCCTTAAAACCGCGCAAATCCGGTACAAATTATGCCTTTCATTCAATATAGGCATACTTAGACACCATTTTCATGTATGCAGACTGTCAAATACCTCTTTGAAGAAATTAAAATAGCTATGAGCACCGACAACAATAAAAAAACACCCAAGGATTCACATTACGCACGGTTGAGACGTCAGTTTCGTGACCAGAATGCGAATCCTTCAAGTCAAAATTTCCGTAAAAACACCCGTCCGGCGGCCGATGCGCGTGCTTTATCCGATGATTTAGTGCGTCTTTATGGCTTGCACACGGTCAGAGCTGCTGTTTTGAACCCGAACCGTAAAATCACCCGCATGATGGTGACGCGCAATGCCCTCGCCCGCCTTGAAATTGAAGATATCGAATCTCGTGGATTTCCAATCGAGATCGTAACACCGCGCGATATCGACAATGAAACCGGCAGTGAAGCTGTGCATCAAGGGGTGATGATTGAAGCCAAACCGCTTAAAGCACAAAAATTAAGTGCTTTGCAGGACAGCCAGTTGCTTCTGGTGCTCGATCAGGTCACCGATCCGCACAATGTCGGTGCCATCATGCGCTCGGCTGTTGCTTTCGGGGCGCAAGCGCTGATCACCACCAGCCGTCATAGCCCGCAAGAATCAGGAGTCCTGGCAAAATCCGCTTCCGGGGCACTCGAACTGATCAATCATATTGAAGTTCGTAACCTTGCCGAAGCACTGGAAGAGCTGCATGCGCTCGGCTTTATCACCATTGGCCTTGATTCTGATGGCCCTGCCGAAATGGAAGCCACATTGGTCGGCGATAAAATCGCGCTTGTCTTAGGCGCAGAAGGCAAGGGGCTTCGTCAAAAAACCCGCGAAACTGTTTCAGCGCTTGCGCGTCTTGATATGCCGGGTGAAATTAAATCGCTCAATGTTTCCAATGCGGCAGCGATTTCGCTTTATGCAGCTGAACGTTATTTGCGCAGCAAATAAGCACTTCACGTAGGCAATTTAAAAAAAGCGGCCTCTTCAGTATCTGAAGAGACCGCTTTTTCTTTGCCTGATTATCACCGAGTGCCTGCTATCACGCACTGGCGATATAATTGCGAATCTCGTCGGCTTCGCGCTCCACTTGTTCAATCCGTGCTTTCACGACGTCACCAATCGAAATAATGCCTTCCAGCTTGCCGTCACACTCCACCGGCATATGACGGAAACGTTTCTGTGTCATGATTTCCATCACCTGATTGACTGTATGCTTTTCCTCACAGGTCTCGACTTTTTTGGTCATCGCTTCAGACACCGGCATATCCAGCGCCTTTTGCCCTTGCGCCGCAAGCATCCTTACTACATCTCGCTCCGACAATATCCCCAATATTCTGTGCGCTTCGTCACATATCACCAAGGCACCAATACGATGGCGCGCCAACATAGCAATAACATCTGATAGACTGGCATTCGGCATCGCACTGATGACGTCACGCCCTTTTTTTTCCAGAATATATTTAACCGTCATGATCAATCCTCCCATTTCGGATATGCGAGCTCAATATTACTTATTATCTTTATGTATTGTTCTCTCAACCAAAGACCTTCCCCAAAGGCTTCCGTATCCCACATGGTGATCTGTCAGATCAAACAAATCAAGTCACTAAAGATGATCTGCGGTTATAAATATCCAAACTGCAGATCATCTATCTTCGCTATTTAGCGCCTGAAATAGCGATCATATTCATGGGGCTTGTCAAATAAAGCAATGCCGAAAAAGCCGGCAATAAAACCGCCGATATGTGCTTCCCATGCAATAGAGGCCAAACCTGTTTCCTGCGCAGAATAAACGCCGGTAATAATATTGATGATAAACCAGATACCAACAAAAGTGATGACAGGGCGATAAGTCAGCGTGGTCAATACCGGCAGCAGAGGTCCGGCAAAGGCCGAAATATTTTTATTACCGCTATATGTCGGCACGCGTCTGAAGCCATAGCGTGCAGCCGCCCCCATCATGCCGGAAATCGCACCCGATGCACCTACCAACGGAATATTGCTCGTTGGATAAATCGCATAATGCGTCAGCACTGCCACTATTGATGTCAGCGCCCAGAAAATCAGTATCTTTGATGCGCCGATGCGACCTGCCAGCGGCGATCCAAAAGCTGCCAACCACACCATATTAACGGCCAGATGCGCAAAACTACCATGCATGAAAGAATAGCTGAGCATAGTAAACCATGCGGCAGGATCGGAAAAACCAGCCCCATATGTAAAACGTGCCGGAATGAAGGCAAAATTCAACATGAAGATAAAATTATGCTCTTCCGAGATCAGATAATTCTGCGCCACATAAATCAAACCGCATAGGCAAATCAGACCGACAATAACGGCAGGAATGTTGAAAACTGGCTCGCGCGCTTTCCGCGGCTGCGGTGAGTTACCGCCCCTTTGATAGGGCACACCATAGTTTTCATTTGAATCATGATTTGTCATGAATATTTGATTCCCGTCATTTCATATCTTTCGCTTCATAACATATGGGATAGCGGTCTTAAAAAAGAACTATGTCACCAAACAGACAGGTTATTTTTTGCAGCACATGCCCACGTTTAATTCTTAACAAATTTAACCAAATCATCATGCAAAGGTGACTGTGCAGATAAGAGTGCAGGAATGTTCCACATTCAGGAATGCCCCATGAATTAACGCGAAAACCAAAATTTATATAATAAATTCAATTGCTTAATTCAAATTCTGGAATCAAACTCTCAAAACCTTAAACGTATTTGTTAACCTTAACAAATTCTAACAGTGGATGAGCAAAGGGTTAAGCTGGCATTCAGACACTTAATCATATTGGATGAGGCAAATCAGCAATTATAGGCATCAATAAGCATCAGTAACGTGATGTGATGTTTTATTCATTTTAAGCGGAAACCTGTTTTGTCACGTTCCAGCTCCCATTCTGCCATGACAGCGGCAGCACAGTTTCTTTCCACCACATGGCACGCTTTGCGTGAAAACCATGAGATACCCTTACGCCGTCATTTCACTCCGCGCTTGATGGCAGAATATCTACCCGATATTTTCATTCTGCATCACAGATCCAAAGGCGGCATCCAATTCCGCTTGGCAGGCACTAGACTTTGTGCACGTCACGGACAAGAATTGCGTAATCAGTTATTTTCAAGCCTCTGGCCGAAAAATCATCAAGTCGAAACTGAAGAGATGCTGCAATCGGTAGCAGGCAGCAATACACCTTTATGTGCGCAATTATCTGGCATCAGCCAAATGCAACGGCAAAACGGATTTGAATTGGTTCTTATGCCGGTTCTGCATCAGGACGAAACCCAATGGATTGGTGCTATTGCGGCACATAAGGAGCCTTATTGGCTTGAAGCTGATCCGATCCACCATTATCAAGTGCAGGAATCGTTTGCGATTACGCAAGATAATCTGCAAGCGGCCAAAGTACAGGTTAATGCAGCGTTCGCTGCCAAACATCCGTCAGCGGCTAAATCAGCAAGCAAAAGACCTGCTTTCCGCGTCATTCTGGGCGGAAAGCAATAACACGCTTCCTGCATCTTTCACGCTTCCTGCATCTTTGTTGTCAGGTCAAATTCTTACTCAAAGAAGCCGATTCATCGAATGAAATGCGCTGATAACGCCTGAATATCCTCATATAATTTTTGCGGAACCGTCACATATTGATTGTCATCACTGCGTGCGCGGGCCTCATAACGGCGCTGTGAAGGAATTCGCGCGCCCTGCCCGGCAATCGCATCAAACAACATTTCAGCACGTTCCATATGCTGCTCTGTTTGCGCACCTAAAAAGCTATCCGGATTAAAGGCGATGATAATTTCGCCGTGACGTGGCGCAGCACTGGAATTGACTGTATCTGCCATTGCTTCGAGACTGAGCAAATCACCAATCAAAGGCCCTGCCATAAGTTCGATCATCATCGCGATCGCCGAGCCTTTATGTCCGCCGAATGTCAGCATCGCGCCATCAAGAGCGGTTTGCGGATCAGTGGTTGGCTTACCTTCGCTGTCGACCGCCCAACCTTCCGGTAATTCTTTGCCAGCACGCAGATAAAGTTCGATTTCACCGCGTGCCGAAGCACTGGTTGCAAAATCAAACACCATGGGATGCACATTTTTGCGCGGCCAGCCGAAAGCAAATGGATTGGTGCCAAATACGCCCTGTTTGCCCCCTGCCGGTGCCACCCATGCATGGCTTGGCAACATCGCCATTGCCACCAGTCCTTGTTCGGTCAAAGCTTCAATATCAGGCCACAAGGCAGAAAAATGCACACAATTATTGATTGCCATCGCAGCAATGCCAGAATGGCGTGCTTTTTCAATCAGCAAATCCTTGCCTTTTTCAAAAGCCAATAATGAAAAACCGCCTTTGGCATCCACGCGCACAATGGCCGGAGCATGATCAATCACAACGGGTACAGCATCAAGCACAACAGCTTTTTCAATCACGGCCTTAGAACTGCTCAGCAAACGGTAAAGCCCGTGCGACTGGCATTCATCACGCTGGCATAGCCACAAATTACGGGCAATTGTCTCAGCATGATCTGTAGCCAATCCTAAACGCGTTAACGTATCAAAACTGATAGAATATAATTCATCAAGGCTCAGTTGCACCTGAGCCTTCCCCCCATTGGACATATTTTTTCCTCGTTTATTTTAAATTGCGAAGCTGATCATCCACCATATCCATACAACAAAGCATAAGCTTTCAGGCAATCAAGCAGGTTCCATGCCGCGCATGAAAGCATGAGATTTTTCAACATAATTGCGCGCTGATTCTTTGAGCCGCTCGACCGCTGCATCATCAAGTTGGCGCACCACCCGTGCGGGTGAGCCGACAATCAATGAATTATCCGGAAATTCTTTTCCTTCTGTGACCAGCGCTCCGGCACCAACCAGACAATTATTGCCGATTTTTGCACCATTCAGCACAATCGCACCAATACCGATCAGGCTATTTTCGCCAATCGTGCAGCCATGCAGCATAGCCCGGTGGCCAATCGTGCACCCCTCACCGATAGTGAGTGGAAAACCGTAATCCGTATGCATGATGCAATGTTCTTGTACATTGGTATTGGCACCGATTTTAATCAATTCGTTATCACCACGCAAAACCACACCAAACCACAAACTGACATTTGCACCTAAGTGTATTTTACCCACAGCAGTCGCATCGGGTGCAATCCAGTTGGTTTTCACATCATCATAAGTTGGTGTATGACCATTAAATGCATATATCGCCATATATTCTCCCCTTGGCAGCATTGATACACCATTGTGTGAAACTAAACCGCCTCGTCATTATTGATCAAAACCAAGTATGTTGCTTGATGCCATGCATTACAACCCGTTTGCGGCGTATATTATCGATTAGCTTGCTTTGGCGGATAAAGAAAAAGCCCTGTTTGGACAATCCAAACAGGGCTTTGATAAATGACAGTCAGCAAACTGACATTATTTCAATCAGTCGAGATCGACATCCAGAATAGCCATGGAGAAGTTGTAGGACAATTCACCATCTTCTTCGTCTTCATCGACATAGATCAGGCCGAGAAACTCATCATCCAGATATAATTCGCATGAATCATCCTTACGCGGACGCGCTTTCACCTGCAAAGACGGATTACCAAAAGTCCGTTTGAAATAAGCGTCGAGTTTTTTGATTTCTTCGGGTTTCAACCGGATTCTCCTGATTAGAATGTTCAGCGAGTTTAATGCACCCGCGCAATATTATTGTAAAGGCTCATCGCCAACTTGAATCTTTTTATTAAAAGCAGATTTCAATCATCGCTGCCGATAGATTGATCCATCACGCGTGATGGTTCTGCACAACCGGTGTCACCAATAACCTTCGCCGGAACACCGGCAACTGTGACATTATTGGGAACGGATTTAAGCACAACCGAACCGGCAGCAATCTTGGAGCAATGCCCAATCTCGATATTACCAAGAATTTTGGCCCCTGCCCCGATCAGCACGCCGTGACGAATCTTTGGATGTCGGTCACCGCCAACTTTGCCGGTGCCGCCGAGGGTAACGGCATGCAAAATGGAAACATTATCTTCAATGACCGCCGTTTCACCCACAACCAGACCGGTAGCGTGATCCAAGAAAACGCCGCTGCCAAATTTTGCAGCCGGATGAATATCGGTCTGGAATACGGCAGAAGAACGACTTTGCAAATAATAAGCCAGATCAATACGGCCTTCGTTCCACAACCAATGCGCCAGACGATGCGTTTGAATGGCATGAAAACCTTTCAGATACATCACCGGATCCATAAAACGATTATAAGCCGGATCGCGGTCATAAACGGCTTGAATATCAACACGCAAAACGCGAGACCAGTCAGCGCAACTATCCCGCATCACAGCAAAGGTCTGGCGCAGCAAATCAGCGCTCAAATCCTGATGACCAAGGCGCTCGGAAACACGATGGGCCACCGCATCTTCCAAACTTGGCTGGCTGATCAATGACGTGTAGAAAAACGATGCCAGCAACGGATCTTTTGCCGCCGCTTCTTCCGCTTCAGCACGAACGGCATGCCAGATCGGATCAACCTGACTGACATTCGCGGATAATTTGGCTGAACTGTGCGCTGTCATCTTTAACTCGATTGTCTTTTTTAGGGGCTTCACCGCTTTTTTATCAAAAACGGTGCTGGCTCAAAAATGATAATACACCCTGCTTATACACTTTGTCACCCACCGCTAACATATGATCGCGATCAGGGATATCAAGAGCAATACCATGCGGCAATAAATCAGCCAATGCGTGCGGATCACCGGCAATATCATCTTTAGTGCCGACGGCCACCAAAACCGGTTGCTCGATTAAGGCAATCGCTTGTGCCGGCACCAGCTCTTTGGAAGTAATCACACAAGCAGCCAGCGCCAAACGGTCGCTTTTCGTCTGATCGGCAAATTTGCGGAACATTTGCCCCCGCGGATGAGTGACTGTCTCCGGATCCTCGGCCAGCAATGCTTCGCCAATCGGCTCCCAGTCACCGGCACCGGTTACCATACCAATACCAAGGCCACCAAAAACAAGGCTTTGCACCTTTTCAGGGAAATCCAGCGCCAGAAATGCGCTGATCCTTGCCCCCATCGAATAACCCATCACATGGGCTTTTTTGATGTTCAAATGATCCAGCAATGCTGCTGCATCTGCGGCCATCATCGCAGGATAGTAAAGCTCTTTTTCATGTGGCTTGTCAGAGAGACCATGGCCTCGATTATCAAGCGCCACCACATGATAGCCCGCTTCTACAAGGGTGCGAAACCAACCAGGCGACACCCAATTGACTACACTGGATGAGGCAAAACCATGAATGAGAAGAACCGTTTCTGCTAAGGCGCCATCTGGTCCGTCTTCACGATAGGCAAAACGCATACCATTATGGTCGAAATATTTTACATCCAGAGCAGTCACGAAACTTTCCTTAAAAACGCTCAAACCTAATCTGTCGGCAGGTACTAACTCGCAGCCCTTAATCGCAACGCCCGCAAATGGCAGGGTGCACGGCTTTATCACCCGCACTCAACCCCAGCTTTTTAGCCATTCCTGCATTCAGCTCTATCACATAGGCCACCGGCTCGCCGGATGAAACAATATTTTCAGAAAAAGGCGTAGTATTTTCACGGATCACCGCAATTGTGCCATCCGTATGCAGAAAAACCATATCAAGCGGCAGTGGTGTGTTTTTCATCCACATCAGCACCAACCGTACTTGTTTAAAATCAAACAACATGCCGCGCTGAAGTGGTAAATCGGTGCGGAACATTAGCCCACGCATACGACTTTCATCCGTATCGGCAATTTCCAATTCGATCTGCTGTTCACCAGAGCTTGTCATGAAAATAAGCGGATTGGCATCCACTTCCAGACGCATTGGCTCATTATCTTGCGCTGAGGCTGTATGAATAGTCAGCACCATCAACAAAGTGACGATAAAGCCCAAACCGCGCCGCACCATATTGCGCACCATGATATGTGCTCCTGTCAGTCAAACATTATCAAAAAAGATTATATCCGCCTTCAAAGAAGATTGGCAAATCCATAAAATCCGGCTTTGGGATAAATCAGTGCGAAACCGGCATTTGCGTACCGATATCCGGATGGATTTCAGCGGCCATCAAACCTTTGTCACCATCGCCAAAGCGGATCAGTACCACTTGCCCTGGGCGCAATTCAGCCATACCAAAGCGACGCAAGGTTTCCATATGAATGAAAATATCTTCAGTACCTTCGCCGCGGGTCAGGAAACCAAAACCTTTGGTGCGGTTGAACCATTTGACGATCACCCGTTCCAGTCCGCTGGATGGCACCACAGAAGAATGTGTGCGCTGCGGCATCGTTGCCGGATGAACGGCAGTGGATGTATCAATCGATAAAACCTTGAAACACTGCAAACCACGTTCTGAATTGCGCACGACACAAACGATGCGCGCCCCTTCGGAGGCGACCTGAAAGCCATCACGGCGCAAAATGGTTACATGCAGCAAGATATCAGAAAAGGAATTATCATCCGGCACCACAAAGCCATAGCCTTTGGCGACATCAAACCATTTAATAGTTCCTGATACTTCGATCAATTCACCGATATCTTCAGTGGAGCATTGTTCCGTCATATGCTTATCCGACATAGATTTGTCAGCCATTGCCAGTGCTCCTCCTCTCTTGCTGCGCTAAAACAGAAGTTGATTCTGATCGGTAGATTAACACTTCATTAACGGGTGGCCGCAAGTGCTAAGTTGCAAACTTCACAGTTCTCCTCATTTACTTGCCCCATATTATGGCCATCAAATGATGTTCACCTTCATAAATTATACTGAATATGCTGATCTGTTCAGATAATATTCAAATTTTGCGGCTTTGAAAAAGGGACTGAAAAAATGCGTTATCTGCACACTATGGTACGTATCCGCGATATTGATGAATCGCTGGATTTCTACATCAACAAGCTCGGCATGAAGGAAGTTCGCCGTATCGAAAATGAAAAAGGCCGTTTTACTTTGATTTTTCTGGCAACGGAAAGTGACATCGAGCGCGGCAAAGGTGACCGTGCGCCAACTCTGGAACTGACCTATAATTGGGATCCGGAAGACTATACCGGCGGACGTAATTTCGGCCATTTGGCTTATGGTGTCGATAATATCTACGAATTTTGCCAGAACTTGCAGGATCAGGGCGTGACTATCAACCGTCCGCCACGCGATGGCCACATGGCATTTATCCGTTCGCCGGACGGTATTTCTATTGAACTTATTCAAAATGGTGAATCATTGGCACCAAAAGAGCCTTGGGCGTCTGCGCCCAATATCGGCAGTTGGTAATCAACCAACCGCCGTTTGAATCAACTTATCAGCCATACACTCTAAATTACTGAATTGATTCAACAAACAAAAAGCCCGGCACAGTGGCCGGGCTTTTAAAATTCAACAGAAAAACTGCTTATTCATTGGCGCTCTGAATTGCTGAAAGTTGCCATTCGCCACCATCTTCGCGCACGAATGTCCAAAGCTCGGTGCTTTCAGTTGCCTCATCCGGATTACCTTCAACCACATCGCCACTGACGCGATCAAGCATCACATCAATACTGGAATAACGCATCGCAACTGTTGCGTAATCTTTATCACCTTCGCTCCAGGATTCAGAAACATCGCCCTGCAACAGTTTGATATCGGAAACAGAGTTACGCTTGCCGGAAGATGCGATTTCACCCAATTCTTCGGCCAGATAAGACATCGCTTCTGGTGTTGAAAGCTTACGCAATGCTGCGTAATCTTCCCGCCCGTAAGCAGTCTGCACTTCGGTCAGCATTTCTTCAAAACGATTGAGTTCTTCCTGACCAACCGAAAAAGGCTTTTCCTCTAAAACCGGTGCTTCATCAACTTTAGCGCCGAACGGATTGACAGAAGGCGTGCGTCCGCCAACTGAGCCACCTGTGTTTGGCACAGATGATTTTGTTGCACCAAAGCTTTGCGAACCAAAACCCTGTGGCTGGGCATAGGCATTACCCGCTCCGGCCGCTGCCGGTTGACGACGGCTGGCAAAAAAACGCATCGCCAACATTGCCAGCAGCGCAATAATGGCTACCTGCAACAACATGCCGAACATACCCGCCATACCGCCAAAGCCTGAACCGAGCAGCATACCAAGAAGACCGCCCATCATCAGACCACCAAGCATCGAACGGCCGAATCCGCCAAACAGACCCGGCTTGGCTGCATTAGCTGCAGCAGGTGCTGCTGCCGGACGCTGTGCCGTATTGCCGGTATTAGGTGTCATGCTACGTTCAACCGGAGCAGCATTGTTGGGTGCTGTGCGGGTTGGTGCCGGTGCCTGATGCGTACGTGCACCACGACTGCCGAAGCCTCCGCCCATCCGCCGTGCATCGGCAGTATCGATAATGACCAGCGAAGCCGCCAGTCCAACTGCCATAATAGCTAACAGCTGCGTAAAACGCGAAGCAGCACGAAACATACATATCTCCTCAATAGATTTCATTTTTTCATAATATAGAGCAGTATCCACCCTATTACATCCCTTGATCCCTGATACTCGCTCACAAAAATCAGGATTTCTTATATTTTATTGTTAATCAGGCTGGGCTGCATCCAGAATTTGGATTTGTGTCGAAACCGACCCGTTCCAATGATTGAGGTTCAGCGTTCCGGCAATATGAACAGGATGTCCGATGCGGCCAAGCAAAAACTTGCCCAATGGTGCATCAGCTGCACGAAATGCAATTGCATTCACCCGTTTGCCATCAGCCCCTTTGAGGGTCACTTTGACATGATCCCGCCCGACAAGCCGTGCATCCGCAACCACATGATGCGGCAGCGCCAAAACCGGCTGGTTATGGCCGGAACCATAAGGCCCTGCCTTTTGCAAAGCCTGATAAAGTTGAACCGTTGCACCGGATGCCGCCAATGCACCATCAACGGAAAGGCTCTGGTTTTCGCGTAAACTCTTCACCCGTGCACCGGCTTCTTCTTCCATGAAGCCACGGAAAGCGCCCAGTTTATCACGCTCGATAGTAATGCCTGCAGCCATCGCATGGCCGCCGCCCTTGACGAGCAAGCCCTGTTCGACAGCTTTGGCGACAAGTTTGCCCAAATCAATACCATTAATCGAGCGCCCCGAACCTGTGCCGATATTATTTCGATTGAAAGCAATAGCAAAAGCCGGACGGCGCGCTTTATCTTTAAGGCGCGAGGCCAGCAAACCCACAATACCCGGATGCCAGTCATCGCTCGCCGTTACAATTACAGACGCGCCCTCACCACCGGAAATTTCCACCAAAGCTTCTGCTTCGGCTTCCGCCAGCATTTGCACTTCCATCGCTTGACGCTCTTGATTAAGGCGATCAAGCTCTTGCGCAATCGCGTCTGCTTCCGCAGGCTCATGCAATGTCAGCAAGCGTGCGCCAAGTCCGGCATCACCAATACGGCCACCGGCATTAATACGCGGGCCGATCATAAAACCTAAATGGAAAGCATTTAGTGGCTCACCGATACGGGCAACCCGCGCCAATGCCGCCAAACCAATATTGCTTTGAGCATGCGCCACCAACAGACCTTTGACCACGAAGGCGCGATTAACACCTTTGAGTGGCACCACATCACAAATCGTTGCCAAAGCTACCAAATCCAGCAGCGACAATAAATCCGGTGCACTTTTCCCGCGCGCGCGAATCTGCTTCGCTACTTGCACCAATGTCAAAAAGACCACACCGGCGGCACACAGATGCCCTTGAAGCGACATATCATCTTCACGATTGGGATTAACAATCGCCACGGCATTTTCGGGTAGTTCACCGCCCACCTGATGGTGGTCAAGCACCACCACGTCAGCACCGGCTTGCTTTGCTGCATCAATGGAAGGTGCGCTATTGGTGCCGCAGTCTACGGTCACGATCAGCGATGCGCCATTTGCTACCAAATCCTGCATCGCCTGTGGATTAGGCCCATAGCCTTCAAAAATACGATCCGGAATATAAATCTGATAAGGGATATTATAATGCTGCAAAAATCTGGCCATCAGCGCCGATGAACAAGCACCGTCGACATCATAATCTCCAAAAATTGCAATTTTTTCTTGTGCCTCAATCGCTTGAACAATGCGTGTCGCCGCTTTGTCCATATCGGTCAGCGTCAGAGGGTCAGGCATCAGATTACGAATGGTCGGGTCAATAAATTCGGCAGCGCCATCCAGCGGCACACCGCGGCCAGCCAGCACCCGCGCCACCAAATCATGGATGCCATGATTTTGCGCAATCGCCAATGCCGTATTGGCTTCCCGCAAGCCTAAACGATCCACCCATTTTTGTCCGGTGGCAGACTTCTTGACATTAAGAAAAAGGCGCTCTGAATCCATCATGTCTTTTATGAACACAAAAGGCGGCATTTTTGCAATGCCGCCTTTTGAAATATTCAATAAATTCTTCCCGGCCTCAAGCCAATCTTAGAACTTTGACAGATCCTGATGGCGTGCTTTGATTTCACGCACGGTCTGCGAGCTTGAACGCATGACGATGGTGTGGGTCTGGATGTAATCACGGGCAAATTTAACGCCCGACAGCATGTTGCCGTCAGTTACACCGGTTGCAGCAAACAGCACATCGCCTTTTGCCATTTCTTCCATTGTGTAAATCTTGTTTGGATCAGAAATGCCCATCTTAGCAGCGCGGGCAATTTTCTCTTCGGTGTTGAGCTGCAAACGACCCTGCATCTGACCGCCAATGCAGCGCAAAGCTGCAGCAGCCAAAACGCCTTCAGGCGCGCCACCGATACCGATATAAATATCAATGCCGGTTTCTTCAGGATTGGTCGTGTGCATAACACCCGCAACGTCACCATCACCGATCAGACGAATGGCAGCACCGGTTGCACGTACTTCTTCGATCAAACGGGCATGACGCGGGCGATCCATGATGCAAGCGGTAATTGCGCTTGGTGCAACGCCTTTGGCTTTGGCCAAAGCCATGATATTTTCGGTTGGTGTTGCATCAAGATGCACAACACCTTCCGGATAACCAGGGCCTACAGCGATTTTTTCCATGTAAACATCTGGTGCGTAAAGCAGGTTGCCTTTTTCAGCAATCGCTACAACAGCCAATGAGTTCGGCAGGTTTTTAGCGCAGATAGTGGTGCCTTCAAGCGGGTCGAGTGCAATATCGACATCCGGCCCCTGACGGCTTCCTACTTCTTCACCAATATAAAGCATCGGTGCTTCGTCGCGCTCACCTTCACCGATCACAACGGTACCGTTGATCGGCAGATTGTTAAGTTCCTGACGCATCGCATCAACAGCGGCCTGATCGGCTGCCATTTCATCACCGCGACCACGCAATCTGGCTGCCGCAACGGCCGCGCGCTCGGTTACACGCACCAGTTCGAGCGTTAAAATACGATCCAAGCCGTGTGGTTGCTGCTCTGCGGTTTTAGCCATTTGAACAAAGTCCTGAATTTTTAATCGGTTACTGCGATAATAAAACTAAAACATTATATCGCAAGGAAAGTGGCTGCATTCAGATAGGGACACATGCCGTTAAACGACGATACTCTTAACAAGAGTTAAGCGCCGTACGGCTCTTTTGTCAAAGTCTCTTAAGTCTAGCAAGAGGCTTGCAGGCTTAAAAGAACTGCTGTCAAAACCTTAATCGATTTAAGCGGCTACATACTTCATTGCAATCACAGGAAGCTTGTGAAAACGCGCCTTAACCGGCGCGCTCAATACGGATCATCTGCGGTTTATCCACCAGATGGTCATCTTCCAAAATAGTCTGAAGCGCAGATTTTACTGCCGATTCGGTTGTTTCATGCGTCACCAGAATGATGGTTTTGATGCCTTCGGCATGATGATCCATCGGCGGACGCTGAACAATCGATTCAAGCGAAATTTCGTTTTCGGTCATGCGCTTGGCAATGGCAGCAAAGGCACCGAGGCGATCATGCACGGTTAGGCGAATAAAATAACCACCTTCATGATTACGCATTGCCGCACGTTGATAAGGTGCCAAAGCTTTCGCTGGAGTACCGAATACAGGCCCATGCTGGAAGCCAGGACGACTCTTGGCAATATCAGCCAGATCACCAAGCACTGCCGATGCGGTTGCATTGCCGCCCGCTCCCGGCCCCGACAACAACAGCTCACCAAGCAAATCGGTTTCAATTGCCACCGCATTGGTCACGCCATGAACCTGCGCAATGACCGATGAGGTCGGCACCATTGTCGGTTGCACACGCTGCTCAATTCCGTTTGGTGTTTTGAGCGCCACACCCAGCAATTTGATGCGATAACCAAGTTCATCGGCTGCACGAATATCAGCCAGTGAAATATTGCTGATACCTTCCATATAGATATCATCGGCAGCAATCTGATTGCCAAATGCCAAACTGGTCAGCAAAGCAAGCTTATGCGCGGTGTCATTGCCTTCAATATCAAATGTTGGGTCAGCTTCAGCATAGCCCAAACGTTGCGCATCAGCCAAGCAATCTTCGAATGAAATCCCCTCTTCCCACATGCGGGTGAGAATGTAATTGCACGTGCCGTTCATGATACCATAAACGCGCGACACAGTATTACCGGTCAGCGATTCACGCATCGCTTTAATCACCGGAATACCACCGGCAACCGCTGCTTCAAAGTTGAGCAAAATACCTTTTTCTTCGGCAATTTCTGCCAGCGCCACACCATGTTTGGCGAGCAGCGCTTTATTGGCTGTCACTACATGACGTCCGGCATTAAGAGCTGCTTCCACGGACGCTTTGGCAGGCCCTTCATCGCCACCGATCAATTCGACAAAAACGTCGATCTTGTCGGATTTGGCAAGTTCCACCGGATCATCAAACCATGTGATATTGGAGAGATCGACACCACGATCGCGTGTTCGATCACGCGCACTGACCGCAGTAACAACCATTTCTCTACCGCATTGACGGGTGAGCATTTCGGCTTTTTCACGTAAAATACGTAATACTGAGCCGCCAACGGTGCCTAATCCGGCCACGCCGATCCGTAATGCTTCACTCATCGTCTTTTCCTCAAAAGTCTTTCATGGGTTTAGTTTAAGTCGGGGATTCAATTTAAATTTGGATGTGCCGCCAAAAGCTTCAGCGGCACAGAGTTCAAAATACGCCAATCAGGCAGCGCTCTCTTCGTACATACTCAGGAAGCGCTTGATATTGCGTGCGGCCTGACGGATGCGATGCTCATTTTCCACCAGCGCAATACGCACATGATCATCGCCATGTTCACCAAAGCCCAAGCCCGGCGCAACCGCCACATCAGCCTTTTCAATGAGCAATTTGGAAAACTCCAACGATCCCATTGCTTTGAACTTCTCCGGAATTGGCACCCACGCAAACATGGTTGCTGCTGGCGGCGGTACATCCCAACCGGCGCGTGCAAAGCTTTCAACCAGCACATCACGGCGCTGGTGATAGACATTGCGTACATATTCAATATCAGAACCATCACCATTCAGTGCAGCCGTCGCTGCCACCTGAATTGGCGTGAACGCACCATAATCCAGATAGGATTTAACGCGTGTCAGCGCTGCAATCAAACGCTCATTACCAACGGCAAAGCCCATACGCCAGCCCGGCATCGAGAAGGTCTTGGACATAGAGGTAAATTCAACCGCAACATCCATTGCACCCGGCACCTGAAGCACGGATGGCGGCGGTGTACCGTCAAAATAGATTTCCGAATAAGCCAGATCAGACAAAATGATGATTTCATGCTTGCGGGCAAAATCCACCACATCCTTATAGAAATCCAGCGTTGCCACATAAGCGGTCGGGTTGGACGGGAAATTGAGGATCAAGGCAATAGGCTTCGGGATCGAATGTTTGATACCGCGTTCCAATGCCGGAATGAAATTATCATCCGGTTTCGCCTGTACCGAGCGGATCACACCGCCGGACATGATAAAGCCGAAAGAATGAATCGGATAGGTTGGATCCGGACACAAAACCACATCGCCCGGTGCGGTAATTGCCTGCGCCATATTGGCAAATCCTTCCTTGGAGCCCAGTGTCGCAATAACCTGGCTGTCCGGATTGAGTTTCACACCAAAACGGCGTTCATAATAATTGGCCTGCGCTTTGCGCAAACCCGGAATACCCTTCGACGAAGAATACCGATGCGCGCGCGGATCTTGAACCGCCTCACAAAGCTTGTCCACGATATTTTGCGGGGTCGGCAGATCAGGATTACCCATCCCCAAATCGACAATGTCGGCGCCGCCCGCTCGCGCCGCCGCCTTGAGACGATTAACTTGTTCAAAGACGTAAGGCGGCAAACGACGGACTTTATGAAATTCTTCCGACATGATCCTGTTCCGAAAAGGGTTGATATGGGACTTTAGCTATCACGCGCCATCAGCAATATAATAATAGCAGCAGTCATTCATGAAAGGCGTTGATCAATTGCTGTTTTCAATCGCCTGAAGTGTAGCCTTTGTCTCCGCCTGAGTTTGCTTGCGAAGCGCGGCCAATTGGGCTGCAGACATAGGTGTTTCACCTTTCACAGATTTCAGACGTTTGCGCTCCGCATCCAGTGCGATGGTAGCAGCGTCCTTTTCCTGCGCGGTGATCTGGCTGGTTGCCGCCTGAGGCATGCGCCCGAAATTTGGATAGGTACCAGTTCGACGTGCCCCCTCCTGCGGCGTTCCCTGAAATTCCGCTCCGCCCGCGCAACCGCCAAGCGCGGCAATCATCGCCACTGCCACAAGGCTAAGGGTGAAACGGGAGGGTTGCCGGAAGTGCACAATCATATTCGCCTGATCCAAATTTTTTATGAACCCGTTTGCACACCATGGCGCAAAGCGGAGCTGTTGACTGTAGCCAGCCACAACAAACAGCATTGCTATGTCTGGTTAGTATGCCCGTTTTTGTCAATATCAGAGTTGTGCTTTTCGGCGATGTTTTACTTCTTCTTGATAATATTAATTCGTGAGCGGCGATCAAATCAGCCGGATCGTTCAAAATCGGCTCAATTTCAATGATCCAATTTAAAAAATCGCTTCTTTGGTATCATCAAACAGAAGCCTGAATTATTTGAATAAAACGCAATAAAAATTAAAAAATATCACGCATTGTAACATCGCTTTTACAGGCTGTTACTGCCAAAAGATTGCATTCGTTACTATTTAACTTTAAAACTTTGTTAAGCATAAACACCAATCAGCTCATAATCCTCAGGCTCAAGCGCCTGATTTTTCGGCTGATATTTTTGTGTTTAAACAGAAATACCGGAAAACGCACAAACCGTTTTCCAAATAAACCGGTTGCGTCTGCATTGTGCTCCGGTGATCATCTGGAGCCTTGCCTTGATTGCAAATCAGAAACAGACGCAAAAGTTTTTTCTGTATTCATCAACCTGCATCAGTCTGCTCGCAGCTTTTGTTTTAAGCGCCTGCACCGCGACTAGTTCCGGCTCGCCTGCCATGCAGCTTTCTTCGACAGACGACAATTCGCTGGTGGCAGAAGCCTTGCAAACGGCAGCTGACGAAAAAATCGCTGAAGAAAATGCAGCCAAACCGGCAACGCAAGCAATTGAAGCCGACAAAACTGATCTGGCAGATGCAAAGCCTGAAGCGAAAGCGGAAACAGTAGCACTTGCTGCTTTGGAGCCTGCCACGGAAACAGTGGCGGAAAAACCGGTACAAAAGTCAACACTTGTTGCAGCTCTCTTTGCGACACCTAAAACCAGCGATGCTTTTAAGGCAGTCAAACCTGCGTTGAATGCGAACGCAGAAACGACCAAGCCGGCAGAAACCCCAAAACCACAAGCCGCACAAATCACGGCACCTGCCCTGCCGGATAAGGCAGAAAAGCCTGTTGTACTTGCCTCAACTCTGAGCAAGCCATCGCTGGAGTTGAAAAAGCAGCCATCGGCACAAAGTTATAATTATTCATTACCTGGCGTACGCGCTTATGGCGGCTTAGAAATTAAACATCGCAATGCAGTCTATGATGACAGTGACATTGATGCCGATGAGGATGATGATGCACCGCATTTATTGCGCGTATCAGCCCCCGGTCTTGCGCGCCTTGCCCCGAATGGCTTGAAAGTACAGCGCGAATCCGTTGATGTCGCCTGTCTCAAGCCTGAATTGGTCAAGACTTTGCGTAAACTGGAAAGCCATTTCAGAAAACCGGTCATTGTAACTTCGGGTTATCGAAGCCCCTCTTATAATATGAAGGTCAAAGGTGCGCGCAAATCATTGCATATGACCTGTGCTGCTGCTGATGTTCAGATCGAAGGCGTTTCCAAATGGGAAATTGCCCGTGTTGCACGTGCCATGCCATCACGTGGCGGTGTCGGCACCTACTGCCACACCAAATCTGTTCATATCGATATCGGGCCTGAGCGTGACTGGAACTGGAAGTGCCGCGGCAAAAGCTGATTTCATCCCGTTAAATCAGCCACTTATCCACAATGTAAATTATTTTCGCTTTTTTTAAAAAAAATGAATTTAATGGCTTGCGCGGAAGAAATTTCCCACCTATAAGGCACCCACACCAGCGGGCGCCCATCGTCTAGCGGTTAGGACGCCGCCCTTTCACGGCGGAAACAGGGGTTCGATTCCCCTTGGGCGTACCATTCACTGGTATTTTTTTCTTTTTAATTTCCAACAAAATAGTAGCTTATTTAAAACCTGTCTAATAGATTCAACTTATGATCTGCAATCATGAGGAATCAAAGATGGTTATTTCTACTGTTACAGTTGCGACCAAAAGCGCCAGCCGCTACCTGCAACAATTGTGCAAACATTGGTCGCATAAGTTCGAAGTTGAATTTACCCCGCAAACAGGCCGCATTGTTTTTACCGACGGCCGCATTGTAACTCTCAATGCCACCGACGACGCACTCGACATTACCGCTGAAGCCCCTGCTGAAACACAGGCACAGTTGGAAGATGTTGTGGCCAAACATATTATTCAGTTTGCATTTCGTGAAGAATTGACTTTCGACTGGAAACGTCAGGCTTAAACCGCTTTTTCCATACCTTGAAGCATCGCCAAACCACAGGCTTGCAATGCGCAAGTGGTTTGGCGTAAAGCTAATTCCCATGCAGTTCACCCTCCCCCTTGTTACCGGACGTCTTGAGCGTCGTTATAAGCGTTTTCTGGTTGATGCCACGCTTGATGATGGCACATTTATTACCGGATCGGTTGGCAATACCGGCTCGATGCTCGGCCTGACAACACCCGGATCACGCATCTGGATGAGTGTTTCAGATGATCCGAAGCGTAAATACCCGCATGCCCTACAAATTATCGAAGCCGACAACACACTCGTTGGCGTCAATACAGCACTGCCGAATAAAATTGCTGAAGAAGCCATTTTCAAAGGGCTCATTCCTGAACTTGCGGGCTTTGACAGTTTAAAGCGCGAACAAAAATACGGCAAAAATTCACGTATTGATCTGCTGCTGCACAAAGAAAACCAGCCGGATATTTATGTTGAAGTAAAAAATGTCCACTTTACCAGAACTCCTCGCTTGGCCGAGTTTCCCGATACAGTGACAGCGCGTGGCGCCAAACATTTGTTTGAACTTGTCGACATGGCCAAAGCAGGTCACCGCGCTGCGATGCTGTTTGTTATCCAGCGTGAAGATTGCGATATCTTCCGCATTAGCGGCGATTTAGATCCTGCTTATGCGCAGGCATTTCAATTTGCCCGTAAAAACGGGGTTGAGGCTTACGCACTTCGATGCCACATATCACCACAAGAAATAACTGCGACCGAAATGGTCACGATTGATGAAACAGTCTGAACGGATTTATAATGGTTACTTATATTGATGCAACTCAAGCACCCCTCAAACAGACCGGACAGATTAAACTTTACGGCCCTGAAGCCTTTGAATCGATGCGCCAGATTTGTAATCTGACTGCGCGCTGCCTTGATGAATTGAATGACATTGTCAAACCGGGTGTTACCACCAATCAGATCGATAAATTCGTTTTTGAATTCGGTGCCGATCATGGCGCGATACCGGCAACACTTAACTATCGCGGCTACACCAAATCAGTTTGCACCTCAATCAATCATGTCGTTTGCCACGGTATTCCCGATGACAAACCACTGCGCGAGGGTGATATCGTCAATATTGATGTCACTTATTTGAAAGATAACTGGCATGGCGATTCAAGCCGCATGTATGCCGTTGGCCAAATTAAACGCGCGGCAGAGCGTTTGATGGAAGTAACCTATGAAAGCCTGCTGCGCGGCATTACTGCCGTCAAACCGGGTGCGAAAACCGGCGCTATTGGTGCCGCCATTCAAACCTATGCCGAAAGCGAGCGCTGCTCGGTGGTGCGTGATTTCTGCGGCCATGGCGTTGGCCAGATTTTTCATGATGCGCCCAATATCCTGCATTATGGCACACTCAATGACGGTGTTGAAATGCGTGAAGGCATGATTTTTACCATTGAGCCAATGATCAATTTGGGCAAACCGGATGTTAAAGTGCTCAAAGATGGCTGGACAGCAGTTACACGTGACCGCTCTCTGACTGCGCAATATGAACACACTGTCGGCGTAACTAAAGATGGCTGTGAGATCTTTACGTTGTCGCCGAAAAATATCTTTGGCCCGGCATCCATGCGCTAAAGCACTTTGAGCTATATAATTTATATAAAACGCCGCCCAATATAATGATTGGTCGGCGTTTTTATTCATTGAGACTTCATTTTTATATTTATTGTGTTCTAATTACATTGAATAATACGTCAGTTTAAGTCTGTCTGTCTACGCGCAAGGGGGTGAGCCATAGCAGTATGACTAAGAAAACACTTGAAAATGATGAATTACCCGGTTTTTCCGAGCAAACAGCGAAGTTTGCAGCATTAGGTGTCAAACCCGAAGTTCCCCATTACTTCGGGCATCGGGATCGTGTGCGGGAAAAGTTTAGAAAAAACGGCGATGAAAGCATGGCCGATTATGAACTACTGGAATTGCTGTTGTTCCGCTCCATTCCGCGAGCAGATACAAAACCCATTGCAAAAGCGCTGCTTGCGCGCTTCGGTTCGCTCGGTGAGGTTTTAGGCGCACCGGAACATCTGCTTTGCGAAGTGCGCGGCTGCGGTAAATCCGTGGCCTTTGATTTGAAACTTGTGGCTGCTGTCGGCAAACGCCAAAACCGTAATGAGATCATCGGCCGCGTAGCACTCGATGCATGGAGCAAAGTCGTGCAATATTGCATGACAGCCATGGCCTATGAAGAGCGTGAACAATTCCGCATTTTGTTTCTGGATAAAAAAAACCAACTCATTTCGGATGAAGTTCAACAAACAGGCACCGTTGATCACACGCCTGTCTATCCGCGCGAGGTAATCCGGCGCGCATTGGAGCTTTCATCCACCGCGATAATTGTCGTGCACAACCATCCCTCAGGCGACCCGACCCCATCAAGTGCAGACATACAAATGACCAAGCTTTTGATCGAAGCAGGCAAACCTTTAGGTATCACGATCCATGATCATATTATCGTTGGCAAAAATGGCCACATCAGTATGCGCGGATTGAAACTGATCTGATTTGCAGCTTTAGCGACAGTTACCATTCATTAATCATGCTGGTAAATTTAAGCGGTTCTGCTGCCTGTTTGAGGCACCTCTTCAGCAATTTAGTCATAATTATCGGAGAAATTCACTGCAACAGCACCGGAAGATCACAGAATCGGATGGCGCGAAGTGTATTAAAGCCACGGCGTTGAGTTTGGTGGCGATGGAGTCCCCGATGAGTAAAATGCATATTTTGATGATGAGCCTCAGCGTAGCAATTGTAGCGGCACCTGCTGCCGGTCATGCTGCTGATTACCTCAACAACAACGATTATTCTTACGACACACCTGTTTCCTCCGGCTCGGATTGGAACAACAACTATGTTGGTGCACAGATCGGTGCATCTTCTTCCAAAGTGCCAAGCCCGTTCTCAAGCCGCTCCGGCATTTTGACAGGTGTTGTTGCCGGTAAAAACATCCAGAGCGGTAATTTCGTCTTCGGTGGTGAAGTTGAGCTGAACTTTGCTGAAGCTGAACATAATATCGGTAATGGCGGTCGTTTGCAGCAATCCTGGAATGCCGCAGCCAAAGCCAAAGCCGGTTATGCAATGGATAGCACTCTTATCTATGGCACACTGGGTTATGGCACCACCAAGTTTAAAAAACAGGAAGCAACCACTAAGGGTCCGGGCTGGGAAGGTGGCGTTCTGGTGGGTGCAGGCGTTGAGCAGAAGCTCTCTGGCCCGCTTTCCGTCAAAGCTGAATATGACTATATGCGCATCAGCAATGTAAAGTCGGAAGTGAACGGCGTGAAACAGTCCAACAAACTGCATAACCACATGCTCAAAGCTGGCTTGAACTACAGCTTCTAATCAAATTAGCACAATCCACAACAAAACGCCGGACTTCAAAAATCCGGCGTTTTGTTTGTCTTTATTCTGCTGCGACTTGCTCGAACTGCACATCATGCAAGCGCTTATAAATACCGCCTACTTTGAGCAAATCATTGTGGGTGCCCTGCTCGGCGATGCCATGTTCATTGACCACCACAATACGATCAGCATTACGGATTGTTGCCAGACGGTGCGCAATCACCAGAGAGGTACGTCCATCGGAAAGTTCTGCCAATGAGCGTTGAATGGCGCGTTCCGTTTCGGTATCAAGTGCCGAAGTCGCTTCATCCAAAATCAGGATTGGCGGGTTTTTCAAGAACATACGTGCAATAGCCAGACGTTGTTTTTGTCCGCCCGACAATTTAACGCCACGCTCCCCGATCATTGTTTCATAACCATCAGGCATGGATTCAATCATCGTATCAAGGCGTGCACGTCGCGCTGCTTCACGAATATCTTCCAAAGTGGCATCCAGACGGCCATAAGCAATGTTTTCACGAATGGTACCACCAAAGAGAAAGACATCTTGCTGCACAATACCGATCTGGCTACGCAGCGATGCCAATGTCATTTTGCGGATATCGATACCATCAATTTTAATGGCACCGGCATTCACTTCATAAAAGCGCGGTAAGAGCGAACAAAGCGTCGTCTTACCGGCACCCGAAGGGCCGACAAAAGCTATGGTTTCACCGGCCTTGATGTCCAGACTGATATTGTTGAGAACCAGCTTCTCCGGTGAATAACCAAAACTGACATTTTCAAAGCTGATATCCCCTTTAAGATCGGCAACAGCCACGGCATCAGGTGCATCGACAATATCCGGCTCGGTTTCCAGCAGCTCAAGGTAGCGTTTGAAGCCTGCAATACCCTTCGGATAAGATTCAATCACCGAGCTGATTTTCTCAACCGGACGGATAAATACTGTTACCAAAAGCAGGAAGGAAACAAAACCACCGGCACTCAGCTGATCCTGCAGCACGAAATAAGTGCCGGCCAGCATCACAATCAATTGCGTCAAACGCATCGACAAATAAGTCAGCGATGTCGAAGCTGCCATGATCTTATAAGCATTCAGCTTGGTCTGACGGTAATTCTGGTTGTCACGGGCAAAAAGTTCACGTTCATGGTCTTCATTGGCAAAAGCCTGCACCACACGCATGCCGCCGACATTTTCTTCCACACGTACGTTAAAATCACCCACGCGGCGGTAAAGAGCACGGAAATTCTGCGTCATACGGCTGCCGTAACGGCCTGATACCCAAACGACAAAAGGCACAACCGCTGCCGTAATCAGCGCCAGTTGCGGATTGACATAGAACATCAAAATGAAAGCGCCGATAAATGTCATAATGGCAATGAAAAGATCTTCAGGACCATGATGGGCAACCTCGCCCACTTCTTCCAAATCTTTGGTAACCCGTGCAATCAGATGGCCGGTTTTATTATTATCATAAAAGCTGAATGATAATTTCTGCATATGGTCAAACAGCTTGCGACGCATTTCTGTTTCAATATTGATACCAAGCATATGGCCCCAATAGTTCACAATCGCCATCAAACCGGTATTGACCAGATAAATCCCTAATAGAGCGGCCGACGCGACTAAAATCAGCCCCCAGTGTTGGCTCGGCAGCAAATCATCAACGAATAGTTTGACGGCCATCGGGAAGCCAAGCTCCAGAAGGCCTGCCAAAATCGCGCAGCCGAAATCCAAAAAGAACAACCCCTTATAGGGCTTGTAATAGTCCATAAACCGACGAAGCATCTTCATTCCAAATTACTGGCAGACTGCCGATATTTCAGGCGCCTGCATTATTCCCGTCTTGCGGCATCTCCACTGGCGCCTTTGCGCCAATAAGCAACAACCAGATGTTTCTCGCGGGGAATTTTCTTCTCCTTGCGAATAAAGCCTCTGATTGAACGAAAAGCACTAAATTCGCAGCCCACCCAGACAAAAATATTCTCTTCATGATCCGGATAATCAACGGCTTTCACAGCATCATAAAGTAGTTCTTTATTGTCATCTTTGGTAGCATTACGATGAAGCCAGCGAAGATCAAGCTCTGCTTTTGTTTTTAAGAGTTGTTCTTCCGCTTTATCAGCAATTTCTATCCGCACTGTGGCTTTACTGCCAGCAGGCAGACTTTCCAAAATGCGCGCAATAGCGGGAAGCGCCGTTTCATCACCGGCCAACAAATACCAATCAGCCGTCAAAAGCGCACTGCCGCCACCTGGCCCTGTCATGCCGACAATATCACCGGGTTTTGCCTCGACAGCCCAGCGCGCTCCATAACCACCATCCTGATCGCCATCTTCGTCACATTCATGCAAAACGAGATCAATATCGACAATACCGGCATCCGCATCAATATGACGGATAGTATAGGCACGTCCGACCAATTCCTTTTCGCCTTCAGGCCAGACCGGAATGCCATTTCCCCCCATCACCGGCCATTCAGGTTTCACATTTTGATGCTTGGGGAAAAGAAGACGCACATGCAAACCATCGCGGGTAAAGCGCTCAAGGTTTTCACCTCGCAAACGCACACGACGCATCAAAGGGGTTACTTCAGTATTTGAAACCACCTGCATTTCACGTAAAAATGCCAATACAGTTCCTGCACCACCATCACCGCTCCAGACAATTTTGGCGCCCGATTTTTCCGCTTTCAATGTCTCGGTCAACTGATAGGCAATGGCATATTTCATATAAGCCAATCCTGCATCATCTTCAGATGTTACACTGACGCAAAATTTTTCAGGCTCAGCCGACAAATCCGCCGAACCATAAGGCAGCGTAATTTTTGTAACCGCACTATCTATAGTGATCTGCGCATGTTCTTCAAAAATTTTGGTAATTTTATCGATGAGTACGGAAGGATCCTGAACCGCAGTTTCAAGATTAGCTTGCAAAATGGTCATGGATTTTCCCCTTCCGCCAGTTTCAACTGCAGATTGACTGCATCATCCAAGACCTACCTATTTAAACATGATAATTCAAGTCATATTTAAATCATTGCGGTTTTTGCGAACACAAAATTGTGACCGGCAAAGCCTGCCGCCAGACATCAAAAGAACCAAGCTCTGCTGCTTGCGCCATCGAAATACGCACCAACTCGCCCCCATATTGTGCACGCCATTGATGCAAAGCCATCTCGCTTTGTAAGGTCACCGCATTGGCCACCAAGCGCCCTCCAGGCTTCAGCGCACCCCAACAGCTTTGCAAAACATCCCTGCCCGTCACACCGCCACCAATGAAAATTGCATCCGGCGCTTCAAGACCAGTGAGTGCTTCCGGCGCTTTACCACGCACCAATTGCAATGCCGGAACACCTAAATTTTCAGCATTTTTTAAGATAAATTCTTGTCTTTGTGCATTGGCTTCAAGGGCGATAGCACGGCAAGTCGGGTGCATCCGCATCCATTCAATACTGATTGAGCCGCAGCCCGCACCCACATCCCACAATAATTGATGCGGCTGCGGCATCAAACGTGCAAGCGTGACGGCGCGAATATCCTGCTTGGTCAATTGACCGTCATTGATAAAATGCTCATCGCTTAGACCAGCGCCAAGCGGAAAGACGACAAAATGTTCATCTGCGATACATTCAATCGCCAAGATATTCAAATCAGCACAATCTTGCGCCTGCCATGAGGCTGCTTGCCCACGAATAATGCGCTCTTTTTCGCCGCCCAAATGCTCCAATACGTTGACCTGACTACTCCCGAATCCGCGCGCGTGCAATAATTTTGCCGCCGCCAAGGGTGTTTTGCCGCTATCGCTCAGCACCAAAAGCTTGTTTCCGGCATGAATATGTTTTTGCAAAATCGCCAGTGGCCGACCATGTACGCTTAAACATTCCACATCCTGCAAAGCCCAGCCCATCCGTGCTGCGGCCATTGCATAGGAGGATGGAAAAGGAATGATTTCCACTTCATCAAGCGTGAAATGACGCATCAGGCTGGCACCCATGCCGAAAAACATCGGGTCGCCGCTGGCAAGCACTACAACCGGCTTGCTGCGCATTGCCTCAATCATCTGATAGGATTTTGAAAACGGTATCGGCCATGCGTTTACTTCTGCCTGATGATGGCCTTCCACCAAAGCCAGATGACGTTCGCCCCCAAAAATAAACACTGCCGAAGCAATGGCATTTCGTGCTTGCTGTCCAAGACCAGAAAAACCGTCCTCGCCAATCCCGATCACTGTCAGCCAGCGTGCCATCTTTTTTGCTCCTTTTACTCTCAAGACTGGTTTGACTGTGGCATGATTAAAGATCAAGGCGTATAAGAAAAAAATGCCCGCAAACCTACTTAACATTGCTCCTTCTACTGACCGTCGCAGCGCCTGTCCCGGATTATTCCGCATGACCCGCGCATTGGATGGGTTTATCTGCCGCATCAAGCTGCCACTTGGTCGGATCACATGCCAGCAAGCAGACGAAATCGCACGGCTCAGCCAGACCTACGGCAATGGTATTATTGAGCTGACGATTCGCTCCAATTTACAATTGCGCGGCGTAAAACCTGAAAACCGTGAAGCTTTGATTGCAGCTTTAATTGCATGCGGATTAGGCCCATTACGACCTGAGGGCGATGATGTGCGCAATGTCATGGTCAATCCGACCATTGGCATGGATGCAATCCAATTGACCGACACCACCGATCTCGCCAATGAACTGTTGCGGATTTTGCAATTAACGCCGCGCTATCACGCATTGTCGCCTAAATTTTCACTGCTAGTTGATGGCGGCGAGGCTTGCGCTATCACTACCCATCCAAATGATATTTGGCTCAGTGCTTGTGAGGACGGCGAACATTTTGCATTCGGCTTTGCCTCCATGCCGCTTCAGTCTGATTATATAATCAGGCAAACTGATGCTCTTGCTTTTGTCTGTACTTGTCTGGACACATTCTTGGCGCTGGCAGAAAAATTCAACATCAGCCGGATGAAGCAATTATTTGCCTATATCAGCCATGAAGAATTGATCGCTGAAATAGAAAAACAATTTAGCGGAATTATTGCATCAAGCCACTGGCAGCGCCAAGAGGCAAAAGCTTTTACCCAACTCGGCCAACACAAACATCGTGATGAAACGAAATACTATGTCAGTGCGATGCCGTTTTTAGGACGGCTTTCACCACAAGACCTGCAAAAACTTGGCATCATCGCTCTGTCTGCCGGTGCTGATTATTTCTGCCTCACCCCTTGGCAAAGTTTTCTGATCCCCAATATTGATGCGGAAAAAGCGCCAGCCATTTTACGAGCATTACATGAGGCAGGCTTTGCCACCAAAAGCCACGATATTGCCGCCAATATCCGTGCCTGTTCCGGTTCAAAGGGATGCGCTTCCGCTTTAGCAGACACGCAAAGCGATGCCAAACAATTGGCACAGCTGCTCGGACAAAAAACAATGCCGTTTATTCATCTGACCGGCTGTGCCAAGTCTTGTGCATCTTTAAGTGCCTTGCCGGTCACGCTTTTAGCCACCAAACCACAACATTATGACCTCTTTTTGCAAGACAAAACTGGACGATCACGTTTTGGAAGGCTATTGGCCAGCAATATAACAATTCAGGATGCAGCCAAATTGCTGCAACAACACCAAATATCCAAACCTACAGGAACCGGTAATGTCTGATTATATTCGTGACGGACAGGCGATTTACGATCGCTCTTTCGCCATCATTCGTTCTGAAGCCAATCTGGCAAACATTCCTGCAGACATGGAAAAACTGGCCGTACGCGTGGCGCACGCTTCCGGCATGGTTGATATCATTGATGATCTGGTATTTTCAAGCGGTGCGGGTAAGTCCGGCCGCGATGCATTGCTGGGTGGTGCGCCAATTATTTGTGATGCCCGCATGGTTGCTGAAGGTGTGACCCGCGCAAGATTGCCAGCCGATAATCAGGTCATTTGCACATTAAACGATCCGTCTGTGCCGGAACTGGCCAAAAAACTTGGCAATACCCGTTCTGCCGCCGCCCTTGAATTATGGTTGCCGCATCTGGAAGGCAGTGTCGTTTCTATCGGCAATGCGCCCACCGCCCTTTTCCGCCTGCTTGAAATGATCGACCAAGGCGCACCAAAGCCTGCGCTCATCATCGGTATGCCGGTTGGTTTTGTAGGTGCCGTTGAATCGAAAGATGAACTGGCGGCCAACAGCCGTGGCGTTCCTTTCGTGATTGTGCGTGGTCGCCGTGGCGGCAGCGCCATGGCCGCAGCCGCCATCAATGCGCTGGCTTCGGAGAAGGAATGATGAGCGCAACGCCAAAGGGTAAATTATATGGTCTTGGTGTTGGGCCCGGTGATCCGGAGCTCATCACCCTCAAAGCCCTGCGCCTGCTCAAAGCCTCGCCAGTTGTTGCCTACCACGCTGCCAAAGGCAAAAAAGGTAATGCGCTGACCATCGTCGAAGAATTTTTGTCACCCGACCAAACACGTATGCCGCTGATCTACCCGGTAACAACCGAAAAGCTGCCGCAACATATGAATTACGAGCAGATCGTCAGTGATTTTTATACCGAAATCACCGATCAACTGGCAGAATATCTTGATGCAGGTCAGGATGTAGCGGTGATTGCCGAGGGCGACCCGTTTTTCTTCGGCTCATTCATGTATATTCACGACCGTCTGGCGCATCGCTTTGAAACCCATGTCGTGCCCGGTGTGTGCTCGGTACTTGGTGCCTCTGCCGTGCTGGGTGCACCGCTTTGCTATCGCAATCAGGTGTTGAGCATTCTTTCCGGCGTCATGAGCTATGATGAATTGCGCGAAAAAATCCGCAATACGGATGCTTGCGCCATCATGAAACTGGGTAAGAACCTTGCCAAAGTGCGTGATGTTTTGCGCGCAGAAGGCTTGCTTGAACGCGCACTTTATGTGGAACGCGCCACGATGCAAAATCAACGCATTATCCCTCTTGATGAAGTCAATGCCGATGAATGTCCGTATTTCTCGCTGATCCTCGTACCGGGTGAAAAATGGAACGGACTATGAAACTTGCGCCTGCCATTTTGATTTTAGGTCAAGCCAGCTTAGAGGCGGCCAAAACCATTGCCAGCCTTTATCAAGGGGCTGAAATTTTCGGGCTTGAAACGCGCGTTCAAGGTGCCGACAAGACCTATCCGCATTTTGGCGACACATTACGCGCGCTTTATCAGGAAGGCCGTCCACTGATCGCTTTATGCGCCAGCGGTATTATCATTCGCGCGCTCGCCCCCCTGCTCAGCAACAAACAGGCAGAGCCGCCGGTATTGAGTATTGCCGAAGATGGCAGCGCCGTCGTGCCGCTACTTGGTGGTCTGACTGGCGTTAATGAAATGGCAAAGAGCATTGCCAAAGCCTTTGATGTCAAACCCGCCATCACCACCAGCGGTGAATTGCGCTTTGGCATCAATCTGTTGCATCCACCAAGCGATATAAGCTTGGCCAATCCTGAAACGGCCAAAAAATTCACCTCCGATTTGCTGGCAGGTGAAAATTTGCGCCTCATCGGCCAGTCGCAATGGATCAGACGTTCCAAATTACCGCTCAAAGATGACGGCACTTTAACAATCCGCATCACGCCGGAATTAACGACACCCAACGATAATGAGCTGGTCTATTATCCGCGCACCATTGTCATCGGCATTGAAAAACCTTGTGCCGATTTACACGATCACGTGGTAAAAATTTTGACAAATGCAGGATTGGCACCTGCCTCGCTGGCATTGATCCTTGCCCATGAGCGTGATTGCAACAATGACGATATCCGTCATTTCGCGGCGCAATCCGGTTTGCCATTGCGTTTTATCGTGTCAGATGGAGCTCTCGCCCCGCACAGCGTCGATGAACCGGTCAAGCTGATTGAAGACAGTCACGTCACACTCGCGATTGCCAATACACCAGAAGACATCGTCTTATGTGGTCGCCCGCGTGGACGTTTGAGCGTTATTGGTCTGGGCCCCGGCGACAAGCAATTCACCACGCCTGCCGTGCTGGCGGAACTTGACCAAGCGCAAGACCTGCTCGGCTATGAAACCTACATTAAAATGGCCGGAACCTTGCGTGAAGATCAGCGCATTTATGCAACTGACAATCGTGAAGAAATGCAGCGCGCCCGCCACGCCTTTGAACTGGCAGCCTCTGGCCGCTCGGTAGTGATGGTTTCATCGGGTGATCCGGGTGTCTTTGCCATGGCGACCGCGGTGATGGAAGCCCTTGACCAAAGTGATAATCCAAGCTGGCACGCGGTTGAGCTGGTCATTCAGCCCGGCATTTCTGCCGCGATGTCGGCAGCCGCTAAAGCCGGTGCGCCATTGGGGCATGATTTCTGCATCATTTCGCTGTCAGACAATTTAAAGCCGTGGAGCGTGATTGAAAACCGCATCCATCATGCAGCTTTAGCTGATATGGTAATCGCGTTTTACAATCCGGTTTCCAAAGCGCGTCCGCATCAGTTAGGCCAAGCCATTGAGAAATTGCGCGAGCTACGTGCGCCTTCAACACCAGTGATACTGGCACGCGATATAGGTCGTCCAGCTGAAGGCTTACGCCATATTACCCTTGGTGAACTGCATTCCGATATGGTGGATATGCGCACGGTTGTACTTGTCGGCTCCAGCCTGACACGGACATTTGGCACCAGCATGGGGCAAAAATGGACCTATACACCACGCTGGTATGGCGGCGCGCATCGTCCCGAAGGTTTCAGGTAAATCACAAATACAAAAAAGGCAGGGAATTCCCTGCCTTTTTCATTTTATCAATCAGTCTTATTTTGCCTTGCCTTTGGCAGAGGCCTTCACAACTTCTGCTTTCTTAGCCGGTGCCTTATTGGCAGAAGCCGCAGCGGCAGCAGCATTCGCGGCCGCCTGATCTGCACTCATCGGGGTCGTATCGACAACCGAGCGCACGCCGCCCTTGGCATTGACCGAGCAGACAGCACTGCGCAAATCGACCTTCATGATGACATCGGTGCCACCGGCAGAGCCCGGACGCGTATCAACCGCTGAAATCACTTTTTCAGGCAGGAAATATTTATTGGCAGCAGCGGTGATGCAAGCATCAGCCAATGCCGGATCAACATATTTGGTCACAGGTGCAAAAAAACCTGAGGATGTGCCCGATCCCGAAATCGGCATCTGCGCTTTGGTCTGTGTGCCGCCTGAAGGTGTGGGTGTCGTTGTACAAGCAGCCATTAAAGGGGCAATCATCGCCAGTAACATAAAACGGGTTCCGGTGCGGGCACGACCAAGCATAGCATTCCTCACATAGACTGAATGGGGGCAAATATTAACTGAAATAACTATTCGCTTTTGCGAAATTGTCGAGTGGCAGGAAGGTCACAACGCAATATTTAATGCAAAACTGCACAGCTGATTGCACCTTTATTTCAAAATCCAGTTCAAAATTTCATACCAATCCGCCATCCGGATCGGTGTTCCGTGATTGCCACTTTCAAAGCGACGAAACTGCGCCGGATAGTTGGATGCAGACTTTTTCAGCTTTTGATAAAAAGCCTCCATATCAGAAACAGCAAAAACCGGATCACGGCTGCCATGCGCCAGAAAGACCGGTAAACGGCGCTTAAAACTGGCAGTCTTTAAATATCCATCGTCCCATAATGAACCAAGCAACACCAGTCCGTTCAAATGCGAAGCTGCCTGCTCATTGGCAGCGATACGCCAGCATAGAGCACCGCCTGCTGACCCGCAGGATAAAACCAATTGTGCCCTAGGCGATTGTGATTTTAAAGTGCTTATCAAAGCGGCAATTTGCGCCTCGCCCTGATCGGCAAAGTCTTTAAATTCCGGCGTAACATAAAGGCCGCCATTCTGGCTTGTCAGATATTTGACACGATTAAAATTACCACCAAAAGTAAAATCATTCATGCCCTGATGGCGGTTACCGCCCCGGCCATGCAGATAAATGACAATAAAGGAAGCATTCTTGAGTTTACCGGCAGCCATTGCCTTAACGTTGCCGGCTTCGGTTTTAAGCACCAGATCCTGCTGATTAGCACGTGCGCGCAAACTGATATAATTATCTTTCACGCGCTTTTCCGGAATGGCATCACGCCCGTTGATATCGCGCATCTCATTGTAATCAATGATCTGATAAGCACCATTATCTTTGGACGATATAACCGCCGGATAAGCAAAATATTCATTTTTATAGGCAGGCAACACCCCGGCTGAAGCCGTATTCACAACACCTGTCGCAATTAATGCGCTCAGATATGTGATCGATTTTACAAGCTTCAGCAAATGACAAACCTCCGGTAAGGATTTACCCTTATATTCAAAGCGGCAATGTATGATAGCGGCGATTGAGATAAATCAGCGCTTCCTCATCCGTTTTTTGCGAAACGCCAACCACTTCGCCAAACACCACGTAATGGGTAGAATGTTCCTGCACACTGGTAACGATACAGTCAAACGATGCCAGTGCATCGGCCAAAACCGGCGCGCCTGTTGTTAATGTCTGCCATTGCGCCAAAGCGAAACGCTCGTCTTGTGTCATCTGAAACCGGCCGGAAAAAGCATCCGACAGTTTTTGATGCGCTGACGATAAAGTATTAATGGCAAATACACCATTCTCAATGAACAGCTTGTTATATTCATGCACTTTCTGCAAGCAAACTAAAACTGTCGCCGGATTATCCGAAACCGAACAGCAAGCAGTTAGGGTAAGCCCGCGTCTGCCCGACTTACCATCTGTGGTTACCAATTGCACCGCACCGGCAAAATGGCTCATCGCATTGCGATATGTCTGCGGCTCGACTGCCGTCATTTCCGGACCTGTTACCTTCACGCTTTGCACACTGTCACCCTGAATATACCCAAATGCGATCAAATTTACACCGCTCAATACGGCAATCCATACCAATTGAGCAAGATGTTTCTTGTTATTTTATTTGAGGCATTGCACGATGAAGCTTAAACCGCTACCCACATTTATGTTATTTTCGCTTTCCATCGCTTTAAACAAGATCGTTCTGCCATGATGTCCGGCTCTGCAAAAGCCCTGATGATAGTGAGTTTTCTGACCGTAACTTTTAATGCGGCTGGTGTCGCGCGGGCTGATGAAACCAAAATTGGCTTTGCAGCACCACTTTCCGGCTCCTTTGCAATGCTTGGCGAACAATTGGTTAAGGGCGCTAAACAAGCCCATAACAATGCTGCCACCCTTATTATTGCAGATGATTCTTGCTCTTCGGAAGGTGGAAAACAAGTGGCAGAGCGCTTTGTTGAGCAAAAAATTACCCTTGCCACTGGTTTTATATGCAGTGAAGCGCTTGAAGCTGCGTTACCACTTTTACAGCAGAATAATATTCCCGTGCTCAGCAGCGGTGTGCAGGAACGAACACTGCTTGAAAAAAGAAAACCTTTCTCTCCACCGGTATATCGTTTGGCAACCGGCATGGAAAAAGAGGTTGCTGCCACCGGTTCTGTTCTTGGCAGCCTCTGGAAACAAGAGCCTTTTGCGATTATCGATGACGGTACGATTGAAGGGCGTGAACTGGCGGCTGGCGTATTGAATGCACTCAAAGAGCAGCAACTCGCACCGGTTTTTACCGATACTTACCGCCCCGGCCTTACCAATCAAAATGCGCTTGTCTCGCGGTTGCGTCGTGCCGGTGCCAGCCATGTCTTTATCGGCGGACAAGCCGATGATGCAGCCGCAATTGCACAAAGTGCTAAGGGCTTGAATTATCCGTTGATTATTGCCGGCGGTGCTTTATTGAACGCAATCCCGAACGGCCTACCGCTTTCAACCGACACTTTTATGGTGGCACCCCTTGCCCCAGCATCATTAAAATCAGCACAGAACTTCAGACAAGAAATGCAAGATCGCGGCGAAATTGTCGACACTTATCTGACAGCCGGTTTTGCCACAATGCAGATAGCTGATCAGGCACAAAAGCTGTCGCAAGAAAAACACCTGCCCATTGCCGAGATTTTATCTTCTACCGCTTTTGAGACTATCCTCGGCACTATTCGCTTTAATCAAAACGGTATGCGCAGCGACAATCCCAATCGACTGCATCGATTCAATGGCAAAGATTTTGCACCGGTCGAAAATTAGGCCAGCCAAACAACAAATGCTGTAATGCCAACCATAACAGCCATCACACTCATCGTTTGCCAGAAAAGCCTGACCGCTGCATCAATGTCATCCGCTTTTGCATCCCTTCGTCCGCCTTCATTTAAAGTCGGACTGGCAACAAGCTGACCATAATAATGGCGTGGCCCTGCCAATGCGAGCCCAAGGGCGGCAGCATATGCGCTTTCCGGCCAACCGGCATTGGGCGAGCGGTGCGAACCCGCATCATGCCACATAACCTGAAAGCAATTTCGTGCAGACGTCAAACCACGGGTCACCAGCACAGCCAAGACTATTAACAGCCCCGTCAATCTGGCCGGAATGAGATTGACCAGATCATCAAATCTGGCCGCGAACCAACCATAATAGAGATAACGTTCATTCTTATGACCAATCATGGAATCAGCCGTATTGATAAGCTTGTAGGTGAGCAATCCCGGCAAGCCCAGAAGCAGATACCAAAAGACCGGAGCAACCACCCCATCGGAAGCATTTTCCGCCAGACTTTCAATGGCTGCACGCGAGACACCGCCCTCATCCAAGTCTTGCGGGTCACGCCCGACAATCATTGAAACCTTATCGCGCCCTTTTACCAAGCCTCCCTCACGCAAGCCTATCGCCACTGCCTGCACATGGTCTGCCAGACTTTTTTGCGCCAGAAAAACCATCACAATCAAGGTTTCAATGATAGCGCCAGCAAGGTTTAGTTGGCGCAAAAGCAATTGCAAACCAAAGGTCAATCCGCCAACCAACAATATCGAAAATAGCATTGCCAATGTGCCGCGCAGTCGCAGATTTTGCGGCATCCGATCTTTATGGTTTAAACGCTTTTCAAAGAAGCTAATCAGCTTACCAAAGATCATAACCGGGTGCGGGATCCGCGCCCACATCCATGCCGGATCACCAATTATGCGATCCAACAAAATCGCCAAAAACAATATAATCAGCTTTATTTCCATGATCTTAGCCGAGAACCTTGAATCAAATCATCAAGCTTTAAATGTCAAGAGCGCGTCTTCCAGACGTTTTAAATCGGCTGGCTCTTTCGCAAGCCCCACCCGCAACCAATTGGGCGCATAATCAAATTTGCGCACCCAAATATACTGCTCTGCCAAATGCTGCCATAGTGCGTGGGCTTCCTCACATTGCACCAGCGAGAACAAATTGGTTCCGCCAATTTCCTCTAAATTGCAACGGGCAAATACCGCCGACAATCCCTCGCGCCGCTCTTCAATCCGGCGACGGAAACTATCCAAATCTTCACTGGTGAAAGCAGCCTGTGCAATGGCCAAAGCAGGGCCAGATACAGCCCATGGCCCCAAGCGCGCTGCAATCTTTTCGATAAGCTCAAGATTGGAAAAGGCAAAGCCCAAACGCACACCGGCAAGGCCGAAGAACTTGCCAAAAGATTTTAGCACAATCAGCGGCTCATCTTTGGCATAAGACACTAAAGAAGCGCCTTCATGTACATCGGCAAACGCTTCATCAACGATCAAAAAGCCGCCTTGACGGCCAAGCTCACGCGCTAGGTTCAACAATTGTTTCGCCGAAATATAACGGCCATCCGGATTATTCGGATTGACCACCACGACAACCGAGACATGCTCCGGAATATCCTCAAGTGCGGCACAAGAATGCACATTCCAACCAGAACGTTGAAAGCTGGCGGCATATTCTTGATAGGTCGGCGTTAAAATCGCCATGTCGCCGGCGTCAGCCAAGAGCGGCATGATTTGAATAAGCGCTTGGGTGCCCGGCGCTGCCGCAAGCTGTGCTTGCGGTTCAGCCCCATAAAATCCGCGTGCCGCAGATAAAGCCCATTGCAGCACGCTGTCATCGGGCAAACGATGCCACAGGTTCAAAGGTAAGTCCGGCAGCGCAAAGCTTTCCGGATTGATGCCTGTTGACAGATCAAGCCAACCGGAAAATTCGCCGCCAAAATGAGCGATTGCTGCATCAATACCGCCGCCATGAAACACTTTTTCCGGCGCGCGACTGCTCACCAATGTGGTCACTGATCGTCTCCGACCATATCAATCACATGCATGAAAGACCCCGAAACTGAGCCAAGCCGTAAACCTGCCACGCCCAGATCTTCATCAATCGCATCACGAACTTGATAAAGCGGCTCCGCAGTCCCTTCACGCACAATAGAGGCATAATGGAACTGATGGCCACGCAATTCCATCTGCCAAGGCGCACCGGCCAATGGTTTGAGTTTGCGATAGCCCAAATTCAAACGACGTTGGGCAAAGCTGGTTTCAAGCGGCAAAAGGCCAAGCATTTTATGCTTTTTTCCAGCCGCATCTTCCAGAGTTTCACCCAGCATCATATAGCCGCCGCACTCGCCATAAATCGGCACATTTTCAGCAGCCAAGCGCTGCATTTCCTGTTTGAAATGCGATGCATTGCTCAAATATTCCGCAAATAATTCCGGATAGCCACCCGGCAAATAAACCGCGTCACATCCAGCCATTGGCGCTTCATCTTTCAACGGCGAGAAAAACGAAACCTCAGCCCCGCGACGTACCCAGCCATCAATCAAGTGGGTATAGGCAAAAGCAAAAGCATCATCACGCGCCACAGCAATACGCTGGCCTAATGGCGGCAGACGGGTGACATTGGCCATTGTGCCATGCAGACGCACACTTTTCCAAATGCGCTCCAACTGCACGAAATCCAACCGATCACGCATGACCGATGCAGCATTATCAATAAAAGCGTCGAGATCGCCATGTTCATTGGCCTGTACGAGTCCCAGATGACGCTCCGGCAAGGTCAGGCTATCAATGCGCGGAATGGCGCCGACAACCGGAATGCCCAAGGGGCTCAACGCTTCGCGCAGCATTTTTTCATGTCGCGGCGTACCGACACGGTTTAAAATCACACCGCCTACCATGATGTCGGGACGGAAATTGGCAAAACCTTGCACCAGTGCGGCTACTGAATGCGATTGGCGAGCGCAATCAACAACGAGAATGACGGGCAAGCCTAGTAATTCTGCTAAGTCAGCCGCAGAGCCGGTACCGTCAATCGCACCGTCATAAAGCCCCATCATGCCTTCAGCGACCAGCAATTTACCGCCTTCGGTCATACGGCCTGCTAAAGCACTGATCAGTTCACTGCGCATACCCCACGGGTCGAGATTAAAACATCTGGCACCACTGGCAGCGGCATGAAAAGCCGGATCAATATAATCAGGGCCGATTTTGGCCGGTGCCAGCGGCAGGCCGCGATCTTTCAATACACGCAACAGCCCGAGCGTTACTGTTGTCTTACCGGAACCCGAACATGGTGCGGCTATCACAAAGCCCTTCATGCAACTTCTCCCTGTTCATTTTTCCGTATCAGTTCATCATTGTTTAAAAGGCGACCACTTTGCGCGCCCAACCAATCAAGGCTTTCACGCAGTTTAACCACCTCGCCCACCACCACAATGGCTGGCGGCTCTAATCCTGCTTCACGCACATGTTTTTCCGCCTTTTCCAAGGTGGTTTCCAAGACATGTTGATTTTTAAGCGACGCATTGCACACAAATGCAATAGCCTCATCAGGTGCGCGCCCTGCTTCAATCAGGCGGCGTGTAATTTCGCCAATATGCTTCATCGCCATATACATGACGATAACTGGTGAAGCGCGCGCAATACTGTGCCAATCCATCTTATCCGGCATCACACCATTGGCATCATGTCCGGTTAAAAATGTTACACTTTGATTGATCGTCCGGTGCGTTGTCGGAATACCTGCATAAGCCAATCCGCCGATACCGGCGGTCACACCCGGAACAACGCGAAACTTAATACCGTGCTCAACCAATGTCAGCGCTTCTTCGGCACCACGGCCAAACACAAAAGGATCACCGCCTTTGAGACGCAAAACACGCTTGTTCTGACGTGCCAGTTCCACCAACCGCAAAGAAATATCACGCTGTTTGGCCGATGGTTTGCCACCGCGTTTTCCAGCATATTCCAACACAGCATTTTCATTGGCAAATTGCAGACAGGTTTCATCCACCAAAGCATCGTAGACAATCACATCCGCCTGCTCAAGCCCGCGTACGGCATGCAGTGTCAAAAGGCCAGGATCACCGGGACCGGCACCGACCAGCCATACTTGCCCCTGTTCCAGTTCGGGCAGCAGATCCTGTTTTGCTTGCTTGTTCATGCGGTCTTCTTCATGCATCATAAAATTTCATTGATATCACTGTTATCGGATATTGAGCGGAATTGAATAGTGAATTGCTCTTATTTGCATAAATTTTCTCTGTGTCCGGCCGCATAATCGACTATAAGACCTCTATGAGTGAGATGACAGAACCAGACAATGAACATGAAGTGCAAACCGATCCACCATCGCTGCGCAAAGGCTGGACAACGGGCGCCTGCGCTACAGCTGCAACCAAATCAGCTCTGACTGCACTGATTACCGGCGAGTTCATTGATCCTGTCGGTATAATTTTGCCCAAAGGTGAAGTGCCTTTCTTTCCGCTTGTGTTGGAAAGCTTGGGTGAGGGCTATGCCATGGCAGGTATTGTCAAAGATGCAGGTGACGATCCTGACGTCACCCATGGTGCGACAATCATCTCCACGGTTTTTCCGGCTCCTCCCGGCACAGGTATTATTTTTCAGGCCGGCGATGGTGTCGGTACAGTTACCCGTCCTGGACTACCGATTCCGCCCGGTGAAGCGGCGATCAATCCGGTGCCGCGTAAAATGATGACCGAAATTTGCGAAGAAATCTGCGCTCAATACGGCTTGCCCGCTGATTTGGTGATTATGATTTCTGTGCCGGATGGCGAAGAAATTGCCAAACAAACATGGAATCCGCGTCTTGGTATTGTCGGCGGCATTTCAATTTTAGGCACCACCGGTGTGGTCAATCCGTTTTCCTGTTCGGCATGGATCCATTCCATCCATCGCGGCATTGATGTGGCACGCGCTGAAGGGCAAAAACATGTTCTTGCCTCGACCGGCTCCACGTCAGAAACAGCAGCGCAAGATATTTATAACCTGCCTGATTTCGCCATTTTGGATATGGGTGATTTTGCCGGTGGCGTTTTAAAATATCTGCGTAACCATCCGATTGATAAATTAACGCTTGCCGGTGGTTTTGCGAAACTTACCAAGCTTGCTCAAGGCGCGCTTGATCTGCATTCTGCCCGCAGTCAAGTCGATATGGGCTTCTTGTGGGAAACGGCAAAAACACTTGGTGCACCTGATGATATGCGTGAGATGATTCTATCTGCGAACACTGCGCTTGAAGTACTTGAAATGACTCAAAAGATTGATATCGCCCTGCCGCAAGCCATTGCACAAAAAGCGCAAGAAACAGCACTCAACACATTGCGTGGCGCAGCAGTTGAGGTCGAGATTATTGTCACAGACCGTAAAGGCACCATCCTTGCCCGCCTTTGATTGTAAAATCCTGTTGCTTGGCGGCACCACGGAAGCGGCTAAGCTGGCGCAGGTGTTAAATGCGCAGGGTTTTCACACCATCACTTCACTGGCTGGCAGAACCGCCACCCCCTCGCCTGTTGACGGCATTGTTCGCAGTGGCGGCTATGGTGGCACAGATGGTTTGAGCACCTATATTCTTGCAGAAAGCATCAATCTCATCATTGATGCGACACATCCTTTTGCCAAGCAAATTTCTGCTAATGCGCGGCAAGCAGCCGACAGAACCCGTTGCCCCCTTATCCGGCTTGAACGCCCCGCATGGCAGCAACAACCACAAGACCTCTGGCAGTTAATCCATAAAGAAGAAGAGGCCGCACGCTTGTTGCCCGGTGGCGCACGCGCATTTTTAGCGCTTGGCCGTCAGCATATTGCGCCGTTTCAAAGCCGTGATGATGTGCATTTTATCATGCGGATGATTGATCCGGCTGAAGTGGCATTGCCGCTGAACCATCAAATTATTCTGGCAAAGCCAATGGGCTTTGAAGATGAGTGTGACTTGTTACGTCGGCACAAGATCACCCATCTTGTCTGCCGCAATTCGGGTGGCACAGCATCTTATCAAAAAATCCGTGCAGCACGCGAGCTGGCAATCAATGTTTTGATGATTGAGCGCCCCACACCTGTTGCGCGCCACATTGTCGAAGATGCCGAGGCGGTGCTGAGCTTTGTCTATCAGCTTTTCGGTTCGCCTCCACGCAGTGCATGCTGATGGCTCTCATGATAAAGGGCTGAATCACGAAAATTCTTTGCGTCCAAAGCACGGCCGATAAAAATCATCGCGGTGCGTTTAACACCATGTTCTTCTATCTTGGCGCGAATATCAGCCAATGTGCCTTTGATAAATTCTTCATCCGGCCAGCCAACCCGATAAGCTACAATCACCGGACAATCCGCACCATAAAGCGGCAATAATTCATCTTCAATTTTTGCCAGATTGCGGATCGACAAATGAATAACCAATGTCGCACCGGATCGGCCAAGATTACTGAGCGTCTCACCTTCCGGCATGGCGGAAGACTTCATCGAAGTGCGCGTCAAGATGATTGACTGGTTCACACCTGGAATGGTCAGTTCTTGTTTCAGGGCGGCGGCGGCGGCGGCAAAAGCCGGCACACCCGGCGTTACATCATAATCAATTCCAAGCGCATCAAGCCTGCGCATTTGTTCAGCCATTGCACCATAAATCGACGGATCACCGGAATGGACACGCGCCACATTCAAGCCTTTTTCATGCGCATCACGCATCGCTTTAATGATCTCATCCAAGTTAAGCGAGGAACTATCAATCAACAGCGCATCTTGCGGCGCACTAGCAACCAGTTCCTTTGGCACCAAAGAACCCGCATAAATGCAGACCGGACATTGCTCAATCAATCGCTGGCCGCGCACCGTAATTAAATCCGCAGCACCCGGCCCTGCACCGATAAAATGAACAACCATAATTCCAACTCATCCAAATATATTAATGCGATAATCGCATTAGCTATTGCGCTACTGCAAATGTCGTATTGGCAAAACTTACCTTCTCAACGATCAACATTGATTTTTGCCCAGCGGCCAGCAGCGCCGCAGCCTCGGCCACACCATGACAGCCAATTCGCTTAAACAACTGATCCGACGGATTTTTAAGCCGCGCAGTTACCGTTTCAAGTTCACTTGCTTCATAAAAGAAAACCGGCACATCAAAAAGCTTTTCCAATGCTGCAATCACATTACTCCCCTGTTTTGATGCAAGGGTGGCAATGCCATCAATCTGATACCCTGCTGTCACATGACGCGCCAACTCAGCCACTTCAGCAGGCGTTGCCGCACTGCTGAAGCCGATGCCTAAAACCGCCATTAACAACGGTCGCATTTGGAGGCGGTACTTGCTTCCTGCAATTCCTGCGGACTGACATTCAACACTTGAGCCACACGATTAATGAGCGCTGCCTCTGCCACGTCAAAATCATTATCCGAGCAAGCAACAGTCATCAGATCACGCAGCAATGTCACGCGGCGCTCCGGTGCCATTTCTGCAAGCATCGCCGCCGCCTGACGCGTATTGGTCTCATAGGCATAATCTTTGAGATATTCGGTAACTTCCGGCAGTTCTTCAGCCGAAATACCAAAATTGGCAAAAGCGATCTCTTTAAAAGACGCAATTTCTGCCGGATGTTGATCGCCATCGGCAAACACCACATGCATCAGCAACAACAGCTCTGCCGCCATTGCCGGATCTTCCGCCACCCGTTGCACGGCACTTTTCTGTGACAGAAACGCATAAATCCGGTCAAATAAGCTTTCAGCCATTGTCATAATCCCTCTTGAAGTCTTCGCATGTTTTGATTGAGCTAATGCCTGTTTAGTGTTGGCAAGCCTTTTTCCATAAAACAAGCTCTTTTTTAATTGGTGCTAAACCATTAAGACTTCGAAGGACTAAACACCGCCTTGCCACTTCATTCTCTCTCCGGCTTGCATCATGTTTGAATTTTTCGACCAGCTGACCCTGCTTCTCATCGCCGCTGCATTTGTTGCAGGTATTATAGATTCTATTGCAGGTGGCGGGGGCATGATTACCATTCCGGCACTTCTGCTGGCAGGCATGCCACCGGTGGAAGCACTGGGCACCAACAAACTGCAAGGGCTTTTCGGCTCCACATCTGCTACCATCGCCTTCACCCGCAAAGGGCATATTAATTTATCAGAACTGTGGCCAGCGGCATTAATGTCGCTCATAGGTTCGATATTCGGTGCCTTATTGGCAACCATTTTACCGATCAGCATTATTCGCGGTGCCTTGCCGATTTTGCTGATTTTGATCGCACTTTATTTTATGCTGAAGCCCAATATCAGTGATATTGACCGCACCAGCCGGATGAAACCTTTTCTGTTCGGCCTCACCATCGTGCCACTGATTGGTTTTTACGATGGTCTCTTTGGCCCCGGCACCGGTTCTCTCTTCATGCTGGCTTTTGTCTCCATCGCCGGATACGGCATTTTAAAAGCAACAGCCCACACAAAATTGCTCAATTGCGCCTCCAATTTAGGCAGTTTTATTGCCTTCTCGCTGGTTGTCACGATCAATTGGAAATATGGTTTACTAATGGGAATTGCACAATTTGCAGGTGCGCAGCTCGGTGCATCACTTGCCATGCGGGTGGGTGCCAAAATCATTAAACCATTGCTGATTATTGTGAGCCTGGGCTTAGCTATCCGCCTCATGATGGAAGCAGATAATCCAATCCGGCTTTGGTTGGGTTTCTAAACCCGCAAAGCTACCAGCACCACGCCGCAGCCAATCAATACAATGCCGAACCAATTAATCATCGACATCCGCTCGCCAAGAAAAACGGCGGCAAAAATGGCAACCAATACTACCGACAATTTATCAACCGGTGCAACCCGTGCCGCGTCACCGACTTGCAATGCGCGAAAATAAGCGAGCCATGAAGCGCCTGTTGCCAAACCGGACAGTACCAAAAATACCCAAGACTTGGCCGAAATTTCAGATGGCGATTGCCATTGCCCCGATACACTTAAAAACACACTCAATGCACCAATGATTACAAAAGTGCGGATCAGTGTAGCGAAATCAGAATTGACGCCCTGAATACCCACTTTTGCAAAAATCGCTGTGAGAGCTGCAAAAACTGCCGATAAAAGCGCCCAAAATTGCCAGCTATCAACCATCATATTATCCATCATGGCATGCGCTCAAACTTCATAAAGCTTGAGCGCATTCAATTTTAAAATTCAATGCCTTTTTGTGCTTTCACACCAGAGCGGAACGGATGTTTGATCATTTCCATTTCGGTGACCAGATCAGCCACTTCAATCAGCTCATCCTTGGCGTTGCGACCAGTGATAATCACATGTTTCATCGGTGCCTTGGCTTTCAACACTTCGATCACTTCGCTTACCGGCAGATAGTCATAGCGCAGCACAATGTTCAGTTCGTCACAAAGCACCATGTCATAACTGTCATCAAGGATCATGGCTTTCGCCTGCTCCCATGCATCACGCGCCATCTGGATATCACGGGCGCGATCCTGCGTTTCCCATGTAAAACCTTCGCCCAATGCCGAGATTGTTACTTGGTCAGGAAATTTTTCTAAAACCCAGCGCTCGCCGGTATCCCAAGAACCTTTGACAAACTGCACCACGCCGATTTTCATACCATGACCGAGCGCGCGGAAAACCATACCAAAACCAGCGGTGGATTTACCTTTACCTTTACCGGTATTGACAATCACCAAGCCTTTTTCATCGGTTTTGGTGGCTTGCATCTTGTCACGCGCCGCTTTGATTTTCTTCATCTTCTCGGCATGACGCGCATTGAGCTCTTCTTCACTCATCCCCAGTATTTTATCTGTTTTTTCAGTCATTTGCCTGCCCTTCCGGAATCAAATTATGAGCCATCATTTCCAGTTCAAACCGAGCTGAATTCGAGCGCGGCGTCCAGAACTGCCGTTTAATGGCCTCTTCAAGTTTCTGTGCAATTTCACGCAATGCTGCCGGATTTTTATCCGCAATGAAAGCCCGCACTTTAGGATCAACAATATAGGCTTGATAGACTGCCTCAAAATGATGGTTAGAGACAGCCCCCGTTGTGGCAGCAAAGGCGAATAAATAATCCACCGTTGCCGCAATTTCGACAGCCCCTTTATAGCCGTGACGCATCACGCCAGCGATCCATTTCGGATTGACCGCGCGCCCGCGCACCACGCGTGAAAGCTCTTCCTGCAAAGTACGGATGACAGGGCGTTCAGGCCGCGAATGATCATTATGATAGACATCAGGTGCCTTGCCGCTCAAATGCTCGACCGTTGCCACCATGCCGCCTTCAAATTGATAATAATCATCAGAATCGAGCAGGTCATGTTCGCGGTTATCCTGATTTTGCACCACAGCATCGATTGCTTTGAGACGTGTTTCCAACAACCCGCGTTGCGCGTCACCCTCTTCACCTGCACCATAAGCATAACCGCCCCAGACAAGCCATGCCTCGGCCAGATCACCACGCGCTTCCCAGCCGTTTTCATCCATCAAGGCTTGCAGACCCGCGCCATAAGCCCCCGGTTTTGAGCCAAAAATGCGATAGCCGGCTTGTTTGTCTGCTTCAGCTTCACTTGCACCATTGGCAATCAGCGCTTTCGCTTCTTCACCCATACGCGCGGCAACAGGATTATCGCCTTCGCTTTCTTCCAGCTTACCGACAGCGCGGATAGCCTTATCAAAAAGTACAATCTGTTCAGGAAAAGCATCACGGAAGAAGCCGGAAATGCGCAAAGTCACATCCACACGCGGACGGCCAAGTTTGGCAATCGGGATGATTTCATATCCCGTTACACGCCGCGAGGCCATATCCCATACTGGCTTTACTCCGATCAAAGCTAGAGCTTGCGCAATATCATCACCACCGGTGCGCATATTGGAGGTGCCCCAAGCAGTCAGACCAAAGGAACGCGGCCAATCGCCATTATCTTGTGTATAGCGTGTGATCAGCAACTCGGCCGATTTTTTACCCAATTCCCAAGCAGCTGGCGTTGGCACGGCACGGCTATCCACGGAAAAGAAATTGCGCCCCGTTGGCAACACATCGGGGCGGCCACGCGTTGGCGCACCGGACGCGCCCGGATTGACAAAACGCCCGTTGAGCGCGGCCATAAAACCGTTGATTTCAGCAACACCACAAGATTGCACCCGTGCGCGCAAATCATCATTGATACTGATCATGACCGCTTGGGTTTCAACCCAATCAGCCGGACATTCAATCTCTCCGCTCACCAGTTTTATAGCGAGCAGTTCAATGCGTTCAACCGTATCTCCGCAATTGCGCCACAGATCATCGCTCACCGCTTGCAAGATATCAGGCTTTGCCCCAGTCCACACCTCAGCCATAGCACAGTCAAGCGGGTCGAAACCGTCCAGCAATTGTGCATCTTTGGCAATGGCACGCTGTAAGCTTTGATCACTCTTGGCACCACCAAGCGACACAGCCATCCCGCGCGGCACACGGGCAAGCGCAACAAGCAAATCGGTAAGTAAGCGACCTTGCGGTGCCAGGCCAAAAATATGCAAACCATCACGGATTTGCATTTCCTTCAGATCGCACAAATAGGCATCAAGCTTTTGCAGCGCCAAATCTTCATCATCATGGGCATGAATACCGGCATCCTGATCCAAGCCAATATCACGCACTAAATCCAAAATCTGACCTTTGAGACGGATAAGACGGCGCGGATCAAGTCCCGACGCTTCGTAATATTCATCAACCAAAGCTTCCAGATCTTTTAGTGGGCCATAGCTTTCAGCGCGCGTTAAAGGTGGGGTCAAATGGTCGATAATAACAGCACTGCTGCGTCTTTTGGCTTGCGTGCCTTCACCCGGATCATTGACGATAAAAGGATAGATATGCGGAGTCGCACCAAAGACAGCTTCCGGATAACAATTTTCCGATAAAGCCAGCGCTTTTCCGGGTAACCATTCCATATTGCCGTGCTTGCCCATATGGGCGATAGCATCCACTTTAGCCACGTCACGCAGATAAGCATAAAACGCCAGATAGCCATGCGGCGGCACCAAATCCGGCGAATGATAGCTTTCTTTCGGGTCGATATTATAGCCGCGTGCAGGCTGTATTCCCACCAGCGTTTCGCCATATTGCATCAGCGACAAAGCAAAGCTTTGAGGCTTGTTCATAAAAAACGGATCAGCTTGCGGCTCGCCCCAACGAGCGAGCACCTCTTCCTGAATCTGATTGGGAAGTTTAGCAAAGAAAGCATTGTATTGATTCAAAGAAAGCGTATTGCGCACCACGCGCCCGTCAAGCGCTGCATTGGTGGGGCCTGCCATCAAATCACCAATCAACTGTTCGCCATCAACGGGCAAATCAACCAGCGGATAATTTTGCGCCTGCATCGCGCGCAGCACTTCTACAGTACCGGCTGGTGTGTCCAAACCAACACCATTGCCAAGCCGCCCGTCCCTGTTCGGGTAATTGGCAAGGACCAGCGCAATTCGCCGCTCCGACGGATTTTTTTCTCTTAAGCCTACCCATGCTTTGGCCAAATCCGCGACGAAGTTAACGCGGCTTTGTTCCGGCTCATGGGTCACAATATTGGCTTCCACCGAGGCATCATAATTCTTCGCTGACTTGAACGAAATCGCGCGGGTCAACACGCGCCCGTCCACTTCCGGCAAAGCGACATTCATCGCCAGATCGCGCGAGGAAAGCCCCTGCGGCGAACCCTGCCACATCTCCAGACTGGAACCGGATAAAATCACTTGCAGCACCATCGCGCCACTTGCTTCCAGCACTGTCGGCTGGCGCTCGACGCCCGGTACCGAAACCGCAAAACCGGTCGCATTTAAAACAAGCGACGGTTTATCTTCTTCAAAGATGCGCTCAACAACGGCCACTGAAACCGCGTCTTTCAAACTGCTGATATAGATCGGCAGCACGTTGAGATCACGCGCCTCTAACGCTTCGATCAGCGCTTCAATCGGCTTGGTCTGGCCGCTTTGCACCAGTGCGCGATAAAAACAAATCGCCACCACCGGTGCATATTTGTTGGCTCGCACCTCGCGCAATTCTGCAACCGATCTAACCCCACCTTCCGACCACCAAAGACCGGCCTTCAATAATGGTGCGGCTTCCACCGGACGCTCGCGCCCATCAATCAATGAAGCACAACATTCCAAAAAACCACGCGCATTCTGTGCGCCACCTTCGATCAGATAATGCCACAGACTATCCAGATCATGCGGGGCGACAGTTGAATAGCGCTTGAGGCTTGCATCAGGCTTATCGTCACCCGGCAAAACTGCGAGCATAACGCCGTGATTAACGGCGCAAGCATGCAGCGCTTCCAAGCCATATGGCCAGTAGCTTTCACCACCAATCACCCGCACGACAATCAGCTTTGCAAAACGCGCCGTGCGCTCCACATAAGTGTCTACCGACATCGGATGCGAAAGCGACATCATATTCACAAGCCGAAGCGTCGGCGCATCACTTAATGAATGATGCGCCGCAGCCAGACTTGCAAGCTCTGTATCAGCCGCAGAAAGAAACAAAATATCGGCGGGGCTTTGGCCTAAATCGATGGCTTCGCTGCCGTCGGCGATTGTCCCTTTCTGGGCAAGTAAAAGATGCATGGATTACGCTGCTTCCTGAACGGACTTGGCAATTGCTGCTTCATCAATATCATGTACGCCGATCACCACCAGCTTGGTGGAGCGGGCTTCACCATCAGCCCAAGGACGATCAAAATAATGCTCGATGCGTGAACCCACAGCCTGCACGACCAAACGCATCGGTTTGCCCGGCACATTGGCAAAGCCTTTCAGTCGCAGGATATCATGCTTGCCAATGATCTTTTTCAGGTTTTCGGCAAATGCTTTCGGATCATTCACATCACCGGCTTCAACCACAAAACTTTCAAACTCGTCATGGCTATGGGTGTGATCATCATCGTTTTCATGGTGCATTTCATGATGTGATTTGCGATTGGCAATATCATCTTCCGAACCAACACCAAGGCCAAGCAGAATATCTGCACCGATCTTGCCAAAACTTGCAGACACCATATTGGTCTGGCGGGATGAACGTTCCGACACATCTTTGCGCACAGCTACAAGCGCTGCTTCATCAAGCAAATCAGCTTTATTCAGCACGATCAGATCAGCCGCATGGATCTGATCTTCAAAAAGTTCCTCCAGTGGGCTTTCATGGTCAAGGGATTCATCAGCCTGACGTTGCTCATCAATCTTATCGTGGTCATCCGCAAAGCGGCCTTCGGCAACAGCAGCCGCGTCAATTACGGTTACAACGCCATCAACAGTCACTTGCGTTTTAATTTCCGGCCAATTGAATGCAGCCACCAGCGGCTGCGGCAGTGCCAAACCGGATGTTTCAATCACAATATGATCAGGGCGATCTGCGCGTTCCAACAATTTGGTCATGGTCGGGATGAAATCATCAGCAACGGTGCAGCAAATGCAGCCATTATTCAGCTCAATCACATCTTCTTCGGTGCAGCTTTCAATACCGCAACCTTTTAAAATGCCGCCATCAACGCCCAGATCGCCAAACTCATTAATGATCAGTGCAATGCGCTTGCCATTGGCATTTTCCAGCAAATTGCGGATCATCGTGGTTTTGCCCGATCCTAAAAAGCCGGTAATCACGGTAGCCGGAATCTTTTGACCCATTTTTTGGCCCTGCATATTCTATCCCTTCATTTTCAACGACAAACCTGCCGCCATAAAGTAAACTTCGTGAGCTTTTTCTGCGACACGCTGATGTAAAAAGCCCGCATAATCCCTAAATTCCCGCGCCATCCGGTTGTCAGGCACAATACCCAATCCCACCTCATTGGAGACAAAAAATATCTCGCCGGAAGTTTTCGGAAAAGTCTCTAAAAGCCGCGCTGTTTCGGCTTCAATATCGCGCTCCGCCATCATCAGATTGGTGACCCAAAGCGTCAGACAATCAACCAGTACAAAATGATTTGGTGCGGCTGTTTTAAGCAAAGCATCCGCCAGATCAAGCGGCTCTTCAACGGTTGTCCAATTCAGGCCGCGCCTGTCTTGATGAAGATTGATGCGCGAACGCATTTCATCATCATAAGCGCGCCCTGTCGCAATATAAAAAGGCTGAAGACCAGAGTTCTCAGCGCAGTTTTCAGCGTATTTTGATTTCCCCGAGCGAGCACCGCCGAGAACAAGCGTAATTTTAGCCGAGGGCATTTTAATTCAAACCCCGACTTCTACTGATGCGTAGCTTTTCACCTTTAAGGCAAATAATGATCTGCTTAAGAAGGAAACCTCCTGAAAGGGGGGGGCAGCACTTAAATTATACACACTAATCAGTGAAAAAAGCGCATTCGATGCGCTATTGTTAGCGTGTGCAGCCATGACAACCTCCGTGCAGGCAGCGAGGAAACCTCCCCTAAGGTGCAGGCAATATGCCTTTTACAACAGGCAGGTCTCCTGGCTCGCGGGTCATTAAGATGAAGCCGCCTTCCCGGTTTCCCAGTGGCTGCGGGTATTAACAACCCACATGGCAACATCCCTCACCGCTCTACAGTCGCGGGGTCGGCTGCTATCAAAATGCTTGATATCAAGCATTTCTCGCATTCCCTCTTCGTTCATCAAATAAGATGATGAAAACCTGATGCAATGGCCTGACATTATGCTGTGTACCAATGATCGTCAATCAACTTGAGACAGTCTGGACTGTGGATCAATGTTTAAATTTTCACAGGCAAACTTAATTGTAACAAAGCCTCAATATCCAGATACTGCTCCAAATTATCAGCAAGCTCATTCAATGCATCATCAACACTGGCACGGTAATTTAAACCTGCATCACGCACACCAAGCTTTTCCAGCAATTTTGCCCTGAAACTGTCGGATGCAAAAAGACCATGTAAATATGTGCCGAAAATGCGCCCGTCGGCAGAAACGGCACCGTCAGCACGACCGTCGACAAGCGCAAAAGGGCGCACGCAATCTGCACCACTACTGACACCGCAATGAATTTCATAACCGTCGACAGCTGCGTCATAGGCAAGCGCCTTACCCCGTACTTGACCGAGTATCTTCTCGGCTTTCATAACGGTTTCCATCTGCAAAAGGCCTAATCCTTCAGCTTCTGCAATATCACCATCAATCTGCTCCGGATCACTGATTTTTTGCCCCAGCATCTGATAACCACCGCAAATGCCGATCACATAACCACCACGTTTGACATGGTCATGAATTTGAACGTCCCAACCATTTTCACGCAAGCGTTTCAGATCGCCAATCGTCGATTTTGTCCCAGGCAAAATGATCAATCCGGCATCTAAGGGTATGGGGTCGCCTGCCCGCACCATCACCAGTTCCACATCCGGTTCGGCTTTCAAAGGATCAAGATCATCAAAATTGGCGATTCGATCCAACATCGGCACGGCAATTTTGAGAGCTTTTCCTTGGGGTTCAACCATCTTCTCCAGCACCACCGAATCTTCGGCAGGCAAACGGCCAACAGCTTTGAGCCAAGGCACTACGCCCAAGGACGGCCAGCCGGTAAATTGGGTAACCGAACACAAGCCATCATCAAAAAGCGACACATCACCGCGAAATTTGTTAATCAAAAAACCGACAATCATGGCGCGGTCTTGTTCGGGTAAAATCGTATGAGTGCCCACGAGCGAGGCAATCACCCCGCCACGATCGATATCACCGACCAACACCACCGGCACACCGGCCTTGGTGGCAAAGCCCATATTGGCAATATCATTTTGACGTAAATTAATTTCAGCCGGAGAACCTGCACCTTCAACCAAGACAATATCAGCACCATCGCAAATGTGCAGCCATGACTGCATTACCGCATCCATAAATTGCGGCTTCAAGCGCTGATAATCGCGCCCCTTTGCTTGTCCACGGACTTTGCCTTGCACGATAATCTGACTACCTGTTTCGGATTGCGGCTTTAATAAAACAGGGTTCATATGCACGCTTGTCGGCACGCCGCAGGCCAATGCCTGCAACCATTGTCCACGGCCAATCTCGCCGCCATCATCGGTCACGGCAGCATTATTCGACATATTTTGTGGTTTAAACGGGCGCACTTTAAAACCGCGATTGCGCATCACACGACAAAGACCGGCCACAAGAACCGTCTTGCCCACATCAGACCCAGTACCCTGAAACATAATTGCACGTGTCATAATCCTGACCTATCGCAATCAGCAACATATGCATAGAGGCCAATGACGAGAATTCACGATGATAAAAACGAACCTCGTTCAAAACAAATTCGTATCCGACATCTTTAAACAAATGCGCAGGATAATTTTTACCAGTCTTTAATAAACAGCCGAAAATAACCTGAATTAACGATCAAAAAAGTGCAATCTTTAGACTTACTTAAGCTTCTGATAACCATCCGGTAAGAATGTCCTGTTAAAAAGATCATCGAGACGGCAACAAACCGCCTCGATGCTCCGGATAAGGTATTGCGTACCGGAGCCTATAGTATGTCTCACCAGTGTATTGTTCGGTGAGAGCCATGCGTTTATTGGCAAGACCGTGCATCTCCGGATAGCGCGGTTTTTGCCATTTTCATATGTTGATCAAATAAAAATAAAAGTATTAATTTTTAACGGTATCTTCAACCGCTTGAGCTGTCCCTTTCACATCACGACCGACACCGCGCACAGTGTTGGCACAAGAAACAAGTGTAAAAGCGCAAAGAATAATTGCGATGGGTGCAATGCGAGAAAGTTTCATCAGCTTCTGTCTCCTTATGATGCATTTTAAATTTTACATGCAATACTATCATAACGCTGAAGATGAGAAGTGGTTGCTCATGGCTAAAAATATTTTACAACTATAATAATAGAAAGCCCGCGATCACCAGATTATGGGCTTTTCTTCTAATATCATGCGAGAATATGAAATCTGGATAAAGAAAGATTATTTAATCTTTGCCTGACCACCGCTGATCGTTACGGCTTCACTTCCGTTCAAGGCTTCACGATCACCGCCCGGCATGGTGACAAAACAACCCGAAGGGCAAAAATTCACAGTTTCACCCGGTGCAATCACCAATTCCTGCTTGGATGCACCTTCGGTGACAACAATGGTCTGGGCAGTTGAATCGCCGTTGGTAACGGTCGCGGCCATTGCAAGAGCATTCATAGCTCCAGAAATAACAACTGTCATGACCATGACTTTACCGAATTTGATCATTTTGCTTCGATGTTGCCATCGTCCCTTTTTGGATCGGATGAAGCCTTTGCTCCATCCTGTCTGTCTTAGTAATGCTAAATTTATAATACACTCAAGCTGAATATTGGCTGAACAAGTTTTGTTCCCCAGTCTATGATTACACCTCGCTATCTTTTTCGGCTTCTATATCAGCTTCGGCTTTTGCAAGAGCGGCGGCTTTTTCTGCTTCAATCTCTTTGTCTAATTGTTTCAATCGCTCAATAGCGCTGAAACGCAGTTCATTCTTAACATCGGTTGAATTCGTGATATCAGCCAAATAAGCATAAATATCAAAAGTCAGCAGCGTATAGGAGACATTGTTAAGCGCCACATATGGTGCCGGATTTTTCAAAACAGACGGATTGGAGCGAACCACTTCCAGTAATGCCGCATGGATACGACGCGGTTCATCTACCATCGGGATCTGAAAATTGACCTCAATACGCCCAAGCTTATTATGATGTGTCCAGTTGCCGACATTACCGTTGATCAAGGTCGAGTTCGGCACAATAATCGATTGGCGCTGAAAGGTTTCAACTTCCGTTGCACGCACACTGATTTTTTTAACGGTACCGCTCACTGTACCGGCTTCAACCCAGTCCCCCACTTTAAAAGGACGCTCAGCCAGCAAGATCAAACCGGAGACAAAATTTTGCACGATATTTTGCAAACCGAACCCGATACCCAGTGACAGACCACCGGCAATCAGCGCCAGATTGGAAAGATTGAAGCCGGCGGCAGAAATTCCAACCAGTGCCGCCAGACACAAACCGATATAGCCGACCACGGTGCGGATGGAATTACGCACACCCACATCCACACGTCCGCGCACCATCACTGTTATATCAAGCCATTTTTGAAACCAGCGGGTGAAGAAATAGACCACAAAAAACAAAAGAATGCCGGTTAATATTCCAGTCAATGAAATTGAAAAATCACCAATGCTGAAACCGGTCATCAGCCGGAAGAAGGTATTTTTCAGCTCATTCCACTGGAAGCCAAGCTGCATCAAAATTAACGGCAAGCCAATGAGCAGAACCAGCAAATTGATCATGATACCAACGATCAACCCGGCCTGGTCCATCGAACTGTCATCCAGGTTGAACTTGTTTTGCAAGCCCTGACCAATTTTAGTTGACTTGAACGCACCTTCTTCAATGATGGCACGGGCTGTCAAAAATCCCAGATACATCATAATCAAGAAAGCGCCACTGACCATAATCTGCTGTGAGGCGAAACGCGCAAAGCCGATATAACCGGCCAGAGCGCTGATGACAGGCACTAAACCCAACAAAATCAGCAAAACTTTAGCCGGTTTCGGCCAACTGCGAATTTCTCCGTCTTCGTCGTCCTGAATAGGTTTCAGCAGTGCGATCCAAATAATCAGCGCGCCAATAACCAATGACGAAACCAGGCTTTTTGCCATCGTCAGTGACAAAGGCGATGACAGCACTTGGTTGACGGTACTAAATACATAATCAAGCCCGTTGACCAGCGCAGCCGTCGAGGCCAGAACAAGCATGACCCGTCCCGGACGCGCGGCAACCGGTATCAGCCGCCATACCGGCATATCGGGGCTGATTAACGCTTTCGACATCCTGTAAATGAAATAAACCAGTCCGGCTGAGCTGAATATCGAGCGCAAAATCAGCGCAATATCACTGCGTAAAACATTGAAATAATCAAGTAAAAAGTATGTTGTAGCGAAGAACACCCCAACCGCTGCCGATGGTATCAGCGTTGACCAGAAAGCAACGGACAGGCGACTCAAATAAGTCGGATTTTCAACAGTAGGATCACGCTGATAGATGCTGCCTAAAAAATAACGCGCTCCAAGCTCCAGAAGTACCGCGGCCATAAGCGCAAAGAATGTGGCCGCCAGAAACGAGTTAAGTTTAAAAGAGACGACAAAACGCCACCAGGAACGGACAATTTTGCCCAGCGCCGTGAGTTGATCGCTGGCAGCGGTTGTCATCTTAGTCCCTAATGAATAATCAATATGTACCCGTTGTGACAACGTGCCGGTGAAAAGATCGCGCCTTATCGTCACCACTTTGTTGCTTAATTTATGAACCTGCATGGAGACATCTTCTGTCTCCCCCAGCGCTACATTGATCTGCGCTTTTTCGTTGGTGAGACGAACGCGTTCTTCTGTTACTTCTTCAGCTTCACTTGCAGAATCGGCCGGCGCACTGCCAAGTTGCTCCAGACGCGCATTAATTTCGCTAAGCCTTGGCCGGTAAGACACCCCAATATCAAGAAGCTTTCTTGATGCATCATCCAACTTCAATTTAATGTTGGCCAGTTCCTCATCATTGGTGAGGTTTTGCTCCAGCCGGGTTTCGAGCTGACTGACAGACTGCTTCAGTTCATTGATAATAGGTCGTTTTTCTTCAACCACCGTTTCCGCATGGGCAACAAACGTAAACCCTGCAATCAGCCAAATAAAAAGAAAAGCGATAAGCCTGCGTCCCAAAAACCGGTTCAACTCTTTCACCGCCCAAACCTTTTTATCATCGATATGCTATATCCAAAAAAATGTTTTTCAATTCGTAAATAACTGTCGTGACAAACGAAAAACAAAGCGTGCTTTCATCAGTAAGCCTAATCAACATAGGCGAATTTTCTAATCAGGTTAAGATAATATTCGCATTTTCCTTGTGGCTAGCGATACAGTTGGTTAATGAAGATTCTCAATCAGATTTCTATATGCTAGTTTAAAAGCAGACAAGAACTCTGCAAATGACAACACCAACGGCACAGGCCCCATCTTTTGGCAAAGCATGTGAAACATAGATTGAAGCTGCAAGCACATGATTTCATGGTGCTTTCTTCGATTCTGGTTGCTTTGATGTCGTTGTTTCTGATCGGCAGTTTCACCACCGCGAATGATGATAAAACCTATCAAATCATTCAGATGGATGCCATCAGCCAGACTGATTTGCGGATAACTCCAAGCGGACGGCACCAAACAACACCAGCAAATCTCCCTTCCCGCACTTCTGTTGCCGAACTTTATCAGCATAAATTCAAACCACAGCGCTTTGACAATGCTGATCCTTTTCTTGGTGCTGTTCTTCTTGATTTTGCTGCCGAATATTACACCGGCCTGCAAGTCATTTATTTTGCGGAAAACTTAATCGCCCTGCCCGTTGCCTCTACCGGCGCGCGGGCGCCACCTTTTTCGACGCGATAATTCTTTCTGCTTTCCTTTTTTCGGGCAAGTTAATTGTCATTAAACTTAACTTGCAAATACCCATTAGCGGTTTTTCTGAATATTTCAGAAGAGCTGTCATTTCCGGATAAAAAACTATGCGCACATCCAAATGGGCCATTGCTTTTTATAGCCTGATCGTTTTGGTCGGGCTTATCATTGCATTGCCCAATTTCTTTACCCAGCAACAGCTCGAAGCTATGCCAAGCTGGTTCCCTAAAAAACAAGTCACTCTCGGTCTCGACCTGCGCGGCGGTTCCTATCTCGTATTGGAAGTCGACGCAGCAGGCTTGAAAAAAGATCGTCTGCGTTCCCTGCTTGATGATGCACGTTCGAAACTGCGTTCAGAACGCATCCAGCCACAGTCGATCCGTATTGCCGGTGATGCCGTTGTTGTTGTCATTCCTGATGCAGATGCGCGTAAAAAAGCTGACACAGCCCTGCGCACGCTGATCACTCAGGTTAATTCCAACAGCTTTGGTGCGGCTATCAACGACATCGACGTTACCCAGACAGACAATCAGATCCGTCTTAATCTGACCGAAGCAGGTTTCCAGTATCGTCTTGATGCAGCACTGCAACAGAGCCTTGAGATCATCCGTCAGCGTGTGGATCAGGTCGGTGTTGCCGAACCTTCCATCCAGCGCGTCGGCTCCGACCGTATTGTGGTTCAGCTACCAGGCCTTCAGGATCCGGCACATTTGCGCCAGCTTCTCGGCTCCACCGCTAAAATGACCTTCCATATGGTCGCCGATGTTCCGGTCAATGACACCCCACCTCCGGGTGTTTCTATCCTGCCGGATGCTAAAGACGGCATGCAATATCCAATTGAAGATCAGGTTGCGTTGAGCGGCGAACGCCTGACTGATGCACGCGCCGGTTTTGACCAGCGCACCAATGAACCAATTGTTTCATTCCGTTTTGATTCACTCGGTGCCCGTCAGTTTGCCGAAATCACCACCAAAAACGTTAACCGGCCATTTGCCATCGTGCTTGACGGTAAAGTCTTGAGTGCGCCTGTTATCCGTGAGCCGATCACCGGTGGGTCGGGTCAGATCAGCGGTAACTTCTCAGTTGAAGAATCCGTGGTTCTGTCCGCCCTTCTGCGTGCCGGTGCATTGCCTGCACCATTGACTGTGATTGAAGAACGTACCGTTGGCCCTGATCTGGGTGGCGATGCCATCAAAATGGGTCTTTACACCGGTATTGCAGGCTTCTTGCTTGTCGCGGTGATGATTGTAGTGCTTTACGGCATCTGGGGTTTCATCGCCAATGTCGCATTGCTTCTGCATACAATTTTAACTTTGTCAGCTCTAAGCCTTCTTGGGGCAACACTCACCTTACCGGGTATTGCCGGTATTATTTTGGGTATTGGTATCGCCGTTGACGCCAATATTCTCATTAACGAACGTATTCGTGAAGAAACCCGTAAAGGCATGGGGGCAATGGCCGCTCTCGATAAAGGGTTCAAGATTGCCTATTCCACCATTGTGGATGCAAACGTCACCACTCTGATTGCAACCGTACTACTCTTCCTCTTCGGTACGGGTCCGGTGCGTGGTTTTGCCGTTACCATGATGCTTGGTATTGCCATTTCCATGTTTACCGCGATTACAATCGTTCGCGTCATCATGGAATGGGTTGTCCGCCGCCGCAAAATCAAAGTGCTGCATATCGAGCCGATTATTTCATTGGTGCCTGAAAACACCAATTATAAGTTCATGAAGGCGCGTTTCTTCGGCATTGGCGTTTCCATTGTCTTGTCACTTGCTTCCATCGGTCTCTTTATCGCACCTGGCTTGAATTACGGTATCGACTTCAAGGGCGGTATTCAGGCTGAAATCGTCACTTCACAGCCAGCCGATTTAGGCCAGCTTCGTTCAACACTCACTGACTTGAAGCTGGGTGAAGTTGCCCTGCAAACAGCAGGCAGCCCGAACAATGTGTTGATCCGCATGCAGCGTCAGGATGGCGGCGAAGAGGCGCAATCCGTTGCTGTTTCCAAAATGCGTGAAGCCGTCCAGACGCTTTATCCGGATGTGAAAATCGAACGCACCGAAGTTGTCGGACCTAAGGTTTCCGGCGAATTGGCACGATCAGGTGTGATTGCGGTGGTTCTGGCAGCAATCGCGATGCTCTTCTATATCTGGTGGCGTTTCGAATGGTATTTTGCCGTGGGTGCAATTGCCACTCTGGTGTTGGATACCACCAAGCTGGTGGGCTTCTTTGCGCTGATGCAGCTTGATTTCAACCTCACAGCCATTGCAGCACTTCTCACCTCCATCGGTTATTCGGTAAACGATAAAGTGGTGGTCTATGACCGTATGCGTGAAAATATGCGCCTCTACAAATCCAAACCACTGCGTGAAATCATCGATATGAGTATCAATCAGGTACTTGTTCGTTGTGTTTACACCTCAATGACCACTTTCCTCGCAATGGCGCCAATGGCGATCTGGGGCGGCAGTGCCGTTCATAATTTCGCCCTGCCGATGCTGTTTGGTATCTTTATCGCAACCAGCTCCTCCATCTTCATTGCAGCGCCAATTCTGCTGTTCCTTGGAGACTGGTCGATCAAGCGCCAGAAAAAGCACGAACAAGATCAGGCTGCAATCGCATCCTGATCCATGACAGGACGGGACGTGCTCCGGCATTTCCCGTCCCGTCCAATAATGAATTCGCGGAGGGGACATATATGGTTGTTATGAAATTGGCGAGCAGAGCATGAAATTAAAAGATTATATCTGGCCGGTTATCGGTCTCATTGCTGTCGCTGTGTCTGCATGGCTGCTCTATAAAGAATTACGCAGTATTTCTTTGGATGACGTCATCGACAGTCTTTATGCAATTCGTTTCCATCATTGGATTTTAGCGGCTCTTTCAGCGCTTGTTGCTTATAGTTCGCTGGCCGGTTATGATCGTATCGCGCTTTTGCATCTGCATCGCAAAATTTCGTGGATCTTCATTGCCCTTTGCTCCTTTACCACTTATGCCCTCTCCCATAATATTGGCGCATCGGTAATTTCCGGCGCTGTCGTGCGCTATCGGGCTTATTCCTCACAAGGTCTGCCGGGCAGCGAAATCGCGGTGCTGATTGCGTTTTGCTCTTTCACATTCATTCTCGGTGTCATCATGACATCCAGCATTGTTTTGCTGTTGGAGCCGCATATTCTGCAACGCTTTAGCGAAGATCTGCCACCACATCTGGCCATCGGCATTGCAATTGTAATGTTAGCATTTGTGCTGCTTTATATTTTCGGCAGCTGGTTGCAATTACGTCCGCTACAAATAGGCAAATTCCGCCTTGAATATCCCCGATTGAGCATTGTCGTACAGCAATTGATTGTGGCACCGGTCGAGCTGATCGGCGCGGCCGGCATTATTTATTTTGCCCTGCCAGAAGCCGGCAATCCGGGGTTTCTGATTATACTCGGTATTTTTCTGGTATCTTTCTCGGCAGCCCTTATTTCCCACGCACCGGGTGGCTTGGGTGTGCTGGAACTCGTCTTCATGACCGGCTTGCCGGATATGGATCCTGCCGATGTTTTGGCCGCTTTGATTGTGTTCCGTTTGCTCTATTTGCTGATCCCGTTCGGCCTGTCGCTGATCGTGGTACTGGTCTTTGAAAAATCGCAGTTTTCAAAAAGCTATTATAAAATACATCAGCCCAAAGAACCTGAAAATTGACAAGCCCACTTCTTGTCCAAGCAATTCTGGCGGAATAAACATTTCCAGAAAAAATTCCGCCAGAAAGAATTTAATTTAATCTTTAGCCTGATTATTAGATTAATATTTCTTAATTTGTCGATAAACACCCCTTAAAGTGAAAACTTAATTCAAAGCGCTGATTTTTTATCCGCTTTTTAATTTTTCATCCAAAGGGTTATGACATGTCTGCTACTTTACTTATTCCCGGTTTTAAGGGATCTGAAGCAGGTCACTGGCAACGCCAATGGCTTGAAGATGACGACAATGCCCAAATTGTCGAGCAAGATGATTGGCATTACCCGGTACTTTCCGAATGGTTATACAAGCTGGAAGCCAAACTGGTTGAAAATCCGGGGGCGGTTTTGGTGGCTCATAGTCTGGGTTGCATCCTTGTCAGCCATTTAAGCAGCCGTCCGGCAGCCGCACATGTTGCCGGTGCATTACTGGTCGCACCTGCCGATGCCGAAACGATGACGAAAAAAGATTCCCGCTTTGCAAGTTTCACCCCCTTACCGCGCGAGCAATTAAGCTTCCCCTCCATTGTTGTCGCCAGTCGCAATGATGAATATATGAGCTTCAATAAAGCCAAAGCATTGTCACGTGTTTGGGGAGCCGGCTTTGTTGACCTGGGTTTTTCCGGCCACATCAATCCTGCCAGTGGTTTCAATCATTGGCCGGAAGGTACAATTTTGGCTGCCGGCTTGCAATCACCGCAAGCACAGCTCCATTTAAATGTCGGCTGAATAAATCTAAACCTGTGTCCGATTGATAAAATCATCAGCCGGACACAATCGCTTTATCCGCTCACATAAAGCAAACCCTTTGATAAGCTAACCATTGCAAGTACTGCTTTTTCATGTCAATTCACCCGTGTAATGACAAAACAAGAGTAGCCTGCAGGTCAAAGCCATAATTATCGCTGCTCCTGTTCTTTATTTTATGCATTGCTGCAAGTGTCGTATGTGACACTATAATTGCATAATGCTATAAGGGGTATGCGATGCGCCACGGGCTTTTAAGACTTTGGAACTCGTTCAACGCGATCGGCCTGTTGATAGGCACATTGTTTTTTGCAGCATCGCTGACCCCCAGCCTGCTCCCTAGAACCTACCTTATGCAAGGTCTGCTTTCAGGTGTCACTTTAGCCGCGGGCTATGGCCTTGGTGTCTTTTTTACCGCTCTTTGGAAACGACTGGAACTGCCGCGCTTTCAACCGAAAATACGGCGATTCCTTAAAATATCCGGGAGTGCTTTCTGCATTCCTGTATTGATCATCTTTCTTTGGCGCACCGCTGAATGGCAAAACTCCATCCGCGCATTGATGCAATTGGAGCCAGTAGAAACAGCACATCCTTTTTATGTCGCACTGATTGCATCCATTACTTTTACAGTTCTGATCGGCATTGTACGCCTGTTCAAATGGGTGATGCATTTTTCATCGCGCAATGCACAGCGCTTTGCCCCCAAACCAATGGCCTATCTGCTTGGCAGCATTATTGCGGTCGCCATTTTCTGGAGTGCCGGTGAAGGTATTTTGTTCCGCGGTGCATTGCATATGGCTGATTCCTCTTTCCGTGCACTTGATGAGTTGATGGAGCCAGATACGGCACAACCACTGGATCCCTTAAAAACCGGCAGTAAATCATCACTCATTGCATGGCGCGATCTTGGCCGTCAGGGACGCGAATATATCGCCAATGCCCCGACACAAGAAGACATCAGCGCCTTCCGCAATAAGCCTGCCATGGAACCAATCCGGGTTTATGTCGGCTTGAATGCTGCTGATACAGTGGATGCGCGTGCGAAACTAGCGCTGAAAGAGCTTATCCGCGCTGGTGGTTTTGAACGCTCATCCCTTGTTGTGGTAACCCCTACCGGCACCGGTTGGGTAGACGCAGAAGCAATGAATCCGGCTGAATATCTGCTTGAAGGCGATGTTGCCAGCGTCGCGGTACAATATTCCTATCTTGCCAGTTGGCTGTCTCTGCTATTCGAGCCGGATTATGGCAGCAAAACCGCTCGTGCGCTGTTTCGTGAAGTCTATCGTCATTGGACAAAAATGCCGAAAGATAAACGTCCGAAACTTTATCTATATGGCTTGAGCCTTGGCGCCTTAAGCTCCGAGCGTTCAGCTGAATTATTTGAAGTTATTGGCGACCCTTATCAAGGTTCGCTTTTAGCCGGCCCACCGTTCCCGAGCAGCGTTTGGCACGCCATGACCGAAGCACGCAATCATGACAGCCCATCATGGCTGCCGTTGGTTGGTGATGGTTCTTATGTACGCTTTACTGCACAAAAAGATAACCTCAATAATGCATCTGCACCTTGGGGGCCTATTCGTACGGTCTATTTACAATATGCCAGTGATCCGATTGTCTTTTTTGAATATTCTTCCCTTTATAGCAAACCATCATGGATGGACGACCCTCGTGGCCCCGATGTATCCGCGGAATTCCGTTGGTATCCGGTTGTAACCTTCTTGCAATTGGCACTTGATTTAGCCATGGCCACCACAACGCCTATGGGTTATGGACATGTTTATGCTGGGGAGCACTATATTGACGCATGGCGTGAAGTGCTGGATTTACAAGACTGGAGTTTAGATGATCTTAACCGTCTCAAAGATAAATTCAGAGCCAATCGTGGGTAAATAAAACGTCTGAGTAAAAATTATGAATAATCTTTATGGCCGTTTGGCCTCATGGGTTTATGAAATTGACAAGCCAATCGGCAAATCATTCGGCGATGTTGAATTTTATCGTGATTGTCTGAAAGATATTGATGGCCCTGTGCTTGAACCAGCAACCGGTAATGGCCGCATACTCATTCCCCTTCTTGAAGTCGGCATCGAGGTAGATGGCTATGACCTGTCGCAAGAAATGCTTGATTTATGCGAGCAGGCACTCAAAACCCGCAATCTCAAATCGGATTTAAGCAAGGCTGCTTATGATAGCTATCAGGCAAAACGCCCATATTCAGCAATCATCATTCCGGCTGGCTCTTTTCAGCTCATGACAGATGCGGCAGAAATTGAACGTGCAGTCCAAAATTTTGCCTCATCGCTCAAACCGGGAGGCAAGCTGATTGTCGATATTTATCCGCGTCTTGATGAGGCAGAAAAACCACGTGTGCGCCATTGGCCGGTCGGCGATGATCTTTTGGTTCTGACCGAAATGCCTTATGCGATTGATTATTTCGCTCAGAAAACCGTTTCACAATTGCGCTATGAACATTGGCACAAAGGAGACTTGGTCAAAACAGAGCTGGAACTTTTCAGTCTGCGTTGGTGGGGCGTTTACGAATTTGAGCTTTTGCTAAGACAAGCAGGCTTCAAGCAAATCAAGCGCTCGGCCGATTATCAGTATGGCGTTGAGCCAACAGACGGCTCGTCATGCGTTACTTTTGAAGCAATTATTTAAAAATTCACCATATGCCGCGGTGCTTCCAGCACCAAAGCATATGTTCTTCACTCGGATTTTCGCGACGCTGTTTTCGGCGTTCGATTTCTTCCGCACTGGCTTTGACTTTAACAAAAAAATGCATCACAGCACTGTTTTGCAATGCTTTTATACCCAAAGCCTCTTGAAAAAAATCCGATAAAGAGCGCATGAAACTCCCTCATAAATCCATGATGCTTCATAATTCACTTGCGGAAATTAAAGCTTAAACGGCTCATCACCACAGGTTAACAATTGATTAATCATCATAGTTTTCAAGTTTTTTGTCAATAACCCCACTGATTTTGTCGCCTTAAAATCAGTGGGGTTTTAAATATCCGAAAATTAAATTCTTCGATTATTCATATTCAGACGCAACCGGCGTAATGCGTACCTTGCCGACGTGGCGACCATCCATGCTGACAATTTCAAACTGCAAGTCATCAGCGGTTATCGTTTCACCACCTTGTGGTAAATGCCCCAGATGCCAGATGAGATAACCTGCCAAAGTGGTGTAGCGGTCATCCTCATCCACCAAATCACGACCGACAAGACCACTCAAACGGCGGATGTCACAAAAACCATCAGCCAACCAGCCACTATTATCTTCAAGCCGCACAATTGAACTGACTTCATCCTCATCGGGGAATTCACCTGCGATGGCTTCCAGAATATCTGCAGGTGTTGCCACACCTTCAAATGACCCATGCTCATCCACGATCAAAGCCATCTGCACCGGTGATGTTCGCAACTGTTCCATCACCCGCAAAACATTGGCGTTTTCATGTACAACCAGTGGCTGCTTAATGTGCTTTTCCCAATTGATTGTGTTGTTTTCACTTAAATCAATCAGCAAATCTTTTACCAAGGCCACCCCTTGGAATTCATCAATCTGGCCATGTGCCATAATCACACGCGAGTGATTGAGCTTTTTGATCATACTGTGAATTTTCGTCTCATCCAGATCCAGATCAAGCCATTCAATTTCATTGCGCGGCGACATGATCGAGCGCACAGGTCTCTCGCCAAGATCAAGCACACCACGGATCATTTCTTTTTCTTCCGGACGGAACACATCGCTGCTTGCCGTATGATGGGCAATCACATCGACGGTTTCCGACAAGGCATCACCGCCACGCCCGCCACCCAGCAAACGCAATACCGCACCCGCGGTGCGCTCGCGCAAATCATTGGTGGTCACCAATTTCTCACGGTTGCGGCGCGCCATCTGGTTAGCCGACTCGATAAGAACCGAGAAACCGATCGCCGCATAGAGATAGCCTTTAGGAATATGATAACCAAATCCTTCGATCACCAGGCTGAAACCAATCATCAGCAAGAAGCCGAGACAGAGGATAACCACTGTCGGATGACGGTTGACGAAGTCCATCAGAGGGCGCGACGCAACCATCATCACGCCCATCGCGATAATGACAGCGATAATCATGACCGAGAGATGCTCAACCATACCAACGGCGGTAATCACACTATCCAGCGAGAAAACGGCATCAAGGACGACAATTTGTGCAATCACTTGCCAGAATACCGCATGCCCTATTCGACCGCCATCTTGTTTGTGCCCACCCTCAAGGCGCTCATGCAGCTCCATCGTGCCCTTGGCCAGCAAGAAGACACCACCCAATGCCATAATCAAATCACGACCGGAGAAGAAAAAACCAAGCGCGCTGAACAAAGGCTGTTTCAGCGTCACAATCCAGGAAATTGAAGCAAGTAAAACAAGGCGCATCAATAATGCAAGCGACAAGCCAAGCAAACGGGCGCGATTGCGCTGATGCGGCGGCAATTTATCAGCCAAAATGGCAATAAAGACCAGATTATCAATACCAAGTACTATTTCGAGCAAAATGAGGGTCATAAGACCCAGCCATGCGTTCGGGTCTGCAATCCATTCCATGGCTGTTAAATCCTGCCGTAATGATTACGAGGAAAAATATGTCTCCGGTTTGCATAGACCGGCAGACAAGAAAACCTGCTTGAATAATGCGGATCATGGTTCATCTGCCGTTGACGCAAAATCCACGCATTCAACAGCCTGAACAAGCATAAAAACGCCTGCCCGCTTCCATAGGAATTCAATTTTAAAAGAAAAGAGCGCAGGTTAACATCGAATGCAACCTGCCTACTTCGCGGTAAAGATTCGTCAGAACTATCGTCTGGCATAAAGCGTAGTACACCTTACTAATGAAGGAAAAACAGCATATTTACACGTGTTTTGGTTAAAAACCAAACGCATACGGTTTTTAACCGTTCACTTTTGCCGTATTTCCCGTGGGCTCCGGCACGATTGCCGGAGTTGATATTATGTATAGTGGAGCCTTTACAATCAAGACCCGACGATAAAAAAAGCCTGTAACTTATTCAGAAATGGTCTTTTGAATGCCGCGTTTTCGTACACGTCGTGGCTGATTTTTAAAATATCTCACTGCAAAAATAGAAAATACCGTCGTCACAACGGTAATCACTACAGTCATCAAGACCATCGAATTACCGTTCATATGGGACAAAATCCCTGCACTGCGTGCAGCAAGCCAACCGGGCAAGAACATCGCCGGCGCCCAGACAACGGCCGACAGAATATTAGCCGTCTGGAAGCGTTTTTGATCCATCGACATAATACCTGCCACCAACGGTACAGTACAGCGAACAGGGCCGAAAAAACGACCTAAGAATACGGCCCAGAAACCATAACGGCGAAATAGCAAACGCGCACGCGCGACACCGCTTCGATGTTTGTTCAGCGGCCATTTATGGATAATGCTGCGCCCGACCCACCAGCCGAGAAAATAAGAAATTATATCGCCCAAAACAGCGCCGATAATCGCACCGATAATAACAGGGACCGGATCAATTACGCCGGTGCCGATCAAACCTCCAATCAACAGCATGATTGCTGTTGCGGGGAAAAACATACCAATAATGGCCAGCGATTCACCAAATGCAATAATCCCGACGATAGGCCCCGCCCATTCTTTGTGCGCAGAGATAAAATTTCCCAGATCGCCAATAATGCTTTCCATTAAGCCCTCAATACATACAGCCCAAACTGGTGCTTTGAGTGCATTACCAGACAAATATCACGTTCACCTGACAATCACATAAAACAACCCGTTGTTCGGGCCGAGAATCGTTCATTATTCGCTATATATAAGCACTGGGATTTAAAAGCCTATGCAATTTATATGCAAATCACGTCTAAAATTAATAGCAGACAGTTTTATATGGCACTCTGCACAAAACCTTACAACCAGTTGAAAAAATAAACTTTAAAAAGTTTAAATTTAGTCTGGTCAATTCGCGTTGATTCCGCTTTGAAAATCATTACGAGCCTATCAAAATTACATTTACACGTGCTCTATGCCATGCCGTTTTCTCTTGTTTACAACCTATGGAAAGGGAAAATGCGTAAAAACGTAAAAAATGATCATAAAAATCAAAAAAACAAACACATAGGGTAGACAGGCTTAAAACATCTGTTTATAGAACCGATCACTTCTTGAGGTGATCGCCTCATGAGTGGGTGCGTAGCTCAGTTGGTAGAGCAGCTGACTCTTAATCAGCGGGTCACAGGTTCGATCCCTGTCGCACCCACCAAAACTTCACCAAAGAAATCAAATACATAAGCAATAAAAACAATATGGCAGACTATCGCCATTTTTGGTCTTCTGAAATCAGTAAGCCACTAGTAAGCCACTTTTAAACCACAGGCTGCGATCACTTTTCCAAATAAAAAGCCCCCGAAGCGATAATCACGCGGGGGCTTTGTGCTTTATAGTTCGGTTTTCAGCTTAAATACCGCTCACCGTTGCGGCTGCTGTTGACTGAAATGTACGCTTATTCAGCCACGTTTCTAAATCATCGCGGCGATATAGAATTCGCCTTGCCGATTGTTTAATGTAAATCGGGCCTTCTCCAGTCATCCGATACTTAGCCAGGGTGTTTGGTTTTACTCTTAAAAACTCTGCCGCCTCCGACGAGGTCAATAAGTGCTGCAACCTTTTTCCATTATTGTTCACTTCCACCTTATTCGCCCTCCGCATCTAGAATGGGATTTCATCGTCAAGATCGCGGCTGCTAGAGCCACCAGATTGGTCACCATATGATTGTCTGGACTGCTGGTTGCTTCGTTGCTCCGCACGCCCACGTTCTGCATCGTCATTTGATCCGCGTTCGCCGATCATCTGCAAAACGATCTCGGTTGAGTACTGGTCGTTGCCGTCGCGGTCTTTCCACTTCCGAGTTTGCAACGCGCCTTCCAGATAGACCTGTGTGCCTTTTTTGATGTATTGCTCGGCAACTTTGGCAAGATGCTCGTTGAAGATCACCACTATGTGCCATTCCCTCTTTTCGCGTCGCTCACCGGACTGGCGGTCACGCCAGCTTTCCGATGTGGCAATCCGCATATTGACGATTGGATCGCCGCCGTTTGACCAGCGGATTTCAGGATCTGCGCCCAAATAACCAACCAAAATAACTTTGTTTACACTTCCAGCATGTTCATATTCCTATCGTATAATTTTTATCTTTGGCGCTACTGCACCGGTCAAATGAAATATCCCTCACGCCTCATCATCTCTCTGATCTGGCGGGCTTGCTTTTGGGCGGATGCATCTAGCTTTTGAATGTTGAATAGGCGCTGGATCGGTTCAAGGAACTTTTCAAGCGACTGCCCGAATGTTGTGTCGGCACTCACCGACAGGCGTTCTTCGACGAGTAGGTTTTCCAGCAAATAATAAACGGTCATCATGCACTTGCCGTTATGCTGGTCTGCGAAAACTGGCGTCAGTTTTTTGTAAAGACGATCAAGGCGGCGGCGTATCTGTGCGGCCCGCTTCGGGTCGAGATCGTCTTGCGGCTCTAAGAGTGCCGACCGGCTGGCCGTCACAATAAAATTGTGATCGGCCTTTTCCTGATCGATTTCTTGGAAGTGGCCCATGTTCTTGGTGATGCCATAAATGAGGGCCGTTATAATGCTGGCTTTCACGCGCTGCCGGTCGTTCATTGGCTGCCCTCCGCCTTCGATATAGCATCGCGCATTTGCTTGAGGTGTTTGGCGACGGCCCCCTTTTTGTATGCCGTGTAGTTGAGTGCATCCTCGACGAATGGCAAGGCGGCGTAGACGGCTTCGAGCAGATCCGGTGCTACGGCAATAAGATGCGCGTTCGCTTTTGCTTCTGCTCTGGCATTCTCACCGCTGCGTCGAATTTCAGCGAATGCCTCGGCAAAGATGCCTGTCCTCTCCGATGTGATATCGTTGTCACCTGATCGTTCATCTGTTTTGAATATACAAAGGCTTTTATAGCGAGAATGCGCGAGGCGGTTGGTGACGAATCTGTCAACTCATTTGCAAAAAGATGCGAGATGCCGGAAGCGACTATGCGCGGTTACTTCAACGGCAAGATTCCTAGCGGTGATAAAATACTGATTATTGCAAATGTCGCTCAAGTCAGTATTGAATGACTAGTTTCAGGTTGAGGGCCCAAAAAATATGATGGAGTAGGAGCTTCGGATGTTCTCATCAATTCGAATATTAGTGATCAATTTACACTTGTTCCGCAGCTTGACATTCAAGCTTCTGCTGGAAGCGGCTCGCTCCCATATTCTGAGTAAACTATTGATTTACTTTCCTTTAAGGAGAGTTGGCTTAGAGGCATAAATATAAATCCTCGCTACGCTCGCGTACTCATCGCAAAAGGCGACTCTATGGAGCCAACGATCAGGGATGGTGATGTCTTGTTGGTGGATACATCTATTACGAGCGTATATGACAGCGCCATTTATATTGTTGTTTATAACGGACACACACTTGTGAAGCGCGTAAACATGCTGCGAAATGGGTCGCTTATGATAATTTCCGATAATAATCACCATCCGCCTGAAGATGTGCCTTTAGCTGAAGTGCCTAATTTGCGCCAAGCGCAACCGCCTCACCTACACCACCCACGAACAGATCTGCGCAAAAGCAGATTAAGACAACTCTATTTGGATGAAATAGAAAAGCGCGCGCGATGCAAAGGGCGCGGATGCCACGGGCACATGCGTATGGCAATGGCGTGGCTCATTAAATTGAGTGGTTTTACAACGAGCAAAAAGATGAAGGTGATAAAGAGAGCAATAACAAGCAAGGGTAGAGATTTTATTTAAAGCCAAACCATGGGTTGACTTTATAATTATAGAGCCTACATTATAGATATCGATATTTGCTTGTTTAGCTTTGCTTCTTGCGCATCATTAGCGCCTTTAACGAACCTTCCCTTTCAAAAAATCGCTATCGCACTCACAGTTCATATTGAGCTGGGAGCATCCTATTTATTGCTAAGAGAGGGTTCATTATGACCACTGGCACAGTTAAATGGTTTAATTCAATTAAAGGCTTCGGCTTCATTCAACCTGATAATGGCGGCAATGATGTGTTTGTACATATTTCTGCAGTTGAGCGTGCGAACATGTCCCAACTGAATGAAGGCCAGAAAATCGGATACGACACAGAGCGTGACAACAAGTCAGGCAAAATGTCAGCTTGCAATCTGCAAGCAGCATAATTCGGTATTACTCATTCTTGACCACGGATGTACTGGCACTAATGAGAGAATAATACCAACTGAGGTCAGACAAATTGTCTGGCCTTTTTTATTTCCAATTACATATGGATAATTCATGAAAAATACATTTAGCGCCCTTCGCGAAACTGCAGAAATTGCATTTCAAAAAACGCAATCACATAACCCAATTCAAACTCGTGTCGAAAATGAAATTGATGAAGAGCTTAAATTGAGAGCCGCGAAAACAGCCCGCCTCAAAGCAGCTCGTCTTGCACTACAACCTGTCGAAGTGTTGAGAAAAACTATATCAAAGCGTGTTAAATCCGCCTTTAATAATGAAACTGATTACACCCAGAATTAAAGCACTAATAATCAGCCAGACAACCTTTGCTAATGTTTCACTTACCCCTGATATTTTCTTTTCCAAATCATTGAACCGGTTGTCCATGTGCTTCCATTGCTCGTCCTTACGGGCATCTGCCAATTCAGCTTGTCGCTGCCATTGCTCAAGAGACGTTACGCGTAAGGCCATGGCAGTTATCTGATGCTCGTTCCCGACGACACGAGAACGCAGATCGAAATCATTATCGTTTGGCACCATCACCAACATCCCGCTTTATTTCCATATGCATTGTGACCGGCAATTGATTTGCCAGCCTGTGCGTCATTACTCGCTACAAAGACAGCCGTTTCGGACTTAAGGCTGATCTTCTGCCAGCCCGCGCAATTGCTCGCACTGGTCGCGCAACCCGCCAAGCTCAACACAGAGACGCACAGCATCCATATTGTTGATTGTTTCATTGATACCTGCCCTATTCTGGATTGCCTGATTAATTGCCTCGGCAGCTTTAAGCGCTGCCTGCTGTTTGCCGTCATGAACCCCAAGCGCATAAAAAAAGAGGCCTGAAACTGCCCCTCCTATAATCGCGCCGGTGATGTGTTGAAGTGTGAGCCTCATGCAGATTGTTCCTGCATGCGTTTAATCAGATAATATACACCGATACCAAAAGCCCCAACCATGATAATGGCAAGCGCCCACTGAATTGGTGACGATCTGGCGGACATACCACCAAGCCCTGAAAGCAAGCCACCAGCTGAAGCGATCAACTCTGGCTTAAGCAAGGTGTCTTTCTTCTGTTCAGGGGAAACGTAGTTTGAGGAAACGAAATCACCCTTAACCCAAAGCCCTGCCTCTGCTGCGCGACGGTTAACCAGCCCCTGTACACGTTTACCGCCAGCATTGACCCATTTCATCAGTTCTGCTGGCACAGCACTGTAATCACCGGTGTTCAGTTTTTTGAGCAATGTGGATTTGTGAAGTGCACCGGTGTTGAAGTCGAACGAAACAAGTGCTGCATATTGGTTATCGTTCAGAGGCACTTTAACCAGATCAGATACCCGTTTTTCAAACTTTGCCAGATCAGCACGCAGGATACGATCAGCTTCCTGATCATTGATCTTCATGCCTGCCACCACCTTGGGTGCACCGGC